>CAVHKA010000076.1:0-9010 GCA_963636325.1 Agathobacter sp. | reverse complement strand
AGCCTCCCCTGTGTAAGGGGAGGTGGCAACGCGAAGCGTTGACGGAGGGGTTGTCCGCAACACGGGTTATCCCCTCAGTCAGCCTTACGGCTGACAGCTCCCCTTGCAACAAGGGGAGCCTTTGGCCCCTGCATTTCACGAGATACCCCACCGAAAAGGAGGTAGTACCCATATGGCATATGACGGACGCATTATGCGTCAGGCGCTGGCCCGGTTCGAGGAGGACAAGCAGCGCCGCGGCGCGGAATTCAACCAGCGGCGTGCCCGCCTTTACGACGCCGAGCCCCGTTTGAAGGAGATCGAGCAGCAGCTTCGCGCCACCATGCCCAAGCTGATCGCCTCGGCCCTGCGGCGGGGCGCCGATCCCGTTCCGGCGGTACGTGTGCTGCGGGACGAGAATCTGGAGCTGCAGAAGGAGCGCACCGCCCTGCTGAAGGGCATGGGCTATCCGGAGGACTATCTGGAGGAGAAGCCCGCCTGCGCCCTGTGCGGAGACACCGGCTATCACGAGGGGCAGGTGTGCCGCTGCCTGCGGGAGTACTATAAAAAGGCCCAGCTGTCCGAGCTGTCCCGGATGCTGGATCTGGGCAGCCAGAGTTTCGAGCGCTTTTCCTTCGACTGGTACAGCACCGACCGGGGCGAGCGGAAGCTGTCGCCCCGGGAGAATATGGAGCGCAACTACGACGTGTGCCGGGATTACGCCCGGCAGTTCTCCCTCCGCAGCGACAACCTGCTGCTGATGGGCCAGCCGGGTCTGGGCAAGACGTATCTGTCCGCCTGCATCGCACGGGTGGTCAGCGAGCGGGGCTTCAGCGTGGTGTACGACACGGCGGAGCACATCTTCTCCCAGATGGAGGAGGAGAAGTTCCGGCCCGACGATTCCGCCGCCGCCTGTGAGGATGTGCAGCGCTATCTGCAATGCGACCTGCTGATCGTGGACGATCTGGGCACGGAGATGGTCACCAGCTTTGTCCAGAGCGCCCTGTACCAGCTGGTGAACGGGCGGCTCATCAGCGGGAAAAAGACGGTGGTCAACACCAACCTGACCCCCTATCAGCTGGGCGAGCGCTATTCGCCCCAGGTACAGTCCCGGTTCGAGGGCGAGTACCGCATCCTGCCCTTCTTCGGGGAGGATATCCGCAAGCTGCGGCGCAAGCAGATGTAAAAGAGGATAAAAAGAAGGGGAGAGGCAAACGCCTCTCCCCTTTGTGTGTTGATATCGTAGCCGCCAAAGCCTCCCTTGTGTAAAGGGAGGTGGCACGGCGAAGCCGTGACGGAGGGATTGTCAACCCCTCAGTCAGCCTTGCGGCTGACAGCTCCCCTTACACAGGGGAGCCTTTGAGGTTGTGCCATATGTGCCCAACCTCAGAACTGCGCCTTGAAGGCGGCGGGCATCTCCACGCCGCTGGGCAGCACGGCCATCACCACATAGTTGCCGTTGACGGTCACCACCGCGCCGTTTTTCCAGCCCTCGGCGTTGTCGGGATAGACGGTGTCGTTGGCGGCGCTGTCCACCCGGTTCTGCAGGATGCTGCGCACGGTCTCGGCGTCAGCGGGGCTGGCGGCCTCCGCCATCACCAGCTCGCAGGCGTTGCCCGCCACCGGCGGCAGATACACCACCAGCTGCTTGGTGGCCACGGCGGTCAGGCCGGGATACAGGGACTCGATGGTCTCCTGGTTCTCCTCCGGCAGCAGGATCACGTCCTCGCTGTCGATGGAGGCGATGGCGTCCTCGGCCACTTTCTTCAGATCCACGCTCTGGGCGGGATCATTGGACTGGTCATTATCGTTCTGGGGCGTTTTGTTGCCGCCGCAGGCTGCCAGAGACAGCACCATTACGGCGCACAGCAGCAAGCTAAGTAACTTTTTCATCTAGTATCATTCCTTTCTTTCGTATGGCGCTCTTTTCAGGCGCGACGATAGTATAGCGCATTTCTTCTGAAATACAACTATAAATATGACGAAAAAAACGGGGAAAATGTTCCCATTTCCCGACAAAAAGAAAAATACCCGCTGCCAAGCGGGTACTTTTCCACCATAAAACCACAAAGAGTCAACGTCAGCCGGAACCACTCCCGACTTCGTCGCCAAATATTATAGCAATGTTTTCTCAGAATGGGAAGCATAAATATACAATAATAGGTATTAGAATTACTTATCGCAATACAGGCGGCGCGTTTGCTGCCGCAGCGGCTTTTTTCAGCTTTCCGACGGAAAGCGCCGCCTTCCGCGCGGGACATGGCGTACAATGGGGAAAAAGGAGTGAGCTGCCATGAGAAACCGCCGGAAGGGTGAGTTTTTGTCCACCCGTGTCCAGTACATATCCCTGTCCCAACTGACCCCCAATCCCCAGCAGCCCCGCCGCAGCTTCGACGAGGCGGCGCTGCGTGAGCTGGCCGACAGCATCCGGGCCTACGGCATATTGCAGCCCCTGACGGTGCGCCGGACAGGGGAGGGCTATCAGCTCATCGCCGGTGAGCGGCGGATGCGGGCCGCCCGCATCGCGGGATTGCGGGAGGTGCCCTGTCTTGTGGCCCAGGTGGATGAGCAGGACGCCGGGATGCTGGCCCTGATCGAAAATCTCCAGCGCCGGGATCTGGACTGCTTTGAGGAAGCCGCCGCCATCGCCCGCCTCATCAGCCGCTATTCCCTCAGTCAGGAGCAGGCGGCGGAAAAGCTGGGCAAGTCCCAGTCCGCCGTGGCCAACAAGCTGCGGCTGCTGCGGCTGTCGGAGCCGGTGCGGGAGGGCTTACGCCGTGGCGGCCTGACGGAGCGCCATGCCCGCGCCCTTTTGCGGCTGCCGGACGAGGCGGCGCGGCTTTCGGCGCTGGCGGTCATCACCGCCAGAGGGATGAACGTGGCCCAGACGGAGGGGTACGTGGAGCGCCTGCTGACGGAGAAGCCCGCGCCCCAGCGCAGCGCCACCTATATCATCAAGGATGTGCGGCTGTTTCTCAACAGCATCGACCGCAGTCTGCAAATGATGCGCCAGAGCGGCGTAGACGCGGATCTGGGCCGCAGGGACACCGACAGCGAGATCCTCCTGACCATCCGCATCCCCAAAAGCCGCGCCGCCCGTGGAGCGTAGGACATTTGACGCGCAGCATATGTGAAAAGAACCGCCCGCGGGCGGTTCTTTTTTGTGTGCGGAAGGCTCCGAAAACCATGCGGAGGGGCCGATGCCCACATCGGCCCGCACGACTGACGATGGAAGTTCCGGAATACGGCGGGGCGATGAGGGCATCGCCCCCTACAAAAAAGCCACCGATTGCGTCTCCCGGCGTTAGATCACTCCGCTTCGTTCTCCGCCAGATACCGGGCCACGAAGATGCCGCTGGCGCTGGCGTGGGACAGGGAGTGGGTGACGCCGCTGCCGTCACCGATGACGAACAGGCCCTTGTGAGGTGTCTCCAGATGCTCGTCCAGCGCCACCTCCATGTTGTAGAACTTCACCTCCACGCCGTACAGCAGCGTGTCGTCGCTGGCGGTGCCGGGCGCGATCTTGTCCAGGGCGTAGATCATCTCGATGATGCCGTCCAGAATACGCTTGGGCATCACCAGGCTCAGGTCGCCGGGGGTGGCGGCCAGAGTGGGGGTCATGAAGCCCTTTTCGATGCGCTTGGGAGTGGAGCGCTGGCCCCGGATCAGGTCACCGAACCGCTGGACGATGACGCCGCCGCCCAGCATATTGGAGAGCCGGGCGATGGACTCGCCATAGCCGTTGCTGTCCCGGAAGGGCTCGGTAAAGTGCTTGGACACCAGCAGGGCGAAGTTGGTGTTCTCCGTATGCAGGGCCGGATCCTCATAGCTGTGGCCGTTGACGGTGACGATGCCGTTGGTGTTCTCGTTGACCACCGCGCCCTTGGGGTTCATGCAGAAGGTGCGCACCTTGTCCTGATACTTCTCGGTCTTATAGACGATCTTGCTCTCGTACAGCTCGTCGGTGATGGGGGCGAACACCTCGGCGGGCAGCTCCACCCGGACGCCGATGTCCACCCGGTTGGACTTGGTGGGGATGCTGAGATCCTCGCACACGGTCTCCATCCACTTGCTGCCGCTGCGGCCCACGGAGATGATGCACTTGCGGCCCACGAAAGCGCCCTTGTCGGTCTCGGCCTCATACTGGCCGCCGGCGGTGATGGTCAGGGCCTTCACCGGGGTCAGGAAGTGGAACTCCACTTTGTCCTTCAGCTGGGCATAGAGGTTTTCCAGCACCTTATAGTTGATGTCCGTACCCAGATGGCGCACCGAGGCGTCCAGCAGGTGGAGGTTGTTCTGTAAGCACAGCCGCTTGAAGCCGCTGTCGGCGGTGGAGTACAACTTTGTGCCCGCGCCGCCGTTTCCCATATTGATGTCGTCCACATAGCGCATCAGATCCATGGCCTGCTGCTTGCCGATATACTCGTACAGGGTGCCGCCAAAGGCGTTGGTCAGGTTATATTTGCCGTCGGAAAACGCGCCCGCGCCGCCGAAGCCGTTCATAATGGCGCAGGTCTTGCAGTGGATGCAGGCCTTCACCTTCACGCCGTCGATGGGACAGCGGCGCTTCTCCAGCGGGTTGCCCGCCTCCAGCACGGCCACCTTCCACTCCGGCTTGCGCTTGGCCAGCTCATAGGCGGAGAAAATGCCGCCGGGGCCCGCGCCGATGATGATCACGTCATATTGATTCATGAGAAATGCCTCCTCTCGTCGGTCGCCGCGTCTCAGCGGCAGATATAGCAGTACCAGCCCTCGCTGGTGCAGGATTCCACGATGTTCCACCCGGCGGCCACCAGCGCGGCGGCCACCTCGTCGGCCCGGTCGTCGATGATGCCGGAGGTCAGGAACCAGCCGTCCTCCTTCAGGAAGTGGCGCACCTGGGGCGCCAGAGAGATGATCACGTCCGCCACGATGTTGGCCACCACCACGTCATAGCCGGTGCCGATGGCGTCGCGCAGCGGGCCTTCCTTTGTGGCGTCCCCCTGCCGCACCGTCAGCTGCTTTTTGCCGATGCCGTTGAGGGCGGCGTTTTCATAGGCCACGTCGATGCACTTTTCGTCGATGTCGCAGGCGAAGGCGCTGCCCGCGCCCAGCCGCAGCGCGGCAATGGACAGGATGCCGCTGCCGCAGCCCAAGTCCAGCACCTTCTCACCGCCGTGGATGCGGCTTTCCAGCGCCGTCAGGCAAAGGCGGGTGGTGGCATGGCTGCCGGTGCCGAAGGTGAGGCCGGGGTTCAGCATCAGGGTCACGCGGCCCTTGGGGTCGGCCTTCTCCCACGCGGGGATCACCAGCAGCCGCTCACCGATCTCCATGGGCTTATAGAACTGCTTCCAGTTATTCTCCCAGTCCTCGTCCTTCACATTCTCCATAGTCAGCAGCAGCGGCGCGTACTCCGGATGCTTCTGCTTCATGGCGTGCATGGCCATGCGGATGGCGGCGATAGCGCCGTACCCCGCCGGAGAATTTTCCACATAGAAGGTCACCCGGCAGAGATTCTCCTTCTCCTTCGCCAGATCCTCGTCCACATAGTCCCAGTAGGCCTGATTGTGGGCCATAAAATCCTGAAAGTCCCGCTGATCGTCGATGATCACGCCGGTAACGCCCTGTTCCTCCAGCATCTCCGTCACCGGATCAATGCCGGCGGGAGCGGTGTCGATCTTCAATTCCAGCCAGTCCATAGCTCTCCTCACTTTCCCACGCAGAACCGGGAAAAGATGGTGTCCACCAGATCCTCCCGGATGTGTTTTCCGTTCAATTCGCCCAGGGCTTCCAGCGCGCCCTCGGCGTCCGTCAGCACCACGTCCGGCGTCATGCCGATCCGCAGGGACGCCCGGGCGTTCTTCACGCAGTTCAGCGCCCGGCCCACCGCGTCGGCCTGTCGGGCGTTGGTCAGCAGCTCGCCCTGGGTCTCCGTTCCGGCGGGGAACTGCTCACCGATGGCCTCGCACAGGGCGGCCATGCCCTCGCCGGTCTTGGCGGAGACGGACAGCACGTTGTCGAACCGGTCGGCCAGCGCGCCGATGTCCAGCTGCCGGGGCAGGTCGCATTTGTTAACCACCACCAGCAGGTGGGGCGCCTTCTCCGCCACGGCCATGGCCGCCTCGTCCTGCTGATCCAGCGGCGCGGAGCCATCCAGCAGCAGCAGGGCCAGCGCCGCGCGCTCCGCCGCTTTGCGGCTGCGATCCACGCCCAGCTGCTCCACGGCATCGCCCGTCTCCCGAATGCCCGCCGTATCCGTCAGCCGCAGCAGCACATGGCCCAGCAGCAGCTTTTCCTCCACTGTGTCGCGGGTGGTGCCCGCCACGTCGGTGACGATGGCCCGGTCATAGCCCACCAGCGCGTTCAGCAGCGAGGATTTGCCCACATTGGGCTTGCCCAGCAGCACCGTGGGCACACCCTGCTTCATCAGCTGGCCCCGGGAGAAGGTGGCCAGCAGCTCCGTCAGTTTGTTCTCGCTCTGGCGCAGGGCGTCCAGCAGCTGCTCCCGCTGCAAGTCTTCGATATCCTCGTCGGGATAGTCCACGATGGCGTAGAACCGGCTGGTCACGCCCATCAGTGTGTCGTACACCGTCTGGACGCTGCGGCTCAGCACGCCCTCCAGCTGTCCGGCGGCGTTGCGGGCCGTCTCGGCGGTCTCGGCGTCGATGATGTCCGCCACGGCCTCCGCCTGCAAAAGATCCATGCGGCCGTTGAGAAAGGCCCGCTGGGTGAATTCGCCGCCCTTTGCCTGCCGCGCGCCGTGGCTCAGCAGCAGCTTCAATCCCTCGTTCAGCACCACGGGCGAGCCGTGGCAGTGGAGCTCGGCGCAGTCCTCGCCGGTATAGCTGTCGGGGCCGGGGAACAGCACGCACAGCGCGCTGTCCACCACGCGGCCCTCGCCGTCCAGCACCCGGCCCAGCACCATGGTGCGGGCGGCCTGCTGTGACATGGGCCTGCCGTTTCGCGGAAAAAACACCGCGTCCAGCACGGTTTTGGTATCCGGGCCGCTGAGCCGCAGGATGCCGATGGCGCTGGGGGTTTGCGCCGTGGCGATGGCGGCGATGGTATCAGACATGGAGATAACCTCCCTTTTGCGCATAATTTTACAAATAGCAGTATACCACAAGTGCCGGTAAAAGAAAAGCAGATGTTTCAAGTGGGAGGTATAAGCAAAAAAGAAGCGGTCTGCGGAGTTCTATCGGTGGCCGGTTCGTAGGGGGCGATGCCCACATCGCCCCGTCGTATCTCGGAACTGCCATCGTCAGTCGTGCGGGCCGATGTGGGCATCGGCCCCTACGAACGGTTTTCGGAATCCTACCCGCACAAAAAAAGAACCGCCCGGGGGCGGTTCTTTCATTTCTTCTGATTGATCTCGTGCAGCAGGCGGATGACCTCGGAAAAGCCCAGCAGCAGCGTTCCCGCCATGAATCCCAGCACCCAGTCCCGCAGCAAAAAGGATATAACGCCGTAGCTGAGTGTTTCCTTAATGCCGGTCGCAGCGGCAAAGACGTAGATCACCACAGCGCAAATCTTCAAAATCTGTGCCACCGGATTTCGCTCCGGTTTCAGCTTGGAGAGGTCGCCGGATACCCGTACATCGATCAGTGTTTTCCGGCAATTCTCACACAGCCGGTTCTGCGGATCATTATGCGTGCCGCACTGGGGACAGATCTTATAAGCGTCCATCGGTGTTCCTCCCTGTGGTCGTGATGCTTTCAGTATAAAGGAGGGTGCGGTAAATGTCAACAAGGACGCGCATATCAAAGGCTCCCCTTACACAGGGGAGCCTTTAACCGACCTGAACCATAAACAAAAGCAAGAGCGCCGAGGCGCTCCTGCTCGTTGTCTTCGCGGTGTTCCGCGCCTATCACATGATCTTCTCGCCGGTGGCTTCCTTGGCGGCGATCTCCTTCATGGCGTCCTTGTGAGACAGGTTCCAGCGGCCCTTCTCGTCGATCTCCATGAACTTGACCCACATCATGTCGCCCACCTTGCAGGCGTCCTCCACCTTCTCGATGCGCTTGTCGGCCAGCTTGGAAATGTGGACCAGACCATCCTTACCGGGGGCGATCTCCACGAAGGCGCCGAAGGTCATCAGGCGCACGACGCGGCCGTAGTACAGCTTGCCCACCTCAGGCACGAACACGATGTCGTCGATGAACTTCTTGGCCTTGTCGCAGCTCTCCGCGTCGGGGGAGGCGATATGGATGGTGCCGTCGTCGTCGATGTCCACCTTGGCGCCGGACTCGGCCACGATCTTCTGGATCACGCTGCCGCCCTTGCCGATGACCTCGCGGATGCGGTCGGGATCGATGTGCATGGTGATCATCTTGGGGGCGTACTTGCTGACCTCGGGGCGAGGCTCGCTGATGACGGGCAGCATCACCTGATCCAGGATCTGGCAGCGGGCGTCATAGGTGATATCCAGCGCGTTGCGGATGATCTCCATGGTCAGACCGTCGTTCTTCAGATCCATCTGGATGGCGGTGATACCCTTCTTGGTGCCGGCCACCTTGAAGTCCATCTCGCCGTGGAAGTCCTCCACGCCCTGGATGTCGATGAAGGTGGTGAAGCCGCCCTCGTCATCCTGGATCAGGCCGCAGGAGATACCGGCAACCGGCGCGGAAATGGGCACACCGGCGTCCATCAGGGCCAGCGTGGAGCCGCAGATGGAGCCCTGAGAGGTGGAGCCGTTGGAGCTGACCACCTCAGACACCACGCGGATGGCGTAGGGGAACTCCTCCACGGGAGGAATGACGGGCAGCAGGGCGCGCTCGGCCAGCGCGCCGTGGCCGATCTCGCGGCGGCCGGGGCTGCGGGCGGGCTTGGCCTCGCCCACGGAGTAGCCGGGGAAGTTGTAGTGGTGCATATAGCGCTTCTCGGTCTCTTCCCAGATGGTGTCCAGCTTCTGGCAGGCGGACAGGGTGTCCAGGGTGCAGACGGACAGGACCTGGGTCTGGCCGCGGGTGAACAGGCCGGAGCCGTGGACCCGGGGCAGCACGCCCACCTCGGCGTCCAGAGGACGGATCTCGTTCTTCTGGCGGCCATCCAC
>CAVHKA010000075.1:0-9060 GCA_963636325.1 Agathobacter sp. | reverse complement strand
CTATGAGATGGCTTTCACCGCCATCCTCAACATGCTGGAGCTGGCGGGGATCCCCCTGCGCAGCGCCCAGCGTGACGGCCTGACTCCGCTGGTGATCGCCGGCGGCACCGCCATGTATAACGCCGAGCCTATCGCTGACTTTATCGACCTCGTCAGTCTGGGCGAGGGAGAGGACATCACCGTGGAGATGGTGGAGCTGCACCGTAAGGCGAGGCGCGAGGGCTGGAGCAAGGCGGAGTTTCTCCGGGCAGCCGCCCAGCTGGACGGCATCTATGTACCAAGCCTGTACGATATTGCTTACCACGACGATGGCACGGTAAGCGCCATCACGCCCCGCGACGGTGCGCCAGCCGTGGTGACCAAACGCATCGTCCGCGACATGGACAAGGCGTATTTCCCGGTAAATACCATCGTGCCCAGCACCGAGATCGTGCAGGATCGGGTGATGCTGGAGCTGTTCCGGGGCTGCATCCGGGGTTGCCGCTTCTGTCAGGCGGGCTATGTATACCGGCCCGTCCGCAACCGGAGCCGTGACCTGTGCGCCCAGTACTGCCTGGATTCCTGCAACGACTCCGGTTATCAGGAGGTGACGCTGTCCTCCCTCAGCACCAGCGATTACCCGCCGCTGACCGATCTGTGCGACCAGCTGGAGCCCTTCTGCGAGAGCCGCCATGTGAACCTGTCGCTGCCCAGTCTGCGGGCGGACAACTTCTCCATGGCGCTGATGCAGCGGCTGGCCAAGGGCCGCAAGACCGGCCTGACTTTCGCGCCGGAGGCGGGCACACAGCGGTTGCGGGATGTGATCAACAAGAATGTGACGCTGGAGGCGCTGCTGAACTCCTGCCATACCGCCTTCGCCGGCGGATATAACGCGGTGAAGCTCTATTTCATGCTGGGCCTGCCCACAGAGACCGACGAGGACGTACTGGGCATTGCCGACGTGGCGGCCCGTGTCATGCACGCATGGCGGGAGAGTGCCCCCAACAAGCAGCGAGGTGTCCGTATTACCGTGTCCACCTCTTATTTTGTCCCCAAGCCTCACACGGCTTTCCAGTGGGAGCCCCAGATCACCCGCGAGGAATATGAGCGCCGGGTGCAGCTGCTGCGGGAGAATATGACCACCAAGACCGTCAGCTACAACTGGCACGACGGACAGACCTCCTTCATCGAGGCGGTGCTGGCCCGGGGCGACCGGAGACTGGGCAATGTGCTGGAAACCGTATGGCGTAAAGGTGGACACCTTGACGCATGGGAAGAATATTTCTCACTGGACCGCTGGCTGGAAGCCTTTGACGAGTGCGGCGTCGATCCAGCGTTTTACGCCTATCGCCGCCGGGAAAAGGATGAGCTGATGCCGTGGGACATGATCGCCAGCGGCGTTACCAAGGAGTATCTGTGGCGTGAGCATGAAAACGCCGTGGCGGGCGTTACCACGCCGGACTGCCGCACCCGGTGCAACGGCTGCGGCGCCAACAAGCTGGTAGGAGGGAAGTGCGATGTCTAAGCTGAGACTGCTGTTCGTCAAGGAGGCGCAGGCGTCCTATATCTCTCACCTTGACCTGATGCGCACCTTCCAGCGGTGCTTTCCCCGCACGGAGCTGGACATCAAGCACACCCAGGGCTACCATCCCCATCCCATCATCTCCATTGTCCTGCCGCTGCCGGTGGGGCAGAGCAGTGACTGTGAGCTACTGGATTTCGAGGTGACGCAGGACAGCGACGGCAGCGGCATCGCGGAGAAGCTGAATACCGGCATGCCCACTGGTATCCGGGTGCTGGACTGCTATGAGGCAAAGCGTCCCATTCGTGAACTGGACAGCCTGCGGGCGGATGTAACACTGGAATACGACGCCGGTGTGCCGGAGGGCGCGGCGGAGCATCTGCGGGCGCTGCTGGCACGGGACACGCTGGTGATCCAGAAGCGCACCAAGCGCAAGGAGCTGGCGGATGTGGATATCGCGCCCATGATCCGCAAAGCGGACGTGACGGCAGACAAACACAACGTGTTCATTGATATCACCGTGCAGGCTCAGAATCCCGGCCTGAACCCCCAGCTGATTGAAAAGGCCATCGCGTCCTATCTTCCGGAGCTGATGCCGGACTTCGTCCGGGTGCGCCGCCGTGCCATTCTGGACGCGAATGGGCAGGATTTTCGATGATTTTCCCGCAAAAGTGAAAATAATGCTTGCATTTACCGGGTTTGTATGGTATTCTATCATGGCGTGAAAAGGGCGGTCCTCTGTCGCCGGTGCGAAAATGCACCCTTGTGATGGCGTTATGAACACCTATAAATACAGGAGGAAAAATCCATGGATCTCATCAAAGCATTGAACGAAAAGCAGCTGAAGGAAGTGCCTCAGGTACAGGTGGGCGATACCGTCCGCGTGCATGTGAAGGTCAAGGAAGGCTCCCGCGAGCGTATCCAGGTTTTCGAGGGTACCGTTATTGCCAAGAAGCATGGCGGCATCGAGGAGACCATCACCGTCCGCCGTATCTCCTACGGCGTGGGCGTGGAGAAGGTGTTCCCCGTACATTCTCCCTCCATCCAGACCATCGAGACCGTGCGTCACGGTTTCGTGCGCCGCGCCAAGCTGTACTATCTGCGTGACCGCGTCGGCAAGGCCGCCAAGATCCGCGAGAAGCTGTAAGCGTATTCGATCCAAGAAAAACCGCTCACATTCGTGGGCGGTTTTTTCCTTTTCTTTTTAGAAAGACTGTGGTATAATCGGATAAATTATTTACTTGATATGTGATATTAAATTAGGTTGTGAGGTGACACACCATGCAGATAGAAGGATTGAGCTGGTTTCCCGGCCATATGACGAAAACCAAGCGCATGATCGTGGCCGAGATCAAAAACATGGACGCGGTGTGCGAGATACTGGACGCCCGCATCCCGCTGTCCAGCCGTAATCCGGACGTAGACGAAATGACGGCGGGGAAGCCCCGCATGGTGGTGCTGAACCGTGTGGATCAGGCAGACCCCAGGGAGACAAAGCGCTGGGCCGCCTATTTCCGGGGAAAGGGCTATGCGGTGCTGGAGGCCAACGCCAAGGGCGGCGCGGGCACGGCGCAGTTTGCCGCCGCCGTCCGTGAGCTTCTGAAGGACAAGCTGGCCGCCTATGCCGAAAAGGGACAGGTGGGCCGCACCGTCCGCGTGATGGTGCTGGGCATCCCCAATGTGGGCAAATCCACTTTTATCAATAAGGTGGCCCACCGCAAGACCGCCAAGGCGGAGGATCGCCCCGGCGTGACCCGCTCCAAGCAGTGGGTGCCGGTGGATCGCACGCTGGAGCTGCTGGACACCCCCGGTATCCTGTGGCCAAAGTTCGATGACGTAGAGGTCGGCAAGCGTCTTGCCTTTACAGGCGCTATCAAGGATGACGTGATGGATATCGAGGAACTGGCCTGCTATCTGATGGAATATCTGGGAAAGCACTACGCCGAGATCCTCACCGAGCGGTATAAGATCGACGTGGAGGAGGGTGACACCGGCTACGACCTGCTGACCAAGGCAGGACGGAAGCGGGGCTTCCTGATGCGGGGCGCGGAGGTGGACACCGAGCGCATGGCCCGTATCCTGCTGGACGAGTTCCGGGGCGGCAAGCTAGGCCGCTTCACGCTGGAAACGGTGGAGGAGGTGCAGGAATGAACTGCCCAAACTGCGGAAAAGAGCTGGAGCGTGGGAAGGTCATCACCGCATACAGCCGAGGCCTGTTTTTCCTGCCGCCGGACGGCGATATCGACGCCCTGTTCCTGACCAAGAAGTACATTACCAGGCAGAACGGCATCGTGCTGGATGGCCCCTATAACACCGATTTCCCCAACGAATCCAGCTTTCCCGCCTGTGTTTGCCGCGACTGCCGCAAGATCACGCTGACCTATTGAAAGGAGCGCCTATGGAGCTTTGGACATATGAACAGGAATCGTGGGCGCAGGGCTGCGAGACGGTCTGCGGCGTGGACGAGGCCGGAGCAGGCCCCTTGATGGGCCCGGTGTACGCGGCGGCGGTGATCCTGCCCCGTGAGTGCGTGATCAACGGTCTGAACGACTCCAAAAAGCTGACGGAAAAGAAGCGGGAAGCGCTGTACGGTGTCATTACCACCACGGCGCTTGCCTGGTCGGTGGCCAGCGTCAGCGCCGCGGAGATCGACGCCACCGACATTCTCTCCGCCCGGATGAAGGCCATGCAGCTGGCCGTCGACGGACTGTCTCTGAAGCCGGACATGGCCTTGATCGACGGTAATCGTGACCACGGACAGCACGCCGCCATTACCGTGCCCCACCGCTGCATCGTGGAGGGCGACGGCCATTCCGCCTCCATCGCGGCGGCCTCCATTCTGGCAAAGGTCAGCCGTGACCGGTATGTGACCGACGTGCTGGACAAGAAATATCCTCAATACCAGTTTGCCAGACACAAGGGCTACGGCACCAAGCTGCATTATGCCATGCTGGACGAATATGGCCCCTGCCCCGAACACCGCATGACCTTCCTGAAAAAGTGGGAGGCCAGACGGTGAGCCGGGCGGAGGGCATGCAGGGCGAGGCCATGGCGGCCCGCTATCTGCGGGAGAATGGGTACAAGCTGGCGGCCCACGGCTACCGCAGCCGCTACGGCGAGATCGACCTGATCGCCTGGGATGGCGACGTGCTGTGCTTCGTGGAGGTCAAGACCCGCGCCAACGTGGACATGGCGCTGCCTCGTGAGTATGTAACGATTCAGAAACAGAACAAGCTGCGGAAAACCGCCATGATGTATCTGGCGGAGAAGCGGCTGAACTGCTGCGCCCGGTTCGACGTGGCGGAGATCTACGCCGAGCACGGTTTTGACAACGCCCGCATAGAATACATCAAAAACGCTTTTCAATAAGGAGACCGCTATGATATCCTATTTTGACGCACACTGTGATACCATTTACCGTTGCCTGGAAACCGGCGAAGCTTCCACCTTGGACTACGGCGAAAACCGGGATGAGCAGCGCCGCTATTACGCCGCGTCCACTCATCTGCGGGAAAACGGCGGCCACATCGACCTGGTGCGAGGGAAGAAGTTCCGCCGCTGTGCCCAGTTTTTTGCCCTGTTCCACGACGCGGCGGAGGCTCCGGCTGACGGAATGTGGGCACAGTGCCGGCGGATGCATGACTTCTTCCTGCGGGAGATGGCGGACAACACCGACATCGCACGCCATTGCCGCACCGGCGCGGAGGTGGATGAAGCGGTAACACAGGGTAAGGTGGCCGCGCTGCTAAGCATCGAGGGCGCCGACCTCATCGACTGCGACGTACATAAGATCGAAACGGTGTCCGGTTGGGGCGTGCGGTTTCTGAACCCTGTGTGGAACCGGGCCAACGTGCTGTCCGGCACCAATGCCGAGGAACCGGAGCGGGGCCTGTCCGCGGAAGGGAAGGACTTCATCCGTGTGCTGGAGGAACACGACATCTATCCCGACGTGTCCCACTTGTCCGACGCGGGCTTCTGGGATCTTGTCCATATGGCGCGGCGGCCCATTATCGCGTCCCATTCCAACGCACGGGTCATTTGCCCCCACCGCCGCAACCTGACCGACGACCAGTTCCGCGCTGTCTGTGACCTGGGCGGCGTGGTTGGATTGAACCTGTACCTTGATTTCGTGGGTGAGCCGACCATGGACGCGCTGGTGGCGCATGTGGAGTATTTTCTGGCGCTGGGCGGCGAAAAAACGCTGTGCCTTGGCGGCGATATGGACGGCTGTGAGGCGCTGGCCGCAGGACTGACCGGCATGCAGGATATGCCGAAGCTGTACGATGCCCTGAAAGCACGGGGCTATGGCGAGGAACTGCTGGAGGATATCTTCTGGAACAATCTGCGCCGCCTGATCTGATGGGAAGGAGGGATTTATGGCACTGTACGCGATAGGCGACCTGCATCTGTCACTGAACTCGGACAAGTCCATGGACATTTTCGGTGACGGGTGGCATGATTATGTCAACCGCATTCGTGAGGGCTTTGCGCCGCTTCGTGACGACGATGTGACGGTGCTGTGCGGCGATCTCAGCTGGGGCATGAGTCTGGAGGAATCCCTGCTGGATTTCCAATTCATCAACGCTTTGCCGGGGAAGAAGATATTGCTGAAAGGCAACCACGATTACTGGTGGAACACCGCCGCCAAGATGAAGCGGTTTTTCGCTGACAATGGACTGGATACCTTTGAGATCCTGCACAATAACTGCCTTTTCTATAATGATATCGCCCTGTGCGGCACACGGGGCTGGTTCTACGAGCTGGACAATCAGGGCACCCACAATGAAAAGGTGCTCCTGCGGGAGGTAGGGCGTCTTGAGACCTCGCTGAAGGAGGCGGGTGATCAGGAGAAGCTATGCTTCCTTCACTATCCGCCCATCTATCAGGGCTATGAGTGCCCGGAGATCCTGCGGCTTTTGAAGGAATATGAGGTAAAGGCCTGCTATTACGGGCATCTTCACGGCGCTTCCCACCGGCGCGCCATCGAAGGAACGCGCGGCGGCACCCTGTTTTCACTGGTGGCCGGTGATTTTCTGGGGTTTATTCCTAAAAAAATTTGCGAATAATGCAAAAAGGTATGGAAATTCCATTTGTTTTCTGATATCATATAAACTTGGCT
Organism: Agathobacter sp.; assembly: GCA_963636325.1. Lineage (GTDB taxonomy): Bacteria > Bacillota > Clostridia > Oscillospirales > Oscillospiraceae > Vescimonas. Next base: position 2,440 of record CAVHKA010000075.1, on the reverse strand, counting down.
TGACAATAATGTATTCTAATGTCATCAAAATATAGACGTAAACTGGAGGAAAAGCAACAATGACTGTCAAAAGCTGTGAAAAACTGGAGAAGAGCAAGGTCTCTCTGACCATCGAGGTGGGCGCCGAGGAGTTCGAGGCCGCCGTCAACAAGGCGTATCTGAAGATGCGCGGCAAGATGAATATTCCCGGCTTCCGTCCCGGCAAGGCTCCCCGCAAGATGATCGAGAGCATGTACGGCGCCGAGGTCTTTTATGAGGAAGCCGTCAACGCCATTCTGCCCGACGCTTACGAGAGCGCCGTGGACGAGCAGAAGCTGGAGGTCGTTGGTTATCCCCAGGTAGAGATCGAGAGCGTGGGCAAGGAAGGCGCGACCTTCAAGTGCACCGTGGCCGTGTATCCCGAGGTGAAGCTGGGTCAGTATAAGGGACTTGAGGCGCCCAAGGCGGAGGTCAAGGTCATGGCCGCCGACGTGAACGCTCGCCTGAAGGAGATGGCCGACCGCAACAGCCGTCTGGTGGTTGTGGAGCGCGCTGTCAAGAAGGGCGATACCGCCAACATCGACTTCGAGGGCTTTGACCAGGGCGTGGCCTTCGACGGCGGCAAGGGCGAGGCTTTTGATCTGGAGATCGGCTCCGGCAGCTTCGTTCCCGGCTTCGAGGATCAGCTCATCGGCATGAAGGCCGGTGAGGAGAAGGACATCGACATCACCTTCCCCGAGAATTATACCCCCGAGCTGGCCGGCAAGCCCGTGGTGTTCCACGTCAAGGTCAACGAGGTCAAGGTCAAGGAGCTGCCCGCCATTGATGACGAGTTCGCCAAGGACGTGTCCGAGTTCGACACCCTGAAGGAGCTGAAGGCCGACATCAAGAAGAAGATGACCGAGGAGCGCACCGCCGCCGCCCAGCGCGCCTTTGAGGATGTGCTGATGACCAAGGTGGCCGAGAACGTCAAGGCCGACATCCCCGACGAGATGATCGAGATGCAGGCCCACCAGATGCTGGAGGGCTTCAAGCAGCAGCTGGCCTCTCAGGGCATCCCCTTCGACCAGTACACCAAGATGACCGGCATGAACGAGGAGCAGATCATCATGGACGCCAAGGAGCCCGCCACCAATCAGGTGAGAATGGATCTGGCCATCCGCGCCATCATCAAGGCCGAGGGTCTGGAGGTCTCTGACGAGGAAGTGGAGAACGAGATGAAGTCCGTGGCCGAGAAGTACGGCATGGATCTGGAGACCGTCAAGAAGTACCTGCGCGCTGAGGATGTGAAGGAGCAGGTCATGCGCGAGAAGGTCATCAAGGTCGTGGCGGATTCCGCCATCGCGGTTGCCCCCGAGGTCAAGGAAGAGGAGACCAAGACCGAGGAAGACGAAGAGAAGAAAGACTAAATCACATATCAGGGTGGGTATACTTTGACTATCTTTCGTAACGGAGGTATTTTACAATGAGTTTGGTTCCCTATGTTGTTGAGCAGACCAACCGCGGCGAGCGGTCCTATGATATCTTTTCCCGTCTGCTGAATGACCGCATTATCTTCCTGGGCGAAGAAGTGAATGATACCACCGCCAGCCTGGTCGTGGCCCAGCTGCTGTATCTGGAGGCACAGGATCCTGACAAGGATATCCAGATGTATATCAACAGCCCCGGCGGCAGCGTAACGGCCGGTATGGCAATCTATGACACCATGCAGTACATCAAGTGCGATGTATCCACCATCTGCATCGGCATGGCCGCCAGCATGGGCGCGTTCCTGCTGTCCTGCGGCGCCAAAGGCAAGCGCATCGCGCTGCCCAATGCCGAGGTGATGATCCACCAACCCTCCGCCGGTACCCAGGGTAAGGTCACCGATATGGAGATCGATGTGGAGCACTTCCTGAAGATCAAGCAGCGTATCAACAAGATCCTTGCCGAGAATACCGGCAAGACGCCGGAGCAGATCAAAGCCGACTCCGAGCGGGATAACTGGATGATCGCCGAGGAAGCGCGGGAATACGGTCTGGTGGACAAGGTAATCTACAAGCGCTGAGTGAGGTAACATATGGCTGATAATTCAAAATCTCTGCGCTGCTCCTTCTGCGGCAAGACGGAAAATCAGGTGCACCGCATGATCCAGGGCCCCGGCGTCCGGATCTGCGACGAATGTGTGCAGCTGTGCCTGTCGCTGCTGGACGACGGCTATGAAGTAGAACCGGAAACGGTGGAAAGCCTCGACCAGCTGCCGACGCCGCAGGAGATCAAGGCGGTGCTGGATGAATATGTGGTGGGACAGGAAGCGGCCAAGATCACGCTGTCTGTCTCCGTCTACAATCACTATAAGCGCATTTTCTTCGGCGGCGGCGAGGATGTGGAGCTGCAAAAGAGCAACATCCTGATGATCGGCCCCACCGGCAGCGGCAAGACCCTGTTTGCCCAGACCCTGGCCCGGGTGCTGAAGGTCCCC
>CAVHKA010000074.1:0-9066 GCA_963636325.1 Agathobacter sp. | reverse complement strand
AGTTGCTATGATGCTTTTGATGTAAAACCCTTTTGCAGGAGATCTGACGGGAGGTAGGCGACATATGTCCGGATATTATGTAGGAATCGATCAGGGAACGACACTGACCACCGCTGTTTTGGTGGATGAACGGTGGCGCGTGGTAGCCAAGGCATCCCGGCACCATAAGCAATATTACCCCAATCCCGGCTGGGTGGAGCATGACCCTTTGGAGATTTACGAAAACTGTCTGGCTGTGGTATCTGATGTGTTGAACAAAGTGCCCGGCGCATCGCCGAAAGATCTGCTGGCGCTGGGGCTGGATCATCAGGGCGAGACCTGTGTGATCTGGGACAAGGATACCGGCGTGCCCATCTATAACGCCATTGTGTGGCAGGACAGGCGCACTGCGGATATGGCGGATCGGCTGAAGGCACAGCTGGGCAATGAAATTCAAGCGATCTCCGGCTTACAGCCGGATGCCTATTACAGCAGCACCAAGATCAGTTGGATCTTGGATCATGTGGAAGGCGCACGGGAACGGGCGGAACGCGGTGAACTGTGCATCGGAACGTTGAACACATGGCTTTTCTGGAAGATGAGCAATGGCGCTTGCTATAAAACCGACCCAGGCAGTGCCGGCTGCATGATGCTGATGGACCTGCGCAAGACTCAGTGGGACCCCATGCTGGTATCGCTGCTTGGCCTTCCGGTGGAATACCTTCCGGAGATCTGCGACAGCACGGAGCTGTACGGCTATACGGATCCTGAGTGCTTTCTTGGCGTCAGTATTCCGCTGGCGGGTTCTGCGGCGGATTCTCCAGCCAGCATTGTCGGTGGTGGCTGTGCCGGCGAAGGCATCCTGAAAACCTCCTACGGTACCGGCAGCTTTATGAGCCTGCAGACCGGAGACAAGGTGATCGTCTCGGACAAGGGAATGTTCTCTGACTGCATGTGGCGGATCGGCGGCAAGCCGTCCTATCGCCTGCGGGGAGCCTGCTATGTGGCGGGTGCTGCCGTGGAATGGCTGAAAAATGGTATTGGGATCATCCCTGACGCAAAAGCCTCCGAGGAGATCGCGCTGTCTGTGCCGGATACCAATGATGTTTTCTTTGTGCCGGCTTTTGCCGGACTGGCGACACCCTTCTGGGATCAGTATGCACGCGGCCTGTTTATTGGACTGACCGCCGGTGTGACCCGTGCACATCTGGTACGGGCAGTGCTGGAATCTCTGGCATATCAGGTGGCCAACTGCTACCGTGCCATGCGCGCCGAGCTGGGGCATGAGAGCTCCGTGATGCGGGCGGATGGCGGCATTGTGGAGAACCGGTTTGTCATGCAGCTGCAATCCGATATGCTGGGCATCCCCGTGGAAGTTCCGGAAGAGAAAGAGACGGCTGCTTTCGGCGCGGCTTGCCTGGCTGGTGTGACATTAGGTGTATTGCCGTCCATCGAAAGCGTGCGGAAATACGTCAAGCTGAAATGCGTCTATGAACCGCGGATGTCCGCAGATGAACGCGAGGCGCGGATGGCCCGTTGGCTGGACGCTGCACAGCGCAGCGGACATTGGGCGCGGAAAGAGTAACTGCTTACCAAAGGAGGTAAAGATACATATGAAGGAATTGTATTACCCCGTGGTCGTGGTCGGTTCCGGCCCCGGTGGTTTAGCGGCAGCGGCAGCCGCCCGCGAGGCCGGCGCCAAGCGCGTGCTGATCGTGGAGCGTGATGTGCGCAGCGGAGGAATCCTGCAGCAATGCATTCACGCGGGCTTCGGCCTGAAGTATTTCGGAAAAGAGCTGACGGGCCCGGAGTATGCGGAGCTGTTTCAGGAAAAAGCAAAGGACAAAGGTATCGGCTGGCTGTTTCGCACAATGGCGTTGGAGATCCGGGAAAAAACGCTGGTATGTGCCAGTCAGGAAGGCCTGCTGCACATCAGTTTTGACGCATTGGTGCTGGCCATGGGATGCCGCGAAAAGACCCGCGCCAATCTGGTGATCCCCGGCAGTCGTGTGGCTGGTATCTATACCGCTGGTACGGCGCAGAAGCTTATCAATATTTACGGCCGCAAGATCGGTCGTGAAGTGGTCATTCTGGGCAGTGGAGACATCGGCATGATCATGGCCCGCCGCTTGACGCTGGAAGGTGCCCATGTCAAGGCTGTAGTAGAGCTGATGCCGTTTCTGGCAGGCCTGGCCCGTAATAAGGTGCAGTGTCTGGACGATTTTAACATTCCTCTGCTGCTCAGCCACACTGTGGTGGACATTTCCGGTACTGACCGCGTGGAGAGCGTTACTATCGCACCGGTGGACGAAAACAAACGGCCCATCCTGTCGGAAAGTCAGGTTGTCCCGTGTGATACGCTGCTTCTGAGCGTGGGCCTGATCCCCGAAAATGAATTGAGCCGTACCGCAGGAGTGACGCTTTCCGGCGTGAGCCGCGGCGCTTATGTGAATCAGTACATGCAGACCGATGTTCCGTATATTTTTGCCTGCGGCAATGTGCTCCATGTAAATGATCTGGTGGATCATGTCAGCCACGAGGGTGAGCGGGCCGGTGCCTGCGCGGCGCGCTATGCCGCCGGAACACTGCCCCAGACCGCGCCGGTGGATACGGTGCCGGGCGAAGGCATCCGCTATGTCTGCCCCCAGCGCATCCTGCCCGGAAATGATGAACCGGTCGTACTGTCGTTCCGTACTATCGTGCCCGGACGGGGGACTACGCTGTCCGCTGTTTCCGCTGACGGTACGGTACTGGCCACCAGAAAGCTGGTACAGACCAGCCCGGGCACCATGGAGCAGCTGACCATTGACGCTGCCGCACTGTCGGGCTCCGTCACCGTGACCGCGAAGCATGAGGAGGTGCTGGCATGAAAAAAACCGTTATCTGCACCGTGTGCCCCAACGGCTGCCGGGTGCAAGTGGAATATACCTGCCGTGAGGATGCCGTCGTCAGCGGCAACAGCTGTCCCCGTGGCGCGGAATATGCCGTTGCGGAATGCTTTGCGCCGCAGCGGACCTTTACCTCCTCCGTACCGATCTGCGGCGCTTCCCGCGCTATGATGCCGGTACGCACCGATAAGCCCGTTCCCCGTGAAAAGCTGGTGGAGTGCATGGCGGCGCTGCGCCAGATCACACTGACAGCGCCGGTGAAGTGCCACACGGTGCTGGCTGCTGATTTTCTGGGGACCGGCGCGGATCTGATCACCTGCATGACGCTGGAGAAAGAGGGGAAATAGAAATGTACCAGACAGATGTATTGATTATTGGCGCAGGTGCCGTAGGCGTGGCGCTGGCCCGTGAGCTGAGCAAGTATCGTCTGCGGGTCATGATCTGTGACAAGAACGATGATGTGGGCGGCGACGCCTCCAAGTCCTGCAGCAGCTGTGTGGCGACGCAGGCCACCATGCCCACCGGTTCGTTGGAGCATATGCTGCGTGCGGTTTCCCACCCGATGGTCTATCAGCTATGCGAGGATCTGGATGTGCCCATCAATCGCTGCGGCAGCCTGACCATTGCCATCACCACCCAGCAGCAGGCCGGTATCGCCGCGTGGATGGCAAAGGCCTATGCCAACGGTGTATATGACGCTGAGGTACTGACCCGTCAGGAGCTTCTGGACATGGAACCGCACCTGAATCCTGAATTGCTGGGCGGTATTTATGTGCCGCGTGACGGACAGATCAATCAGTTCCTGTTCGTGGTTGCACAAGCGGAGAATGCTGCCGAAAATGGAGTGGAATTTTTGCTGGACTGCCCGGTGCTGGACATTGAAGCCTCCGACAAGGGGATCCAGCGTGTGGTGACGGCAATGGGCGACGTTCAAGCCAAATGGGTCATCAATGCGGCCGGGCTTCATTGTGACGACATTGCCCGAATGGTGGGCCTGTGCGATTTCAGCGTACATCCCCGCAAAGGCGAGTTCTTCGTGCTGGGTCATGATACTCCGGTAAAAGTCAGCCACATTGTTCGATCCATCCCGGCCGGCGGCGGTCACGGCACGCTGGTGATCCCCACGGTGGATGGCAATATTCTGGTGGGACCCAATGCAGAGGACTTGCAGGACAAGCAGGATCATAAAACTACCGCAGCAGGTCTTGGCTCGGTGAAGGAGCAGGCCCGCCTGCTGGTGCCCGATCTGCACTTTGAGGATACCATTACCCAGTTTGTAGGCATTCGCCCGGCAAGAGACCCCGACGGATATGAGATCCTTGTTTCCGAAAAAGTTCCCGGTTATGTAGGGATCTCCGGTATCCGCTCTACCGGTCTGACCAGCAGCTTAGGTATTGCCAAATACACCATCATGCAGATGCATGATGCGGGTCTGCCGCTGGAGCGCCGGGAGGGCTTTATCGGCACACGGCGCGGTATCGTGTCCTTTGCCAACAAATCTGATGCGGAAAAAGACCGGCTGATCTCTGCCGACCCGTTGTACGGTCATGTGGTCTGCCGCTGTGAGCAGATCACCGAAAGCGAGATCGTCCAGGCCATTCGCCGACCCGTGGGCGCCCGCAGTATCGACGCTGTCAAGCGTCGCATGCGCGCCGGTATGGGACGCTGCCAGGGCGGATTTTGCTCTCCGCTGGTCATCGAGATTTTGGCCCGCGAGCTGGGTGTAGCGCCGGAAGAGATCCGCAAACGCGGCGGAAGCTCCTATATGCTGGAACACGAATGACGTCTATTTTACAGCTATGCTGAGAAGATAGAAAAACAAAAAACGAAAAGGAGATTATAACCATGAAAAGAGCACTTGCCCTGATCCTTGCCCTGATGATGGCGCTTTCGTTGGTTGCCTGCGGTGGTGACAGTAATAACGCCAACACCAACGAAGGCGGCGACACCGACGCCTATTACGAGTGGTCCCTGAGCTGCGAGTATTCCGAGGATAACCATCAGACCAAGGCCCTGAAGGATGCCGCCCAGATGATCGAAGAGCAGACCAACGGCCATATCAAGATCACGGTCTATCCCAACATGGCTTTGGGTGACTATACCGTGGTTTACGGCCAGGTCATGACCGGTGATATCCAGATGTGCGCCAATCCAATTTCTCCGCAGTATGATCCCCGTGTTGACGTGATCAACATGCCTTTCCTGGCCTCTACCTTTGACGAGTTTGAGTCCAACTATCTGTCCAAGGATTCCTATATGTGGAAGCTGTTTGACGAAGTGACCTCCGGCGGCGGTGTCAAGCTGCTGGGCTTTTTCAATGCGGGCTTCATGGGTTTGGGCATGAAGAGCGTGGATTCCGAAAGCTTTGCCGACCTGACCGGTACCGCCACCAAGTCTCAGCTGATGCGCTGCCCTGCTGCTGATTCCTATAACCTGACGATGAAGGCAATGGGCTTCAACACCACCGTGATCCCCTACTCCGACCTGTACAGTGCCCTGCAGAACGGCCTGTGCGAGGGCTGGCTGGGCGGTTCCGGCCTGGTGAACTACGACTCCTTCCGCGATGCCATCAAGTACTTCGTGGACTGCAACGTCATCAACGAGTGCATCCCTGTGATGATGAACGCCAAGCTGTTTGACAGCCTGCCTGAGGAGTACCAGACCATTATCGTGGATGTGTTTGCCCAGATGCAGACCCGTGTCAACGAGGAGCGCGCCGAGCAGGAGGCCAAGGCTGTGGAGGATATGACGGCTTACGGCATCACTGTGATCCAGCCCACCGCCGACGAGCTGGCTGCCCTGCGTGACCGTATCCGCGCCGAGGTGTGGCCTCAGATGGCCAACACTCTGGGGCAGGATATCATCGACAATCTGTGCCAGACCTATAACGTCTCTCTTTCCTGACACGCTTCTCTGCCGCGGGTGACCGCGCACTGAAACACCTTACGTAGAAACGGAGCGGGAGGCTGCCGCACGGCGGCGGCCTCCGCCCCTCATAAGGAGACACACATGAGAAAGAAAATTGAAAATAAGGTGGAAAATTTCTTCCTGTGGAAGTGGTTGCTGGGTGCGGAGCGTACCGTGATGGTGCTTTGCAGCATCGCAGTCCTTTTGACCATTTTTGCCGGTGTTATTTGCCGCCGCGTATTGGGCGTAAACTTCACCAGCAGCGAGGAGCTGCTTGTTATCTTTGCCTTATGGCTGTACTTTATCGGCGGTGTGGAAGGCGGAAACTACCGTGATGACCATATCAAGGCCGATGTGCTTTCTGTTTTTGTAAAAAAGGAAACTACCATCCACATTGTGAATGTTGTTGTAAAGATCATTTCCCTTGCTGTATCTATCGCGCTGGCGGTCTGGGCCTGGCAGTATTTCCGGTTCTGCCAAGTCGTGGGCGGCAAAACACTGGTGCTGAAGCTGCCCATGATGTGCTCCCGCTTTGCGCTGGTGCTGGGCTATACGCTGCCGGTACTGTATAACATCTATCACCTGATTCTCTCCGTATGCGATCTGGCTGACGCACACGGAGGAGAACCCGCGGCCACGGAAGGAGGAAATGACTGATGCTGCATATTGGTATTGCATTTATTATTCTGGTCGTATTGCTGATCATCGGCGTTCCGGTCATGTACTGCTTCGGAACCGCTTTGCTGTATTCCGCCGTGACACTGGGCTACACCGCCACCGGCATGCTGCCTACCATTTACGGCAAGCTGTCCTCCGTGGTACTGCTGTCCATCCCGCTGTTCATCATTGCCGGCAAGATCATGGAGCATGGCAAGATCGGTGATGCGCTGGTCGGTTTTATCGAGCTGTTTGTCGGCAAGATCAAGGGCAGTCTAGCGGTCATCACATCTGTGGCTTGCGCGGTATTCGGTGCCATTTGCGGCTCCGGTATGGCCACGCTGTCCTGCATCGGCTCCATCATGATGCCAAAGATGCGCGACAAGCGCTACCCTATGGAGATCGCCGCGGCTGTGGCCTGCTGCTCCGCGCCGCTGGGTATGCTGATCCCGCCCAGCTCACTGTGTATCGTGGTAGCATGGGGTGCAAACCTGTCGGTCACGGCATGCTTCCTGTCCACCCTGATCCCCGGCATTATTCTGACGATCCTTATCAGCGTTGTCAGCTATTTTATGCTGCGCAACAAGGATATTGATGTCGGAAACGGCCTTGAGCAGGGCGTGACGCTGCGGGAAGTAGCCGGTCCCCGTACTGTCAAGGCGATCCCTGCGCTGCTGATGCCAGTGATCGTGCTGGGTGGTATCTACGGCGGCATCATGACCACCACCGAGGCGGCTGCCGTTTCCGCCATCTACGCGATCCCCGTGGCCCTGTGGATCTATAAGGGCGTAACGGCCCGCGGCCTGAAGGACGTGTTCATCGATGGCGCCCGCACCACCGGCGTGGTGATGGTCATGTGCGTGATGACCATGGCGCTGGGCCAGATCCTTACTATGGAAAATCTGCCCACCAAGGTGCTGGCCGGCCTGACCTCCGTATCCAGCAACAAGTACGTTATTCTGCTGATGATCAATGTGTTCCTGATCTTCATTGGCATGATCATGGATGATACCTGCGCCACCATGCTGTGCGCGCCACTGCTGATCCCCATTGGCACCGCACTGGGCATCAATCCCTATCAGATGTGTGCTATTCTGGTGGTCAACATCGGTATGGGCAATGTCACGCCTCCCACGGCGCCCTTCCTTTACATGGCTTCCGGCATGGCCAAGGTCAACGCCTTCAAGGTCATGAAGCCTGTCCTGATTATCCTCCTGTTCGCTTATTTGCCCACTCTGCTGCTGACCGCGTTTGTTCCTGAGCTGTCCACATGGCTGCCGGGTCTCATCATGGGCAGCCGGATCGCATAAGCAGAACCGTCGATTTCACAATTTCTGTTTACAGGAGATATAACAATTATGAGCAAAGCAGAATTTCGCTATCTGTCTCAAGAGGATATTCTGGCCTTGAATATTCCCTACATTGATGTGATCCATGCCGTGGAAAAGGTCATGAGTGAGTTTGCCAAAGGCTCCTGCCAGCTTCCCGTAAAGATCCACGTCAATACCCGTCCGCAAACATACATCAACGCCATGCCCGCCTATGTGGGCGGCAGCGATGAGGCTACCGGTTTGAAGTGGGTGGCCGGCTATCCGGAAAACCGTGCCAAGGGCTTGCCGGTCACCTGGGGCCTGATGGTGATGAACGATTGCGAGACCGGCGCGGTGCAAGCGGTGATGGATGCCCGCTGGATCACGGCCATCCGTACCGCAGCCGTAGCCGCAGTGACCGCCAAGCATTGCCGGGTGCAGGACACCCACAGCATGACCATTATCGGCGCCGGTGAGCAGGGCAAGTGGAATGCCCGTCTGATGAAACTGGTGATCCCGGAATTGAAAAAGATATATATCGGTGATCTGTATTCCGCAGCCATTGACTGCTATCTGGAAAAGATGCGGCCCTTGATGCCGGATGTGGAATTTGTTCCGGTCTATACCGACGGGGAGCGTCAGGCGGCCATCGACGATTCTCAGATCCTTATCACAGCCACGCAGCGCGGCGATAAGCCGATCATTTACAGTGAGATGCTGCATAAGGGAATGTTGGGTATTCCGCTGGAATCCACCGCTTGGGAAGGAAAGACCTATACCCGCTTCGCCGACCGCTTTGTCTGCGATGACCGCAATCTGGTGGCCACCTATCTGGCTGACGGCAAATATACCGACGGGCTGCCTCCAGTGGAGCGGCAGCTGATCCTGGGCGATATTATCAACGGCGTGGTACCCGGCCGTGCCAGTGAGGATGAGTTTGTGATCGCCTCCAGCCACGGCATTGCGCTGAGCGATGTCGCAGTAGGCAAAATGATCCTGGAAAAGGCAGAAGCGCAGGGTGTCGGCACCATGCTGACGCTAATGGAGGAAAACGACATCATCCGCTGAAGATCTCCGGACATCATATAAAAATGGACACAGACCAGACTGCTTTGTATGCGGTCTGGTCTGTGTTTTGCTGCCCGTGGGGAAGTTTCGAAAATACTTGTCAAGTCAAGGGGCGACAATGAGACTGACAGAAAACCAAAATAAAAAAGTCTCCCATCCACTGTGGTCAAGACCGCAGTGGATGGGATATACGTTTCATTGACATTGGCAGACCGGTGCTTGCGCTTTTTAAGGCGCAATGATCGACAGCCTACGAC
>CAVHKA010000073.1:3438-9127 GCA_963636325.1 Agathobacter sp. | reverse complement strand
GAGTATATACTAAGGCACAAGATAAATTACCAACTCATGTAACATGCCCCCAGAAAAACGCCGCGGAACTTGCAAAGGTTGGGGCAATTTCGTGACGCAAGTTAGTAACCGGGTAGGAGGTTGTGTGCATTGCATATTCTGTATTTTGAATTCAGTCAGGAAACAAATTCCTTTAATCCGCTGTTGTGTGACCTGCAGAGCTTTCATAATTGGACGTATCGGGAGGGACAGGATGTCCTGACTGGGGTAGACCCCAGTATTCCGGTAGAGACCACCGGCATGGCCGCCGCAGTCCGGGAGGCCGGCGCCACGCTGGTACCCAGCATTGCCATGTGGTCCCAGAGCATGGGGCCTGTCACCGCCGAAGCGGTGGATCTGCTGCTGGATCGGGTGCAGGCGACCTATGTCTCCATGGATCGGGTGGACGGCGTATTTGCTGCGCTGCACGGCGGCACGCAGGACACCCGGGAGGACGACACCTGCGGCTATATTCTGCAAAAGGTAAGGCAAATGGTGGGGCCGGACGTGGTCATTGCCGCAGCCTATGATATGCATGCCAACATTACGCCCACCATTTTGGAAAATTCCGATGTTTGCTGCGGGTATCAGACCTATCCGCATGTAGACCCCTATGAGACGGGCTACCGTGCCGCAAAGCTGGGCCTGATGAAGATCCAGAACCGTCGTGCCTTTGTCAACGCCGCTGTGCGGCTGCCTATGATCCTGCCCTGCGCGGGCTATAACTCGCAGGAGGGCATCCTTCACGAGGTGCTGGAAGTTGGACACGAATATGTACGGCAGGGGACGCTGTTGGATTTTACCGTATTCCAAATGCAGCCGTGGCTGGATGTGGGCTCTGCGGGGACTACGATAGTAGCTGTGGGCACTGATGCTGCGGAAGCGGCGGCCTGTGCCAGAAAGATGGCGCTACAGTTGTTTAACGGCCGCAAGAGCTGCTGGCCAAAGCTGAAAACCGTGGATGAGACCATTGATCTGGCGCTGGATGGCGCCACGGCCAAACCGGTGATCCTTGCCAACACCGGCGATTCACCCAACGGCGGTGCCGTAGGCGATAATGTGACCGTGCTGCAGCGGCTGCTGGAGCGAAAAGCCCCTTTGCGCTTTGCCACTATTGTGCGGGACGGCCCTGCGGTAGAAAAGGCATTTTCCGTCGGCGTAGGCGGTGAAGCAGAGTTTTCGCTGGGCGCGGCCTACAATCACTGCGGCCAGACGCCTGCCCTCGTGCGGGGTGTGGTACGCTCGCTGCATGACGGGAAATACATCATGGAAGGCCCCTATAGCCGCGGCTTGCCCCAATATATCGGTAAGGCTGTTGTGATCAGCATCGGCACCTATGATGTAATGGCCTGCCATTTTCCAGCCAACACCGGCGATCCTCAGATCTACCGTCATTTCGGCATTGAACCGAAGCTGTATGATCTGGTGGAGGTAAAAGCCAACACATCGTTCCGGCTGCCGTTTTCGGCATTCGCCAGCTGTTTCTGCACGGTGGATGTGCCGGGCTGCGTCGGCGTGTCGGATCTGAAGAGTCTGCCCTATCACCGTATCCCCCGGCCATTCTATCCCTTTGACGAAATGGACGATTATACCGTGGGCGAAGCGGTGTGCTACGAATAAAATGCGTTACTTTCTGGTGGCAGCATCAGTGAAAAGTAAAATAAGACAAACCAAAATAAAAGGAGGAAACTGCATGAAAAGATCCATCAAAAAGCTTGTGGCGCTGTGTCTGGCTCTCATGATGGCGATGAGCCTGCTGGCCGGCTGCGGCGGCGGAAGCGAGAACGGAGAAAGCGGCGAGACCGGCGTGAAGAAGGAACTGGTGGTGGGCACCGAGGAGAACGTGACCACGCTGGATCCTCAGGCGTCCAACAGCCGACCCAACCTGTCTCTGTACTGGCTGACGCACAATACCCTTATCAACAACAACGACGGCGAGTTCGAGAACAACCTGACCGAGAGCTATGAGCAGACCGACGACGTGACGTGGGTGTTCCACCTGCGCAAGGGCGTGAAGTTCCACAATGGCGAGGAACTGAAGGCCAGCGACGTCAAGTTCACCTATACCCGCGCCGTAGACTCCTCTTACACCTCCGAGAAGGTGCAGTGGATCAGCGAGATCAACACCCCCGACGACTACACCGTGGAGCTGAAGCTCTCCGCTCCCGTACAGGATATTTTGTTCTTCCTGGCGGACAAGACCCTGAGCATCCTCAACGAGAAGGCTGTCACTGAAAACCCTGATGACGGCTTCAAGATCGGTACCGGCCCCTATGTGCTCCGGGAGTGGGTCCTCAACGATCATACCACCGTGGATCGTTTCGCGGATTACTTCGGCGAGCAGCCCAAGAGCGAGGTCATTACCTTCCGCATCATTCCTGAGGCTTCTGCCCGCCTGATCTCCCTGCAGACCGGCGAGATCGACGTGTGCCTGTTCCCGGCTCGCATCGATCTGGATACCGTTCGCGGCAATTCCGACCTGCAGCTGATGGAGACCGGCGGCGACACCATGCACTATCTGACCTTCAACACCACGCGCGCTCCCTTTGACGATGTTCGCGTGCGGCAGGGTCTGGCCTATGCCATTGACCGGGAAAAGGTCATCGAAGTGGCTGCCGAGGGCAACGGCGTTCCCGCTTACAGCTTCTTCTCCCCCGGCTATGGCCTGACGGAGGACGTGGAGCACTACAACACCGATATGGATAAGGCCGTCGCGCTGCTGAAGGACGCCGGTTACAGCGAGAGCAATAAGCTCAGCTTCACCATGAGCGTCAGCGGCGATGTAAAGCTGCTGCAGGCACAGGCCATCCAGCAGTGCTTTAACGCTACCGGTCTGGTGGATATGCAGATCGAATCCATGGAGCTTACCGCGCTGAAGGCGCTGTTCAAGGATGCTAACTATGACGCGTCCCTGTACAACTGGGCCAACGAGAATGCCGGCCCCGACATGAACGTCCGTCCTCTGCTGCACACCGGCAGCGGTTCCAACCGCAGCCACTTTGGTGATGCCGCCATCGACGAGCTGATGGATAAGGCTCTGGTGGAGGTTGACGACACCGCCCGTCTGGCGCTGTATGCCGAGATCCAGAAGGACGTCATCGACCAGCTGCCCATTATGCCTCTGTACTATGATACCGTGTACGTGGCTGCCACCGCCAAGCTGCAGGGCTTCACGCCCAACTGCTCCGAGGTGCATCGCTTCACCTACGCCTACGTAACAGAGTAACCTTCTTTTTATCCCAGCAAGTCCACGCGCTGAGGGGCGGTCGGAGCCTTCCGACCGCCCTCGGCCAAAACAAAGATGTAGAGTTTCTTTCTGGAGAGAGTTTATGCTCAAATATGTTTTGAAACGAATCCTGATGCTGATCCCTGTGATTTTGGGCATTGTTTTTCTGGTGTTCTTTATCATGGATCTGGCCCCGGGCGACCCGGTATATCAGATCGTCAGTGAAAACGCCACTGACGAGGAAATCGCCGCCGTAAGGGCGGAATATGGTCTGGACAAGCCTCTTCTGGTGCGTTACGGCAACTATGTCGTCAACATGGTTCGGGGCGATCTGGGCCGCTCCTATATTACCCAGCAAGACGTGCTGGGCCTGTATATGGAAAAATTCCCCGCCACACTGATGCTGGCATTGGCGGCAATATTTGTGGCAGTGGTCATTTCGCTGCCGCTGGGCATCTATGCCTCGGTAAAGCAAAACACATGGAAAGACGGCGTGTGTATGATCTTTTCTCTTCTGGGCCTGTCCATTCCCAACTTCTGGCTGGGCCTTCTGCTGATTATCCTGTTTGCGCTGACGCTGGGGTGGCTGCCTGCCAGCGGTATGCGTTCGTTTTCCTCCATTATCCTGCCCGCCATCACAGAGGGCACCGGTCTGGCAGCATTTATCACCCGTACCACGCGGTCGTCCATGCTGGAGACGATCCGCGCTGACTATGTGACTACCGCCCGTGCCAAGGGCGTGACCAGAAAGGACAGTGTGCTCAAGCACGCTTTCCGCAACGCGCTGATCCCCATCATCACCGCCAGCGGTATGCAGTTTGCCTATGTTATGGCCGGCTGTGTGCTGACGGAGACCGTATTTGCATGGCCCGGTGTGGGCCGTCAGCTGGTGGCTGCCATCAATGACCGTGACATCCCCACTGTGACGGGCTTTCTGGTGCTCACGGCCATCGTGACATGTCTCATCAACCTCATCATGGACATCGTGTATGCCTATGTAGATCCCCGCGTCAAGGTGCAGTATGCCGCACAGAACGCGAGAAAGCGCAAAAAGGCGGAGGTGGGCAAGTAATGAAACAAGAAAACAACGCGCCCGTCCGCATCAAGCACCGTTCACAGGTGCAGGAGGTGTGGCGCCGCTTTCGCAAAAGCAGGAGCGCCGTACTGGGCCTGTCGTTTATCCTGTTGGTCATTCTGATCTCGCTGCTGGCCGGTGTGATCTTCGACTACGACACGCAGGTGATCAGCGCCGTGGGCGAGCGGCTGCAGCATCCGAGTCTTGCCCATCCCTTCGGCACAGACGAGCTGGGCCGTGACATTCTTATCCGTGTGCTGTATGGCGCGCGGTATTCGCTGGCCGTGGGCTTTGTGGCCGTGCTGGTGTCCCTGATCATCGGTGTGCCGCTTGGCGCCATTGCGGGCTATTGCGGCGGCATTGTGGAAAATGTCATCATGCGTGTCAACGATGTGTTTCTGGCTTTGCCCAGCATCTTCATTGCCATCGCCATCGTGTCCGCGCTGGGTAAAAGCACGCTGAATCTGATGATCGCCGTAGGTGTGTGCAGTATCTGTACCTTTGCGCAGGTGACCCGCGCGGCGGTGCTGACGGTACGCAACAACGATTACATTGAGGCGGCCCGTGCCATCGGCGCCAACAACCTGCAGATCATCGCCCAGCATGTTCTGCCCAACTGTCTGGCTCCGGTCATCGTGCAGACCACCTTCCGCATGGGCTCTGCCATCGTGTCCGCCGCATCCCTGAGCTTCCTTGGTCTGGGTGTGCCGCTGCCTGCGCCTGAATGGGGCGCCATGCTTTCTGCGGGCAGAAACTATATCCTTGGATATTCCTATATGACGCTGTTCCCCGGTCTGGCGCTGCTGCTGACGGTCATCGCTTTCAATCTGGTGGGCGACGGTCTGCGGGATGCTCTGGATCCCAAACTGAAGCACTGAGAAAGGGGGAGACACAACATGACTGACACGCAGACTCCGGCTCTGACACCGGAGAACGATGTGATCCTGCAGGTGAAGGATCTGCAGGTGGAATACCGCACGGACGATGCTACGATCTACGCGGTCAACGGCGTTGATCTGACAGTCCGGCGCAACATGACGGTGGGGTTGGTCGGAGAGACCGGCGCAGGAAAGACCACCACAGCCCTTTCCATCATGAATCTGATCCCTGATCAGGTAGGCGTCATCACCGGAGGCGCCATCGAGCTGGAGGGAAAAGATGTGCTGTCCATGGATGACAGCGAAATGAACGCCATCCGCGGCAAGGATGTGGCCATGATCTTTCAGGATCCCATGACCGCGCTGAACCCGGTGTTCACCGTGGGCGACCAGATCGCGGAGACCCTGATGATCCATGAGCATCTGGACAAGAAGGAAGCTCTGGAAAAAGCAGGCCGGATGCTTGAGACGGTGGGTATCCCCGCTGAGCGG
>CAVHKA010000073.1:0-3304 GCA_963636325.1 Agathobacter sp. | reverse complement strand
GCGGGCCAAGGAGTACCCCAGTCAATTCTCCGGCGGCATGAAGCAGCGGGTCGTTATCGCCATTGGCCTTGCCTGCAACCCAAAGCTGCTCATTGCCGACGAGCCTACCACCGCGCTGGATGTGACCATTCAGGCGCAGGTGCTGGAGATCATGCAGGATCTGAAGGAGACCTACAAAATGGGCCTTATCATGATCACGCACGATCTGGGTATCGTGGCGGAGATCTGCGATGAGGTGGCGGTTATGTACGCCGGCCGCATCGTGGAGTATGGTACGCTGGAGGATGTATTCGAGCATACCTTACACCCGTACACAGAAGGCCTGTTCAACTCTTTGCCCAATATCAACGACCGGCGTCACCAGCTTACGCCCATTCCGGGCCTGATGCCGGATCCGTCAAAACTGCCGGAAGGCTGTGCCTTTGCGCCGCGCTGCCGCTATGCTACCGACGCCTGCCGGGCCAAGCAGCCCCAGAAGCGTTGGGTCAGCTCCACGCACTATGTGGCCTGCAGCGCGTATGACGATCCCGCGTTCCACATTGAAAGAAAGGAGGGCTGACCCATGGCAGACAATATTCTGGAAGTCAAACACCTGAAAAAGTATTTTGAAACGCCGCGCGGCACCCTCCACGCCGTGGATGATGTGAGCTTTTCCATTCAGCGGGGCAAGACGCTGGGTATCGTGGGCGAGTCCGGCTGCGGCAAGTCCACCACTGGCCGGGCGATCCTGCGGCTTATCGAACCTACCAGCGGACAGGTGCTGTTTGAAGGGCAGGATGTGCTGAAGCTGAATAAGACGCAGATGCGCCGGCTGCGCTGTGACATGCAGATCGTCTTTCAGGACCCGTACTCCTCGCTGGATCCCCGCAAATCCGTCAGCGAGCTCATCAGCGAGCCGATCCGCCTGCATCACCTTATCCGCGACAAGCAGCAGATGCAGCAGCGGGTGCTGGAGCTGATGGAAACGGTGGGACTGGCCGAGCGGCTGGTGAACACCTATCCCCATGAGCTGGACGGCGGCCGCCGTCAGCGTATCGGCATCGCCCGCGCACTGGCGCTGAACCCCAAGTTTATCGTTTGCGACGAGCCGGTGTCTGCACTGGACGTATCCATTCAGGCGCAGATCCTGAACCTGCTGGGCAATTTGCAGGAGCAGATGGGGCTGACATATATCTTCATTACCCACGATCTGTCGGTGGTAAATCATTTTGCGGACGACATCGCCGTAATGTACTTGGGCCAGCTGGTCGAAAAGGCTGGTTCCGAGGAATTGTTTGCCCATCCCATGCACCCCTACACCGAGGCGCTGTTGTCAGCCATCCCGGTACCTTCGCTGCGCAACCGGAAAAAGCGCATCGTCCTTAAAGGCGAGATCACCTCGCCGGTAAATCTGCCCCAGTGCTGTCACTTTGCGGCTCGCTGCCCCTATGCCACGGAAAAATGCTTTGCTTCCAGCCCGGAGCTGCGTGAAGTGGCGCCGGACCACTTTGTGGCCTGTCACCGTGTAAAGTGACGCATACATGTCTATCATGACAGAACCATCCCGGGACGAGAAAATGGTTCTCGTCCCGGGATGCTTTTTATCAGAAACAGGAGGCTGCTATGTTATTCGGATTGACCGATTATCTGCCGGAGGCGGTACTGACCGTCGGCGACAACCTTGAATTTCTCATTCGTATTCTTGCGGCGGAGCTGTTTGGCTTCCTCATCGGACTGGAGCGCTCCAAACGCCAAAAGGACGCCGGTATCCGTACGCACTGCATCATCGCCGTAACGTCGGCTGTTATCATGATCCTGTCAAAGTATTGCTTTGTGGATCTGATAGACTTGGGTATCGCCGGGCGTAATTCCGATCCCGGCCGTCTGGCGGCGCAGGTGGTCAGCGGCATCTCCTTTCTCGGCGCAGGCGTGATCTTCCGTGACCGGAACTCCTCGTCTATCAAGGGTCTCACCACAGCCGCAGGCATGTGGGCGACTTCTGCTGTGGGTCTTGCCATCGGTGCGGGACTCTACTGGCTGGGTGTGATGGAGACCGCGGTGGTGGTCATCAGTCAGACGGTGCTGCACCGTTTCCCGGTGGGCAACGACGCTCTTGCGGCGCAGGAGCTCAACGTTCGCATCGCGGATACGCCCGAAATGCAGAAGTACATCCGCCAGTTCGTCAAGAGCCATGGCGGCCACATCGAACGCAGTGATGCCGTGCGGGAGGGCAGTGTGCTGGAGCTGAAGCTCACCGTCCGCTGCCGCCAGCCCATCACGCAGGACGAGGGCTTGGATCTGATCGCCAGAAATTCCGACATTCTGCGCATCAGCATCTAGCGGGAGGCACGAGAGGAAAACAATGAAGAAAGCGATTGGATATGTATATGTCGTTGCGGCAGCCGTTTGCTGGGGCTTTTTGGGCTTGTTTAATCGGGTCCTTACAGCGGCAGGGGTATCACTGCTGAACATGATGCCGCTGCGCTTTGGCGGCACAGCGATCCTGTTTACGGCGTTTTGCGTGATGTTCAAGCGACAGGTATTCCGCATTAAACTGCGCCATCTGCCCATTTTCCTCGGCAGCGGTCTGATCAGTATGCTGCTGCTGGGACTGGTGTATTTCCGCTGTCAGCAGCTGTGCTCGCTGGCTGTGGCCAGTATTCTGATGTATCTGGCGCCGTCGTTCGTGGTGCTGTTCGGCGCAATATTCTGGAAAACGCCGCTGACAGCCCGGAAGATCACAGCGCTGCTGCTGGCTTTGTGCGGCTGTGCGCTGGTCAGCGGTATTGTGGGCAGCGACGTGCGTATTTCGCTGGAGGGTCTGCTGATGGGGCTCGCCTCAGGGTTGTGCTATGGCGGCTATACCATTTTTGCCCATTACGGGATGCGGTATTACGATTCGTTTACCATGGCGTATTGGACGTTTCTGATCGCCGGGGTCGCATCGCTGTTTTTGGCGGACTGGCCGACGCTGCTGCCGGCGTTGGCTGAGCCGCGGACGGGTCTGGCTGCGCTTGGCCTTATGGTCGTTGGGACCGCCCTCCCGTTTACGCTGTATACCAAGGGGTTGGAAACCGTGGAAGGCGGGAAAGCGGCGATCATAGCCAATATCGAGCCGGTAATGTCGGCAATCATTGGTGTAACCGTGTTTCAGGAGATATTGAGCCTGTGGACACTGGCCGGCATCGTTTTGGTTCTGTCCGGTGTGGTGGTGCTGGCCTGCGAAAAGGAGCCAGACAAGTAGCGCAGGGGTAGGTTAATCACTTGTGAGAAGTATGTCAAAATGAACCCTCCCGGAAAAACCGGGCGGTCATCAGAATTGAAC
>CAVHKA010000072.1:5636-9466 GCA_963636325.1 Agathobacter sp. | reverse complement strand
GTGTACGGCATGGGCGAGGGCGCCACGGTGGAGATCGCCCGCCGCCTGGCGGCGAAAACGCCGGTGGGCGACATTACCGACGTGCGGGGCACCGCCTGCATCGTCACCGACCCGGCGGTGTGCCGGTATCACGAGGTGACGTGTCCCTCCTTCGAGGAGGTGCGGGATGACAAGACCGCCTACGCCAAGGCTACCAAAGTGCAGTATGATGAGCACGACCCCATCCGGGGCAAGGCCATTTTGCAGCAGTGCCAGGGTCGCTGGCTGCTGGTGAATCCGCCCCAGCGTCCCCTGAACCGGCAGACGCTGGACAGGCTCTATGACCTGCCCTTCACCCGCGAGGTGCATCCCATATATCAAGAGGGCATCCCCGCCATTGAGGAGGTGCGGTTCTCCATCTGCCACAACCGAGGCTGCTTCGGCGGGTGCAATTTCTGCGCTCTGGCCTTCCATCAGGGACGGATGGTCACCTCCCGCAGCATCGAGTCGGTACTTGCGGAGGCGGAGCTGCTGACCCACGACCCCAAGTTCAAGGGCTACATTCACGATGTGGGCGGCCCCAGCGCCAACTTCCGTCACACCTCCTGCCGCCAGCAGAAGGAACACGGCATGTGCAAGGGCAAGTCCTGCCTTGCGCCGGAGCCCTGCAAGAATCTGGACGCCGACCACAGCGAGTACACGGAGCTTTTGCAGCGGATGCGGAAGATTCCCGGCATCAAGAAGGTGTTCGTCCGCAGCGGCATCCGGTATGACTACATGCTGCAAGACAGGAACAAGGACTTTTTCAAGGAGCTGGTGGACTATCACATCAGCGGCCAGCTGAAGGTGGCGCCGGAGCACTGTGTCAGCACGGTACTGGACTATATGGGCAAGCCCCATTTTGATGTGTTCCTGAAGTTCTGGCGGCAGTATCAGAAGCTGAACGAGTCCGACGGGCGGGAGCAGTATCTGGTGCCCTATCTCATGTCCTCTCACCCCGGCTGCACGCTGAACGACGCGGTGGAGCTGGCGGTGTTCCTCAAGCGCACCGGCCACCAGCCGGAGCAGGTGCAGGACTTCTACCCCACCCCCGGCACCATGTCCACCTGCATGTACTATACCGGCATCGACCCCCGCACCATGAAGCCGGTGTATGTGGCCCGGGATCCCCACGACAAGGCGCTGCAGCGGGCGCTGCTGCAATGGGGCCGGGGCGATAAGCGCGCGCTGGTGATCGAGGCGCTGGAGAAAACGGAGCGTACCGATCTCATCGGCTTTACACCGGACTGTCTCATCCGTCCTGTGAAGGGGGAGAAGTACTTTGGCCTGAAACCGGAGGAACGGCAGCAGCCGCCCAAAAAGAAAAAGGACGGCCGTCCGCCCAAGCCGGAGGGCACCGTTCATCGGGGCCGCCGCGCCGACGGGCAGAAGGGGAGAATGTCCCCTAAGAAAAAGGCCGCCTTTGCCAAGCAGCGGGCAAAGAAAACCGGCAAATGATCGTTCAATAATAAAAAGAGCCGACGTCAGTCGACTCTTTTTTACGGTTTCCATGCGTTTATTCCGGTAAGATCGGGATAGAAAGCACGTTGCGGAGAATAACGAAATGATCATTCACGATGCATGCTCCGCAGCAATTCGATCTCTTTCGCGTAGCCCGGCAGCTCATTGGGCGTTTCCAGCACCATGGGAAGGCCCTGCAAGGCGGGATGGTTCACAATGCGGCGGAAGGTCTCAAGTCCCAGCGTGCCTTCTCCGATGCGGGCGTGGCGGTCTTTCTTCGCGCCGCAGGGATTGAGACTGTCGTTGACATGGACAGCCTTCAGGCGGTCAAGACCGATCACCCTGTCAAACTCCGTCAGTACGCCGTCCAGATCGTGGATGATATCGTAGCCCGCGTCGGACACATGGCAGGTGTCCAGACAGACGCCCATTTTATCGGAGAGCTGTACCCGGTCAAGGATCTCCCGCAGTTCCTCGAACCGGCCGCCTACCTCGGTGCCCTTGCCGGCCATGGTCTCCAGCAGCACCGTGGTGCGGATATCCGGCGTCAGGATGGCGTTCAGCGTCTCTGCGATAAGGGTGATGCCGGTCTCGACGCCCTGTCCGGTGTGGCTGCCGGGATGGAAGTTATAGAGATTGCCCGGCAGGTATTCCATGCGCTGTAAGTCGTCCGCCAGCGTCAGGTGGGCGAACTCGCGGGTGCGCTCGTCCTTGGAGCAGGCGTTGATGGTGTAGGGCGCGTGGGCCACTAGCGGGCCGAAGCCCTGCTCACGGCACAGCGCCATCAGCGCCGCCGCGTCGGCGGGGTCGATGGGCTTGGCTTTGCTGCCTCGCGGATTGCGGGTGAAGAATTGCAGCGTGGTGGCTCCGATGGAGACTGCCGTTTCCCCCATGGCCCGCAGTCCGGCGGAAGGGGAGAGGTGACAACCGATATAAAACATAATGACTCCTTACTCCAATACGAAGGTGGCGCAGTCCGCCCTACCGTTTTCAATGGTCAGCACACCATAGGTGGGGCGGCGATAGTCCCCCGCGGTGCCGGGGTTCATGGTATACAGCGTGCCGTCATAGTCCACCAGCGGGCGGTGGGTATGGCCGAACAGCAGCACATCCGCGCCGTACTCCCGGGCGGCGTACTGCGCCGCCAGCGGCGAGGCTTTCACGTTCCGGGTGTGGCCGTGCATCATCAGCACCCGCACGCCGTCGAATTCCAGCAGCCGCTCCGGCGTGTCGAAGCTGCCCCAGTCGCAGTTGCCGGGGACGGTGTCCATGGGGATATCCGGAAAGCGCTCATGGAGTGCCTGCGCGTCCCGCAGACAGTCCCCCAGATGCAGGATGTGCCGGGGCTGGGTCAGCGCCACAGCGCGGGCCATATTGTCGATATTTCCGTGGGAATCGGAGAGAACGAGGATCTTCATAGTGGGGTTCCTTTCTGGGATGCTTCGCGCCCTTGGGCGCGAAGCATCTTTGTCATTATTATTATACCACCTTCGCCTTGCAAACTCAATGCATTTGCGCTATGATGAAAGAAACGAACGATCGGGAGGTATCTGCATATGGTAGGCGGCGTGACGGAACTGGATCTTCACGGTATGAATACATATCAGGCGCAGATCGCCATTGACGCGGCCCTGCGGCGCTGCGGCGGCGGGGTGTACCGCCTGCGGGTCATCCATGGCTACCGGGGCGGCACGGCCATCCGCGACATGCTGTGGACGGTATACAACAAGCGCAGTCAGGTCAAGCGTATGGTGAGCATCAGCGAGGGCGTGACAGACCTGGTGCTGCGGGAGTTTTAGGAGGCTGCTATGGAGTTGAAGATCGCACAGATCCAGATGCCTGTCACAGCGGACAGGGAAGCGAACATCCGCCGCGCCTGCGATATGGTGCGGCAGGCGGGGGACATCGACATGGCGGTGCTGCCGGAGATGTTCTGCTGCCCCTATGACAATGCCTGCTTCCGGCCCTATGGCGAGGAGGAGGGCGGCCCGGCGTATCAGGCCCTCAGCGCCCTAGCGAAGGAGCGGGGCATCTGGTTGGTGGGCGGCACTGTGCCGGAGCTGGCGGAGGGTAAGGTCTACAACACCTGCTATGTGTTCGCGCCTGACGGACAAATGGTGGCCAAGCACCGGAAGATGCACCTGTTTGACATCGACGTGGCAGGCGGCCAGCGGTTCATGGAGTCCGAGACCCTGACGGCGGGCGACAGCGTCACCACCTTTGATACCCCCTGGGGCAGAGTGGGCGTATGCGTGTGCTTTGACTTCCGGTTCACCGAACTGGCGGAGCTGATGGTGCTGGCGGGTGCGAAGCTGATCGTCGTTCCCGCCGCCTTCAACATGACCACCGGC
>CAVHKA010000072.1:0-5626 GCA_963636325.1 Agathobacter sp. | reverse complement strand
ATGTGGTGGGCGGCTCCCTGCCCGAACTGGAGGGGGGACGGGTCTATAACACCTCCTATGTCTATGGCCGCCGGGGGGAGCTTTTGGCCAAGCACCGGAAGGTCCACCTGTTCGACATCGACGTGGCGGGCGGCCAGCGCTTTATGGAGTCGGACACCCTGTCCCCCGGGGACCAGATCACCACCTTCGACACGGAGTTTGGCCCCATGGGCCTGTGCATCTGCTTTGACCTGCGCTTTGAGGAGCTCTCCCGGTGCATGTGCCTGCGGGGCTGCCAGGCCATCCTCGTCCCGGCGGCCTTTAACATGACCACCGGCCCCGCCCACTGGGAGCTGCTGTTCCGCCAGCGGGCGGTGGACGGCCAGTGCTATACCGTGGGCACCTCTCCGGCCCGGGATACTTCGGCGGGCTATGTGGCCTGGGGCCACTCCATCGTGTGCGACCCGTGGGGGACAGTCGTCCATCAGTGTGATGAGACGCCGCAGGCGGCCGTTACCACGCTGGACATGGCGCGGGTGGAGGCCATCCGGCAGCAGCTGCCCATTCTCTCTGCCCGGCGCACGGATGTATACGAGCTGCGGAGGAAATGATTTGCTATCGAATTTATAGATGTCTGGATGAACAGAAATTAGTGTTGACAAAGGGAGCCATTCTCCTGTATGATACCAATTGTAAGATGTCCACAGGGCGGAAACACCCCGCGGACATTTTGCTATGGAGAAAAGGAAAAGTACGAGAAAAGGAGAGTTTCCCCCAACTATGAAAAATTCCCTCAACGAGAAAAAGCCCAACGGACTGGCGCTGATCCCCTTTGTGATCTTCATCGCCATCTACATGGGCGCAGGCATCTACTATCAGGTGAAGGGCACGGAGATGGCCTTTTACCAGTTCCCCTCCGTTACCGCCATGTTCCTGGCGGTGCTGGTGGCCTTTATCATGTTTAAGGGCACCATCAACGAGAAGTTTGAGGTGTTCGCCAGGGGCGCGGCCAATGTGGACGTTCTGACCATGCTGATCATCTACATTCTGGCAGGCGCCTTTGCCAGCGTGGCGGCCAATATGGGCGGTCGCGAGTCCACGGTGAATCTGGGCCTGTCTCTGGTGCCGGTGCAGTTTCTGGCGGCGGGTCTGTTTGTGATCTCCGCCTTTATGGGCACCGCCACCGGCACCTCCATGGGCACGGTGTCCGCCGTCATCCCCATTGCCGTGGGCATCGCGGAGAAGGGTGGCCTGTCCCTGACGGTGGTGATCGGCGCGGTGGTGGGCGGCGCCATGTTCGGCGACAACCTGTCCATGATCTCCGACACCACCATCGCCGCCACCCGCAGCCAGCGCTGCGAGATGCGGGATAAGTTCCGGGTCAACTTCCTGGTGGCCCTGCCTGCCGCCATCGTGACGCTGGTACTGCTGCTGTTCATCGGCCGCCCCGAGGTGATCATGCCGTTGGAGGCGCTGCCCTTCGACATCGTCAAGGTGCTGCCCTATGTGCTGGTCCTGGTGCTGGCCCTGTGCGGCCTGAACGTGTTCCTTGCACTGACCATCGGCATCTTCTCCGCCGGTATCATCGGCATCTGCACTGGTGATATGACCATCGCCGGCTTTGCCCAGAGCGTGTGGACGGGCTTCACCAGTATGAACGAGGTGTTCTTCCTGACGCTGCTGTGCGGCGGTATGTCGGAGCTGATCGCCAAAAACGGCGGTATCGCCTGGATCATCCAGAAACTGCGCGCCGTCATGAGGGGCAACAAGTCCGCTCAGGTGGGCATCGCCGCCATGGTCTCCCTGTGCGACTGCGCCACCGCCAACAATACGGTGGCCATCATCGTGGCAGGCGACATGGCCCGCGACGTGAGCTACGAGTACAAGGTGGATCCCCGCCGTACCGCTTCGCTGCTGGATATCTTCTCCTGCGTATTTCAGGGCATCATCCCCTACGGCGCGCAGCTGCTCACCGCCGCGGCCCTGACCAACGCCACCGTGACATCCTCTGAGCTGTATACCAGCCCTGCCGGGATCGTGGGCGGTATGTGGTACTGCTGGTTCCTGGCGGCCTTTGGTCTGCTGTCCATCTTCGTGCCCTATGCCGACGGTGTGTGCCGCAAGGATCCCTGGAACTGGGAGTACGGCTGCGCTCAGTCCGGCGTGGAAGCCAAAAAGGCCCTGCTGGCCCAAGAGCAGGAGGAAAGTGAGACTTTATAAATAATATACAAAATTGCCGTGGGAGACCTCGGCAATTTTTTCACCCAAAATCCCTGCCAGAAAGACGATTGTTCGCGAGATATGTATTGCAAAAGCTTGACAAGTGTGGTAGACTAGGCAAAAATAATATTACAACTGGTACGATAAGGAGGCAATATCATGAAAAAATACGCGGAAATGACGCTGCAGGAGCGTCAGGCGGAATACGTCGCCGTCAAGGCGGCCTATGAGCAGCAGAAGGCACTGGGCCTGAAGCTGAATATGGCGCGGGGCAAGCCGGGCCGCGACCAGCTGGATCTGGTGACGGATATCTTCGGCGTTCTCATTAAGCCGGAGGATTTCATCAGCGACGGCATCGAGACCCGCAACTATGGCGAGGTGGCCGGTATCCCCGCCGCCAAGGCGCTGTTTGCCGACATTCTGGGCTGCAAGAGCGAGCAGGTGTTCGTGGGCGGCAACGCCAGTTTGCAGCTGATGTATGACGCGGTGTCCAAGGCCTTTACGCACGGCCTGCTCCACAGCGAGAAGCCCTGGTGCAAGCTGGATAAGGTGAAGTGGATCTGCCCCGCCCCCGGCTATGACCGCCATTTCAAGGTCACCCAGTCCTTCGGCGTGGAGATGATCACCGTTCCCATGACTGCCACTGGCCCCGATATGGACATGGTGGAGGAGCTGGTGAAGGATCCCGCCGTCAAGGGTATGTGGAACGTGCCCAAGTACTCCAACCCCGAGGGCGTGGTGTACTCTGATGAGACCATCCGCCGTCTGGCGGCTCTGAAGCCCGCCGCTCCCGACTTCATGCTGATGTGGGATAACGCCTACTGCATCCATGAGTTTGACTGCGACTATGTGGACTTCCCCGATATCCTCAGCCTGTGCGCAGAGAACGGCAACGCCGACATGGTGTATGAGTTCGCCTCCACCAGCAAGGTCACCTTCCCCGGTGCGGGCGTGGGCGTGATGGCCGCCAGCGAGGCCAACATCGACTATTTCAGCAAGCTCATCAACATCCAGACCATCGGCTTTGATAAGATCAACCAGCTGCGCCATGTGAAGTATCTGAAGGACAAGGCCCATACCCTGGCCCTGATGAAGAAGCACGCCGCCATTCTGGCCCCCAAGTTTCATGCGGTGCTGGATGCGCTGGATGCCGAGATCGCCCCGCTGGGCATCGCGGACTACAAGCGTCCCGTGGGCGGCTATTTCATCAGCGTGGACACCATGCACGGCTGCGCCAAGCGGACGCTTCAGCTGTGCAAGGAGGCGGGCGTCACCATGACCGGCGCGGGCGCCACCTTCCCCTACGGCATCGACCCCAACGACAGCAACATCCGCATCGCGCCCTCCTTCCCGCCCGTGGAGGAGCTGAAGCAGGCCATCGCTATCTTCTGCAACTGCCTGAAGCTGGCGGCGCTGGAAAAGCTGGGCGTGTAACCCCTTATGATGCTGCAAATACGGCCACCGAAAGGTGGCCGTATTTTATCCGGAGGAAAAGGAGACATCGGAATGTATCGGACAAAGAAACTGTTGGCGCTGCTGCTGGCGCTGGCGATGCTGCTGTGCGCCTGCGGCGCTCAGCCCGCGCAGGAGCCGGAGACACCGGAGGAAGCACCCTATGCGTTCACACTGGACTATCACCGCTGCGCGCCGCTGGTGGAGCGGCAGATCGGCAGCGACCTGGTGGAAGCGGCCCGGCTGGTGATCGACGCCTTTCTGGCGGGGGAGACCACGGTGACGCTGCCGGAGGGTGACTACGGCGGCAATCCCGGCAACGATCTGGGCTACGCCCTCAACAGCATGTGTCCGGCCTTCGGCGCGGTGACGGACTACGACGACAACCATTTCGATAAGGCCGCCCGCACCGTCACATGGGCCTATACCCAGACGCCGGAACAGGTACAGGAGGTGCTGGCGGCGCTGGAGCAGACCACCACTGACTGCATGAGCCTTCTGCGCCAGGGCGACGGCGAGACCGCCCGCGCCCTGCTGCTGTATCACGCCCTGACGGAGCAGGCCGTCTACGACTATGAGATGGAGCGCGGCGACGGGGACTCCACAGAGTATCAATTCCGCACCAGCGGCTACTCGGCGCTGGTGCTCCACAGCGGCATCTGCTATTCCTTCGCCCAGGCGCTGGCCTTCCTGTACACGCAGGCGGGGCTGGACTGCGCCGCCGTGATGGGAGACAGCGAGACCGCGGGCCTGCACATGTGGCTGATGGCCGCCATCGACGGGAAATGGTACTACTTTGACCCCACCTGGGACGTGGGCGGCGGCTGGTACTACTTCGGTATGACGGCGGAGGATCGGGCCACATGGGCCGGTGAGTTCACCGACGGCACTGTGCTGGGGCAGGATGCCGCGCAGCTGGCCGACCTGTCCGATTCCCGCTTTTCCGCCGTTAACTGCCATTGGTGGACGGATATGACCATCGACCGGCAGACCGGACAGGCGGTGTTCACCGCCCCGGAGGACGAGAAAACGGTGCTTCCGCTGAACTGAACACAAAAAAAGAGACTGCGAAAGCAGTCTCTTTTTTGCGGTTATTCCGCCTTGTCCTCGGAAGATTCCTCAGACACCTGCGTTTCCTCGGCGATGGTCTCGGCCTCCGCCTCGGCGGCGGGGACCTTCTCCACCACCACCTTGCCGTCACGCAGCACCACCTTGGCGGTGTCGCCGGACTTGAGGGTGCCCTCCAGAATCTGCTCGGCCACGGCGTCCTCCACGGTGTTCTGGATGGAACGGCGCAGGGGACGTGCGCCATACTCGGCGTCGAAGCCGTCCTTGGCAAGGGCTGCCACGGCGTCCTCGTCGGACTCCAGCGTGATGCCCTGCTGGGCCATACGCTTGCCGGTGACGGCCAGCATACGGTGGGCGATCTTCACGATGTCCTCCTCCGTCAGCTGACGGAACACGATGGTCTCGTCGATACGGTTCAGGAACTCCGGCTTGAAGGTGCGCTTCAGTTCGGCCATCACGGCTTCCTTGATGCGGGCGAACCGGGCGGCCTCGTCGGCCTCCTTCTGCTTCTCGGTGCCGTCAAAGCCCAACGGGGCATTCTCGGCGGCGGTGATGTTCTTGGCGCCCACATTGGAGGTCATGACGATGACGGTGTTCTTGAAGTCCACCCGGCGGCCCTGGGAGTCGGTGACGATGCCGTCCTCCAGAATTTGCAGCAGGATGTTCCACACATCCTCGTGGGCCTTTTCAATCTCATCGAACAGCACCACGGAATAGGGCTTCCTGCGGACCTTCTCGGTAAGCTGGCCGCCCTCCTCGTGGCCCACATAGCCGGGAGGCGAGCCCACCAGACGGGACACGGTGTGCTTCTCCATGTACTCGGACATATCGATACGCACCATGGCGTTCTCGTCGCCGAACATGGCCTCGGCCAGCGTCTTGCACAGCTCGGTCTTGCCCACGCCGG
>CAVHKA010000071.1:0-9677 GCA_963636325.1 Agathobacter sp. | reverse complement strand
CCGGTCTCTCCCCCAGTCTCGCATACGCTCGACAGCCCCCTCGTCAGAGGGGGCCGGGGCGATGTAGGCATCGGCCCCTACAACATTCTCCCGTACTCCCTCTAAAAACAACACTACACTCAACAGGAGACTTCCCTATGCTGAACTTCACTCCCGTGACCGCCGAGACCATGCCGGTTCTGCGGCCCTACTACGAAAACTGCACCTACCGCCTGTGCGAATACAGCGCCGGCGTCAAATACATGTGGCGGGACCACCTCCACTCGGAGTACACCTTCACTGACGGCTGTCTCATCATCCGCAACTGCATCGACGGCGTGACCCAGTTTGACTACCCCATCCCCGGCCCAGAGGGCGACGTGGACGCCGCCCTGACCACCATCGAGGACTTCTGCCGCCGGAAGGGCGTGCGGCCCATCTTCTCCGTAGTGCCGGAGTCCGAGGCGGGCAAGCTGGCCCTGCGGTGGCCCCGGGTCATCATCACCAACGAGCGGGTGTGGAAGGACTACCTCTACCACGCGGAGGATCTGGCGCAGTTTGCGGGCCGCCATTACAGCGGCCAGCGCAACCACATCAACAAATTCAACAAGGAGCATCCCGGTGCGGAATTCATCCCTCTGACGGCGGAAAACGCCGACCTGCTGACGGCCTTCTGGGCCGACTATGACCGGGAGTTCCA
The DNA here is from genome assembly GCA_963636325.1 of Agathobacter sp. GTDB lineage: Bacteria > Bacillota > Clostridia > Oscillospirales > Oscillospiraceae > Vescimonas. Next base: position 8,998 of record CAVHKA010000071.1, on the reverse strand, counting down.
GAAGCAAAGCCCCGAGGCCAAGCGGGAACTGGCGCTGGCGCAGGATCTGTTCACCCATCTGGATATGGGGCTGTTCCGGGCGGGCGGCCTCCTGTGGGAGGGCCGTCTGCTGGCCATCGCGCTGGCGGAAAAATGCGGTGAAACGCTGATCTGCCACATCGAAAAGGCCCTGTACTCCCACGCCGGCGTCTACCCCGCCATGGTGCAGCAATTCGCCGCTTACTACGGCGGCGACTGCCGCTGGATCAACCGGGAGGACGACGGCCGCGACCGGGGACTGCGCACCTCCAAGCTGCAATACCTGCCCGCTGAGCTGGGCAGCAAGATGCGGTTCGAGGTGGGCTGCGAGCTGGACGCCCTGCGGCACATCCCGGAGATGACCACCCAGCGGCTGACCCTCTCCCCCTTTACCGACGATGACAAGGCCGCCTACAACGCCCTGTGTCTGGATGACGACCGCAACCGCTGGTGGGGCTACGACTACCGGGACGATCTGAAGGGCGAGCTGACGGAGGACTACTTCCTGGATGTGACCCGGCAGGACTTTGAAAGCCGCATCGCCATCAACTTTGCCGTCCGGCTGGAGGGCCGGTGCATCGGTGAGGTGGTGCTGTATAACGGCGACTGGCGGGGCACCATGGAGCAGGGCTGCCGTATCGCGCCGGAATTTGCCGGACACGGCTACGGCACCGAGGCGTTCGCCGCCGTGGCGGACTGGGCGCTGTACCATCTGGGCCTGACCCACGTGGTGGCCAAATGCTACAAGGAAAACGCCGCGTCGGAGCGGATGCTGTCCTCCTGCATGCGCCATACCCACGATGACGAGACCTTCCACTATTTTGAAAAGCTGGTATAAGAAACAGGGCGAAAGATCAAAAGATCTTTCGCCCTGTATTCATGTTTTCAGCAGCTTCATCCGTTCCTTATGATCCGGCAGTACCTTGGCCACCTCGGCATAAAAAGCCGGACTGTGGTCATGGTGGCGGATATGGGCCAGCTCATGGACCACCACATAGTCGATGGCCTCCTCCGGGTACTGCATCAGGTACAGGGAGAAGCAGATGCCGTTCTTCCCGGAACAGCTGCCGAAGCGGGTCCGGGCGGATGTGATCTTCACCGATGTGGGCGTTACGCCCATGATGGCGGCGTAATGGGCCACCCTGCCCGGCAGCACCTCCCTGGCCCGCTGCCGCAGGGCGGCGGTCTCCTGCTCCGTCAGAGGAGGATGGGCGGCCTGACGGGCGGCGACCTTGGCCTGCGCCTTTTCCAGCCACGCGGCGTGGGACGCCACGAAGCGCTCGATCTCGCCCTGCGGCATCCGCAGCGGCGCCCGTACCAGCACCCGGCCCTCCCGCGTTACCTCCAGCGCCACGGTGCGGCGACGGGAACGGACGATCTCATAGGTCATGCGCTCACCTTCTTTCCCGACCAGTATACCACAGTACTATACAAATTGCAAAAGGTGTGGTATGATACCGCTGTACCATTGCAAAGGAGGTGTGTTCATGACCACCATCTGCCAGAGACTGCACCGGGGCGATGATCTGCTGCTGTCCATCAAACGCATCTGCGCCGAGCATCACATCGCCGCCGGAGTGGTGCTGTCGGGCGTAGGCTGCCTGACCCGCGCCGTACTGCGGGACGCCGACGGCGTTACCGTCCGCACCGTGGAGGAACACTGCGAGATCCTGTCGCTGATGGGCACGGCCAGCGAGACACGCTGCCACCTGCACATCGCCCTGAGCCGTCAGGGGCTGGGCGCTTTCGGCGGACACCTGAAAGAAGGCTGCATCATCAACACCACCTGCGAGCTGGTGATCGGCGTACTGGACGGCTGGCGGTACGGACAGGAGCAGGACGCCGGGACGGGCTACGACGAGATCACATTTGAAAGGGTTTGAAACAGATGTATAATTCGACACTTTGCTATATTGAGGACCCACAGGGCAACTATCTGATGCTGCATCGGGTCAAGAAGAAAAACGACCTGAACCACGACAAATGGGTGGGCGTGGGCGGCAAGTTCGAGGCCGATGAAAGCCCGGAGGAATGTGTGCTGCGGGAGACACTGGAGGAGACCGGACTGACGCTGACAGACTATCAGTACCGCGGTCTTGTAACCTTCGTGTCCGACCAGTGGGAGACGGAATACATGCATGTGTTCACCGCCACCGGCTGGACGGGTGAGCTGATCGAATGTAACGAGGGCGTGCTGGAGTGGATCCACAAGGACCGCCTGATGGATCTGCCCCTGTGGGCCGGTGACAAGCTGTTTCTGGATCTGATCCACGATCCGGACACCCCCTTCTTCTCCATGAAGCTGCGCTATGAGGGCGAACGGCTGGCCTACGCCGCCCTGAACGGCAAAGCGCTTATCATTGATTGACCGCGTAAATCTTCCCTATGGAGGACAGGATAACCTGTCCTCCGTTTTTCGTGCCATTTTTCTTCGGCAAAATCAACAAAGGCAAATCAAAAAACTGTCATAACCAACGAAAATTCAAAAACCTCATTGACACATCATGTGAAAGTTGCTAATATGGATTCTGCTAGGGTCGAAAACGTTTCCGGTAACGCTACCAAGCGTGTTTTTTCTTTGGCTCTACAGGATGGGAGGAAGTAACGTGACGATCAAGGATATTGCCCGCATGAGCGGCGTCAGCATCACCACGGTCTCCCGTGTATTGAACAACCGGCCTGACGTCAGCGACGAAAGCCGGCAGCGGGTGCTGGCCGTGATCGAAAGCACCAATTACATCCCCAACAATTCCGCCCGGGATCTGGTGAAAACCAAATCCGACGCCATCGGTCTGGTGGTGCGCGGCATTTCCAACCCCTTCTATACCGACATCATCCACGCGATAGAGGCGGGCATCACCGCCAACGGCTATACCATGGTGATGCAGCAGATCGGCTCCTGTGATGACGAGCTGAAGCGGGCCGCCATGATGGAGCGGGAGAAGCGGCTGCTGGGTCTGGTGCTGCTGGGCGGACGGTTCGACTATTCCGCCGCCGATCTGGCGCTGCTGAATGTGCCGTTCGTGTGCTGTTCCTTCGGCAACCACTACGGCACACTGGAGCATGCCGACTACTCCTCCGTGTCCATTGCCGACATGGAAAACGCCAGCCGGGCCACCCGTTACCTGATCGAAAACGGCCACCAGCGCATCGCCGCCCTCATCACCCGGCCGGACGATCATTCCATCAGCCAGCTGCGGTACGAGGGATATCAAAAAGCCCTGACTGACGCGGGCATCACGCCCGATGATTCCCTGGTGATCTGCACGGATACCTTTAATATTCAGGGCGCTTATCAGGCCATGAACCGCGCGCTGGACAGCGGCGCGGACTTCACCGCCGTGTTCGCCATTTCCGACAACATGGCCATCGGCGCCATGCGGGCCCTGCGGGAGCACGGGCGCAGCGTGCCGGACGACTGCTCGGTGATCGCCATCGACGGCATCGAGGTGTCGGACTACATCGACCCGCCGCTGACCACGCTGTGTCAGCCCATGGAGAAAATGGGGCAGCGCAGCATGGAGATCCTGCTGGATATGATCGAGGGCCGCGCAGGCAACTGCCATGAGGTGCTGCCTACGGTGCTGCGGATCGGCGGCAGCGTGAAGAAGCTGGTATGAAATGTTTTTTACAGTGCATACTGTGAAAATAAATCTTTATTGAAGGAGATCAATCAACATGAAGAAGTTTCTTGCACTGATCCTTGCTCTTGTGATGACTCTGTCTCTGGTTGCCTGCGGCGGCGGAAACAACGACGCACAGGGTAACGGTGATGGTGACACCACTGGCAAGGTGTTCTATCTGAACTTTAAGCCCGAGCAGGACGAGGCCTGGCAGAATCTGGCCAAGGCTTACACCGAAGAGACCGGCGTGCCCGTCACCGTGGTGACCGCCGCTTCCGGTACTTACGAGGAGACCCTGATGGCCGACATGGCCAAGACCGACGCCCCCACCCTGTTCCAAGTGAACGGTCCTGTGGGTCTGGCCAACTGGAAAGATTACTGCTATGACCTGAGCGGCTCCGCCGTATACGGCGAACTGACCAGCGACGACTTCGCTCTGAAAGAGGACGGCACCGTTTACGGTATCGCTTACGTTATCGAGTCCTATGGTCTGATCGTCAACAAGACCCTGCTGGAGAAGGCCGGTTACACCACCGATGACATCAAGTCCTTTGATGATCTGAAGAAGGTCGCTGAGGATATCACCGCCCGCAAGGACGAGCTGGGCTTCGCCGCTTTCTCCTCCGCCGGTATGGACAGCTCCTCTGACTGGCGCTTCAAGACCCATCTGGCCAACCTGCCCATCTACTTCGAGTATCAGGCTGACGGCATCGGCACCACCGACGCCATCAAGGGCACCTATCTGGACAACTACAAGAACATTTTCGACCTGTATATCAACAACAGCACCTGCGATCCTAAGGATCTGGCCGGCAAGACCGGTGACGACAGCCGCAACGAGTTCCTGAACGGCGAGGCTGTGTTCTTCCAGAACGGTTCCTGGGAGTACAACAACCTGGTTGGCGAAGGCAAGCCCTTCACCGACGATGATCTGGCCATGATGCCCATCTACATCGGCGTGGGCGACGAGGCCAATCAGGGCCTGTGCACCGGTACCGAGAACTACTGGTGCGTCAACAAGGACGCCAGCGAAGAGGATATCCAGGCGACTCTGGACTTCCTGTACTGGTGCGTCACCTCTGACAAGGGCACCGAGGCTATGGCCAATGACATGGGCTTCGTGATCCCCTTCAAGGGCGCTGTGGAATCCAACAACCTGTTCGTGAAGCAGGATAAGGAAATGACCGCCGCCGGCAAGACCCCCGTGTCCTGGAACTTCCCCACCATGCCCTCTGAGGAGTGGAAGAATGGTGTCGGTTCCGCGCTGACCGCTTATGCCGCCGGTACCGGCGACTGGGCTGCCGTTGTCACCGCTTTCGTAGATGGCTGGGCTGCCGAGTACGCGCTGAAGTGATCACACCCTGTGATATCCCCTGTGGGGTGGGCATATCGCCCACCCCACAGCCCCTCTCTCGACATATACCTGTGAGTCTTTATGGAGACTTAGAGGCATGTGCCGAATAAAAGACGACGGAGGTAACGCTCATGCAGAAGAACATTCGCAAGTATTGGCCCATCTTCCTATTACCAACATTGGCCGCCTTTCTGATCGGGTTTGTAATCCCGTTCTGCCAGGGTCTGTATCTGTCCCTGTGCAAGTTCACTACCATCAATAAGGCCACCTTTGTGGGCTTTTCCAACTATGTAAAAGCCTTTCAGGATGAGATGTTTACCAACGCTTTCTGGTTCACGGCAAAGTTCACGGTGGTATCCACCATCCTCATCAACGTTCTGGCGCTGGCCATCGCCCTGCTGCTGACCCGCGGCATCAAGGGCACCACCGCCTTCCGCACGGTATTCTTCATGCCCAACCTGATCGGCGGCATCGTGCTGGGCTACATCTGGCAGATCCTGCTGAACTGCGTGCTCTCTCTGCTGGGAAAGCCGCTGCTGGCGCTGGATGCCACCTATGGCTATTGGGGCCTGATCATCCTGATGTGCTGGCAGCAGATCGGCTACATGATGATCATTTATATCGCCGGACTCCAATCCATCCCCAACGATTATATCGAGGCGGCGTATATCGACGGCGCTACCCCCTGGCAGACCTTCTGGAAGGTAAAGCTGCCCAACCTGATGCCCTCCATCACCATCTGCCTGTTCCTGACGCTGACCAACTCCTTCAAGCTGTTCGACCAGAACCTGGCGCTGACCGGCGGCGAACCCGCCCACGCCTCGGAAATGCTGGCGCTGAACATCTACCAGACTTTCTACGTCCGTTCCGGTCCCCAGTGGAAGGGCATCGGCCAGGCAAAGGCCGTGCTGTTCTGCATCCTGGTGATCGCCATCTCCAGCCTGCAGCTGAAGCTGACCAAGTCTAAGGAGGTGCAGCAGTAATGCAAAAACGCAGCCGTGTTATCAATGGTATCTGGACGGCAGTACTGACCGTTCTGAGCCTTGCGTGGATCTACCCCATGGTGATGGTGCTCCTCAACGCACTGAAAACGGAGTCCGCCATCAACACCAACACCGCTTTCCAGCTGCCCACAGCGGACACCTTCGCGGGCCTTCAGAACTTCGCCAACGCCGTTGGCTCCAAGGGCTTTCTGGCCGCCTTCTGGAACAGCCTGTTCATCTCGATCACCTCTGTTGTACTGATCCTGCTGTGCTGCTCCATGTGCGCGTGGTTCATCACCCGCGTCAACAGCAAGATCACCAAGGTCTGTTATTTCCTGTTCGTGTTCTCCATGGTGGTCCCCTTCCAGATGCTGATGTTCACACTGGCCAATCTGGCGGATAAGACCAAGCTCAACACCCCCTATAACCTCTGCATCATCTATCTGGGCTTCGGCGCCGGTCTTGCCGTGTTCATGTTCTGTGGCTTCATGAAGTCCATCCCTCTGGAGATCGAGGAGGCCGCCATGATCGACGGCTGCGGCCCCATCCGCACCTTCTTCCTGGTGGTACTGCCCATGCTGAAGCCCACGCTGGTCAGCGTTGGCATCCTGGAGACCATGTGGGTATGGAACGACTATCTGCTGCCTTATCTGGTACTGGACCGCACCAAGTATATGACCATCCCCATTCTGGTGCAGTACTTCCGCGGCGGCTTCGGCAGAGTGGAGATGGGCCCCATGATGGCCTGTATCGTGCTGACCATCCTGCCCATCATCATCGTCTATATCCTGGGCCAGAAGCACATCATCAAGGGTGTGGCTGCCGGCGCTGTGAAGGGATAAAAACAGCTGGCATGAAATCTGACGATTTCATTGCCAAAAATCTCCATCTATCCGCAGGGCGGGGCACTTCCTGCCCCGCCCTGTATCACACTATTCCATCATTCTGAATCGAGAGAAGAATTACAACTATGAAACGTTCCAGTGGTATTTTGCTTGCTGTCTCCTCCCTGCCGTCCCCCTATGGCATCGGCACGCTGGGCAAGGCAGCCTATGAATTTGCCGATTTTCTCCACGCCGCCGGGCAGCACTATTGGCAGATGCTGCCCCTTGGCCCCACCAGCTACGGCGATTCCCCCTATCAGAGCTTTTCCACCTTTGCCGGAAACCCCTACTTCATTGACCTGGACATGCTGGTGGCCGATGGCCTGCTGAAAAAGAGCGAGGTCACCAAGTGCCAGTGGGGCACCGAGCCCCGGTATGTGGACTACGGCAAGATCTATGAGAGCCGCTTCAAGGTACTGGCCACCGCCAAAAAGCGCGGCTGGCAGCGTGACGCCGAGGCTGTGGCCGCCTTCCGTGATGAGAACGGTCGCTGGCTGGAGGATTACGCCCTCTACATGGCCTGCAAGCGTCACTTCGGCATGAAGTCCTGGACGGATTGGCCCGATCAGGCGCTGCGCCTGCGGAAAACGCCGGAGGTGCTGGAGAAATACCGCACCGAACTGCGTGAGGATGTGGAGCTGTTCATCTATATCCAGTTTCTGTTCTTCCGGCAGTGGACGGCGCTGCGGGAATATCTCCACAAGCAGGACATTCAGGTGATCGGTGACCTGCCCATCTATGTGCCCATGGACAGCGCCGACGTGTGGGCGGAGCCTCAGTTCTTCCAGCTGGACGACCAGTGCATCCCCACCGTCGTCAGCGGTGTGCCGCCTGACTATTTCAGCGCGGACGGCCAGCTGTGGGGTACGCCCCTGTACCGCTGGGACGCCATGCAGGCGGACGGCTACGGCTGGTGGATCCGCCGCATCGACGGCGCGGGCAAGCTGTACGACGTGATCCGCATCGACCATTTCCGCGGGCTGGACACCTATTGGGCGGTGCCCTACGGCGAAACCACCGCCCGCAACGGCAAGTGGTGCCAGGGTCCCGGCATGTCGCTGGTCAGCGCCCTGACCGGCTGGTTCCCCAATCTGGAGTTCATCGCTGAGGATCTGGGCTATCCCACGCCCTCGGTACAGCAGCTGCTGCACGATTCCGGCTGGCCCGGCATGAAGGTGCTGGAATTCGCCTTCGACTCCCGCGACACCAGCAACTACCTGCCCCACACCTATCCCCGGCACTGTGTGTGCTACACCGGCACCCACGACAACAGCCCGGTGGAGCTGTGGCGGCACGAGGCCGCGCCGGAAGACATCGCCTACGCTAAGCGGTATCTGGGCCTGAACGATGAGGAAGGCTTCCATTGGGGCATCCTCCGCGGCGGACAGAGCAGCGTGGCCGACCTGTTTGTGGCGCAGATGCAGGACTATCTGGGATTGGGTGAGTACCACCGCATGAACACACCCGGCATCCTGGGCGGCAACTGGCAGTGGCGTATGCTGCCCGGCGAGGCCAACGACGCGCTGGCGAAGAAGATCTATGACATGACCGTCATGTATAGCCGCACGGAAAAGCGCGTGGAAGCTGCGGAAGAAAAGCCCGTACCGGAAGAGAAATAATTTTGATCATGCCGCTTCAGCGGCATACCAAAACTTTTCACTCTTCTCTTTTCACTTTTCTCTGAGACAAACAGCAAAAAGGCAGGCTCCTTTCGGAGCCTGCCTTTTTGCTGTTTGTCTCTTAATAGCTGCCCAGATCGGCGGACTTGTCGCCCTCGACGCTGGCGCCGAACTCGTAGTCGTTGCCGGGCAGGATGGCGTTCAGGATCACGCCCGCCAGAGCTGCGATGGCCAAGCCGGTCAGGGTGATGTCGACGCTGCCAACGGTGAAGGTGATGCCGCCGGTGGAGTTGAAGCCCAGACCGCTGACGAAGATCACCGCGGCGATGATCAGGTTGCGGGACTTGGTCAGGTCCACCTTGTTTTCCACCACGTTGCGGACGCCGACGGCGGAGATCATACCGTAGAGGACGAAGCTGACGCCGCCCACGATGGCGGTGGGGATGGAGTTGACCAGCGCGTCGAACTTGGGGGAGAAGCTCAGGATGATGGCGTAGATGGCGGCCAGACGGATGAC
>CAVHKA010000070.1:0-9759 GCA_963636325.1 Agathobacter sp. | reverse complement strand
CCCAGTCGATGGGCAGCGTGGCCGGCTCCGGCTCCGGGCCGAAGGCTTTTGTCAGCTCCGTGCGGAAGAAGCTGCCCAATTGCTGCTGCATCAGGGCTTTTTTCTTCTTCTGGGCGGGCTTTGCCACCAGCAGGAACAGCGCCACACCGGGGAACGCCAACGCACAGATCAGAAGGGGGTCACGCCGTATAAACATTGTGATACACGCGGCGATCACCAGAATAACGCCCAGCGATATACTGATGTCCTCCGTTCTCTGATAGCTTCCCAGCTTCTTCGACAGCTCCGCGTCGGTCATTTTCTCCATGCCGATGGCAGGTTCTTTCTCTTTCTTCATCTATGTATTCTCCTTACCAGTTCTCCTCCAACCAGTTCTCGCCCCAGGTCGCGGCGGGATCATACGGCTCCTCGGGCCACTCGGGGGCGAAGGGGCGGTCGTATGCATCATAGGCCATGCCGTCCTCGCTCAGCGTATAGCCCTCCGGCAGCGCGAAATAGTTCACGCCGTCATAGTACCAGATACGGCCGTCCGATTCCTCGAAGCAGGCGTTTTCCGGGTCGGCATACGCCGCCATATCGCCATTGCGGTAGAATACGCCGGTGCTGTCGGCGTCCTCCTCACGGGGCGCGTTGCCGTCGGAAAACAGCACAAAGGCGTTGCCGCCGGCGCTGAGGCAGGGATAGAGGATATCGGGGCCGGTCACATAGGGCCCGCGGCCGTCGGTGCTCTCATACAGCGGGCCGCTGCTCATGGTGCGGTCGGTAAAGCACTCAATGACCCGCATCCGGGCGGTATCAAAGGCGAAGGTCTCGCCCAATGAGTTCTGCCACACGCCGTCCAGCAGGCTGATGTCATAGGGGGCGATCTCGCCCTGAGAGGGCTCGAAGTGCAGGTCGTTGATCTCGCCGAAGCTGCTGCCCTCACCGGCGCCCTCGTGACGCACGGTGAAGCCGCCGCCCTCCTTTACCAGATAATAGTAGCGGTCAGAGTCGATCTCGCTGTACTTGAGGCCCAGACCGTGTTCATCCCGGAACAGGCTGCCCGTTCCGACCCGGCCATACCAGGTGCGGAAGGTATAGCCGCTGGTGGAAATGTCCAGCAGCAGCTGACTGCCGTCGTCGCCCTGCCACGCGGTGACGTCATCGCTGAGGTCCTCATCGGCCAGCACCTCCCAGGCGTTGACCGGGTCGTTGGAATCGTCATAGCTGTTATTGCCGCCGCAGGCAGTCAGGCTCAACGCCAGCAGCAGTGCCAGCAAAAGGGTCAGGCAATTCTTTTTCATGGCTCGCCCCTTTCCGCGCCGCTCAGTCCAGACGCTCGTAGTAATCGTAGTCGCCGGTAACGCCCCAGTACATACCGTTTTCACCGGCTGTTGCAATGAGGTAGGAGACATCGTCAAACTGCTCGGAGTCGGCGGCAAAGTGTCCCTGCGCCTCATCCACCACGCGGAGCAGACCGCTGTCGATGGCGGTGCGGGTGTCGCCCTGCTGGTCATACAGCACCCAGTCACCGACAACACCGATGATGATCACGCTGTCCTCCGTCTCGTCACCGTCCAGATACCAAGTGCCCTCGAAGCCCAGGTGATCGGTTCCCTCGTCAGCGAAGTCCGACACCTGGGATTCCTCCGGCTGGAACACATAGCTCTCGGTGTCCGCGTCCCAGAACCACACCATCAGCACCTGCTGGCCGTCCAGCTCGAACAGCATGGCCACGTCGCCATTGTCGTCGCCGTTCCGGTCAGCGAAGTCGATGCTCTGGAACTCCTCCCAGGGGTCGCCCTGCAGAGTGATGGGATAGTCCACATAGCTGTACAGGGTCTGGGTCTCGTCGTCCAGGTAGAAATCGGCGCTGTCATTGTTGATGCACACCAGCACGTCGGTGTCCTCGCCGTCGCGGGTAATGCTGCCGTAGTCACGGACGATGCCGCTCACGCGCCAGTCGTCGCCCACCACGTCGTTGGGGTCCTCGTTCTGGTCGCCGCCGCAGGCCGCCAGGCTCAGGCACAGCGCCAGTGCCAGCATAAGCGCGAAAAATTTCTTCATCATATCTTTCTCTCCTTATCCGTTACGCCATCTTCTGATAGTAGTCGTTCTCGCCGCCCCAGTACATCACGTCGTCACCGATCACGGTCATGTCATAGACCACGCCGTCAAACATGGTGGACACGGCGGAGTACTGCCCCTCGTCGGCGGAGTTGACCTCCAGCGTGCCGCAGTCCACCTCGGTGGGATCGCCGTCGCCGCCGGGACGCTCGGACAGGGACCAGTTGCCGTACTCGTCGATCTCAATGATGCTGTCGGCCGCGGCATCGGCGTCCATGAACCACGCGCCCGCCAGAGCGGCGAAATCACCGGTAGCACTGTCGCCCTCGCCGCCATCCACGGCGCTGACGTAGACGAAGCTGCCGAAAGAATCCACATTGAGGGTGCCGTCATCGTCCATCCAGCTGTGGTGGGCCACGCCGTCATGCTCATTATAGAAGTAGTCGGCGCTGTATTCCTGCGCCATCTGGATGTAGCCGCTGGCGGCCAGTTCCTCGTTGACGTCGTACAGGGCAAAGCGCATCTCATCGCCGTCGTCATTCAGGGCCACCACCAGCTGGCTGCCGTCGTCGCCGGACCAGATGCCCTTATACATGCCATAGTCCACCAACTGCTGGTCGTCCTTCACCATGCCCTCGAAGGAATCCGGAGGGGTGATGATCTCGTCATCGCCGTTGTCGTCGGTGCCGCCGCAGGCGGCCAGGGTCAGGCACATCACCAGTGCCAGCACAAGGGCCAGATATTTTTTCCAATGTTTCATCGTTTTTCTCTCTCCTTCAAATTTTTTGATCAGTGTTCCCGCTCCGCCATGGAGAAAAGCTCATCATGGCTCAGCTCCACGTTGCCGAAGCGGACGAAAATGCCGTTGGTCACAGCGCTGTTCCACAGCTGTGGGTCAGTCAGGGGACGGAAGCGAAGCTTATCCAGATAGGGCTTCATATCCAAAAGCAATCGGCTGCCGGATACAAAATCAACCTGTAAGATATAGTTTTCCAAAGGCGACACGGCTGATATATATTTCCGGTTCAAGTGCGGTTCCTCCTTTCCCGTGATGTCCTCTCCGAGGTATAAAAAGATCCACTGTACCAACATTGTACAGTGGATCTTTTCCCATGCCTATTAACCTTTGGTTAACTCTTTGCCAGCTCCGCCAGACGCTTCCGCTTGGTGCGGACGTCGCCCTCGATCCCCAGCTTGGCATAGATCTGGTTGACATACTGCTTCACGCTGCCCTCGGAGAGAAACAGCTCCTCTGCGATCTCCCGGTTGCTGAGGCGATCGGCGATCAGCGCGGCGATCTGCTGCTCCCGCCGGGTCAGTCCGGCGAACACCGCCGGGCAGGACAGCTTCCGGCAGCGGCGTTCTTCCTCCTCGCCCAGGGCCATGATCCGCGCCGTGAACCCCGTCCCCGGCAGCTCTGCCAGCAGCGGCTTCAGATAGCGGTAATTCTCCGAGAAGGGCGTCACGAAGCCGTCCGCCGCCGCGGCGCGCAGCGCCTGCTCCAGCAGGGTGCGGGCCTCCGGGTGCTTGCCCAGCTGCGCATAGGCCGCCGCTGTCTGCAAGCGGATGTGCAGCGCCACCAGCGCGTAATGCATCCCCTCGCACAGGCCCAGCAATCCCTCGCTGCGGCCGATGACCTGGGCGTAAGCGCCCTGGGCCAGATAGACCTGATTTTCGATCAGCTCCATCATGGGCTTACCGGGCGCCAGAAAATTGATAGAGGACAGCCGGTGCTCCCGGAACACCTCCGGTACCTTCTCCGGCTGGCCCAGCAGCGCGTGATAATAGGCGCAGATGCTGTCCAGAATGTTCAGCCAGTCGGTGTTGTGCTGCCGCAGCAGCGCCCCTCGGCGCTGCTCAAAGCCGCACCGGGGCACGGCGTCCGTACACAGCGACAGCTGCCACGCCAGAAAGTCACAGCACAGGGCCATGTTCATCTGGCCGTTGCCCTCGATCCGGGCGTAAGCGCCCTCCAGCGCGATCCGGGCGTCGTCAAACCGCCCCTGCTGGAAGGAGGCCTCCGCCGCCATAATCTTCTCAGCGCCCTGGCCGTGGCCGTTGGTAATCTTATAGTAATGGGGCATGCACTCGTCCATCTCCGCCAGCTCCTTGTCCAGCTGCCCCGGCTCACGGTGGAACATCATCAGCACCGACGGTGAGCCGAAGGTCCAGCCGCCCTCGTTGCGGATGCTGATGGCGGGACGGGACATCTGGGCGCTGGCGCTGCGGTGCAGGCGGCTCATGGCGCTGATGTCGTTATAGCACAGAAAGCTCATGATCAGGTCGCACTCGCCCAGCAGGTCGCCCCGCTCCGTCTGCGGCATGTTGGGATGCTCCTCGATGGAGGCCAGCAGCAGGGCCTTTAGCTCCATCATTCTGGGGATCTGCCGCCAGGTAAACATGCGGCGCATCAGCACCAGCAGCGCCAGCGGGTGGGCCTTCAGCACCGCCACGGGGCACTCATCCAGAAACGCCAGCACATCAGCCGGGGCCAGCGCCGCCAGCAGGATACCGGCATCCTGCTCCACCACCCGCAGCAGCGCGTCCGCGTTTCCGCTCCTGCGGTAGGCGGACATGGCGTGCAGGTACTGACGGTGACTTCCATACCACTCGCCGTAGCGGTCCCGGTAGCGCCGCTGCTTCTCCGGCTTCAGGGCGGAGAACGCCTGCTCGGCACACTCCTTCATCATGTGATGGAATCGGAAGGTCACACCATCCGGCAGCCGCTTGGCAAAGGCGTTCTGTTCCGTCAGCGCGGTCAGCAGCGCGGCGGTGTTCTTATTTCCCGTGACGAATTGGGCCATCTCGGCGGTAAACTCGTCCGCAAGGCCCATCACCGCCAGAAACTCCCGCTGCTTCGGCGGCAGAGGGTCGATCATGGCGGCGGAAAACATGGTGTAGATGTCCGAGGTGCGGTCCGGCAGCGCGCCGCGCTCGGACAGGGTGCGCAGGTTCAGATACACCGCGGAGAACCAGCCCTCGCTGGAATAGAGCAGTGTTTCGATCTGCTCATCCGTCAGCTCCGTGCCGCAGCGGTGGGCATAGACGGACAGCTCCGTGTGGTTCAGCCGCAGCTGCTCGGTGCCGATTCGGCAGACCTTTCTCCCCAGCCGCAAAGTCTCTTCGCTGGGCAGGAAGCGGTCACGGCTGGCGATGACCATATGTACGTTTTCCGGCAGACGGTTGGCCAGCGTGCAGATAAACCCGGCAATGCGCCCGTCGGTCAGCAGGTGGAAATCGTCAATGAAGATATAGCAGTTCTCCGGTCCGGCCAGCGCGTGGCACAGGTCATCCGTCAGCAGGCTGGCGCCGGCGGCGTCGGAGGGGCAGGCGTAATCCCGCAGCAGCGAAAGCCCCGCGTAGGAAAAGGCGTCCTGCACGCTTTTCCAGAAGATGGCCAGGTTGTCCGAATACACGCTGACGCGGATGATCCGCAGCGGCTCCGTCCTGGCCCGCTCTCCCAGATACCAGTTGACGGCGGTGGTCTTTCCATAGCCCATAGGGGCCACCACGGTGGTCAGCGCGCAGCGGGAGATGGATCGCAGGCACTCCTGCAATCGCTCCGAGATATAGATGGTATTCAGATCCCACTTCCGCCTTGCCATAGTGTATGCCTCCGCCCGGTCCGATTGCGGCCTGCCTTCCCGGAAAGCCGGATAAGCGCAGGCAATACCTATATTGTATGCGAACAGGCGGAAGATTGCAAGGTATATTTCCCCGTGGCCGTATCCGGAGGAAACGGCGGCTTTGACGCGGTTTCCCGCAAAAGAAGCGGAGCCGAAGACCGGCTCTTTTTTTGACCGCCTTGACAATTAAAAGCCACGGTATTACAATAGCACCATACCAGCGGTTAGAAGCGACTAACCGCCTTGCTTTTGACAATGGGTTAGTTGATGCTAATTCCTGGAGAGGTGGTGCGCATATGGGCGCGGAAAAGAATTTCTGGGACAGAAACGCCGGGCGGTATGACCGGTTTATGAAGAAGGACGCGGCGGCGTATGAGCGGCTGTATGAGCTGATCCGCCCGGTGGTGCGGCATAAGACGGTGCTGGAGCTGGCCACCGGCACGGGACTGATCGCCCGGCATATCGTCAATGCGGCGGATATGGTGGAGGCCACGGACGCCTCGCCGGAGATGATCCAGCAGGCGCAGCGGGGGAATCACTCCGCCAAGCTGCATTTCTCCGTGCAGGACATGTTCCATCTGCCCTATGCCGGACAGTCTTTTGACGTGGTGATCGTGTCCAACGCGCTGCATATCGTTCCGGAGCCGGAAAAAGCGCTGCGGGAGCTCCGCCGCGTGCTGAAGGATGACGGCGTGCTGATCGCGCCTACCTTCACCCATGCGGGCAATTCCCTGTATGGCAGGGTCAAGGCGTTTTTCATGAAGCTGGCGGGCTTCCCGCTGCACAGCAAATGGACGAGTGAGCAGTATCTTGCGTTTCTGCGGGAGAACGGCTGGACGGTGCGGAAGAGCGCCGTGCTGAAGGCGTCGTTCCCGCTGACATATACGGAGTGTGTGAAAAGGGAGGATTGAACCATGTCCAAGAAAGCGACCGAGTTCCAGAAGAGGGAAATGAGCAAGATGTACCGGGGCAAGGAGATCTTCAAGCCCCTGAACACCGGCTGGATCGACGAAAATGTGGCCTGCGTCCGGGAGTGGGTGGCCAATATCTTCTTTTACCGCAAGGGCGACACCACCATCATGATCGACGCCGGGTACAACTATGACCCGCTGGCGGAGAAGATGGGCTGGCTGGGCATCGACCCCGCGTCCATCCGCCATATCCTCATCACTCATCAGGATACCGACCATGTGGGTGCGGTGGAGGCCGACAGCCCCGGCCTGTTCCGGAACGCCACGCTGTATGTGGGCGAGACCGAGAACAAGTACCTGACCGGAGAGGTACGCCGGAAGGTCATCTATCACCTGTACAAGCTGCCCCAGGTGACCATCAACAATAAAAAAGTCCTGCTGCGGGACGGCCAGGTATTTGACATCGACGGCATCAGGATCGAGTGCTTCCTGGTGCCGGGGCACACCTGGGGCCACATGGTGTATCTCATCGACGACAAATACCTCTTTACCGGCGATACCATCTGGTTCGGCGCCGACGGCGGTTACAGCTTCATCTCCGCCCTGGCGGAGGACAACAAGCTGGCGGTCCGGTCACTGGCGGCGTTGGAGAAAAAGCTGCAAAGCCGGGGCCTGCACCCGCTGTTCATCACCGGTCACACCGGCTGGACGGACAACTTCGCTTTTGCCTTCGCCCACAAGGAGCAGCTGTGCTCCCCCTTCGGCAAGCGTGTCCACGACCCCGATGCCCCCTACGACGCCTATGATGAGTCCGACGACACCGAGGCCGGGGCAAAGAGCGGCTATCTGAAGGGTGTGGGCCGATGAAGGACAACGAACTGCAATTTGACCGCACCTGCCATGTGCTGTACTCCAGGCCCTGCAAGAAAGAAATTCAGCGCGTGATCGCCCTTCACTATCCGCGGGAGCAGCGGGAGGCGGTGTGGGAGCAGGTGCAGCGGCAGTATGTGGAATTTCTGTCCGACTGGCGCACTGATCTGGGCGGGAAGAAGAACTTCCATAACGGCGCGGGCGGCACCTATGACTGCATCGCCATCCTGAGCTATTACGTGGTCTGCAAGGCAGTGACCTCCTTCCGGGAGATCGAGGAAATGGAGGAAAACCTGATCTTGCCCGCCTTCCGCAGACTGAAATTTGTGGACTGCAACAAGCCCTTCTGGCGCAGAATCATGTATCAGGCGTTCACCTCGGCCAAGGCGCGCTGCGACAAGTGGCACGATTACGAGATGGCGGTGGCCCCCTACGAGGAGGGCAAGCCCATCTATTATGAATTTACGGCATGCCCCGCGGCGGAGTTTGCCATCAAGCACGGCCTTACGGACATCATGCCCGCCCTGTGCAACGTGGACTTTGTGTCCATGGAGCTGATCCATGCCCGGCTGGTGCGCACCACTACCTGCGCCAACGGCGACAAATGCGACTATACCATCTGCGGCGACCGGGACGCTTACCTGAAGGAGCACCCGGAGTACCGGGATGAGGCTGGCTATCGGAGGAATGTATGAAATACCATATTGAAAAAAATACCGTACAGGAGACGCTGATCATCCCCCTGTATGCCCGAAAAGTGTGTTCACAGCTGTATCCCACGCTTTACAGGGACGAGGCGGCGGTCCGGCTGCTGGACGGGATCGACTATGATTTTTCGGAGGCGGAAAAGAAGTCCCGCAGTCTGATGCATCGCTTCGGCGCCCTGGAGGTGGCCATGCGGCAGAACGATCTGGCCTGGGAGGTGCGGGACTATCTGGCCGGCCATCCCAACGCGGCGGTGATCAACCTGGGCTGCGGGCTGGACAACACCGGCAGAAGCTGCGACAACGGCAGCTGCAAGATCTACAATCTGGACTTTCCCGCCGTGATCGACGTGCGCAATGAGCTGCTGCCTGCCGGAGAGCGGGAGGAGAACATCCCCTGCGACCTGAACGACACGGCGTGGTTCGACAGGATCGACGCCTCCGGCGGCACGGTATTCTTCGCCTCCGGCGTGTTCTATTACTTCCTGACGGAACAGGTCAAAGCGCTGGTACAGCATATGGCAGACGCCTTTCCCGGCGGCGTGCTGGTGTTTGACGCCGCGAACCGGATGGCGGTGAAGATGATCGCGAAGACCTGGCTCAAGGGCGCGAAGATCAAGGATGTGGGAGCGTATTTCGCCGTTTCGGCTGCCCCAAAGGAGCTTCCCGCGTGGGACAGCCGGCTGCGGGTGTCCAGCCGGGGCTATATGCTGGGCTATCATGACTTGAAAGATCCCTCCGTCAGCGGATTTTTCCGCTTCCTGGCCAAAGTGGGCGATAACAGGATGAACATGCAGATCGTCCGCATAGAATTTGCGGACGGCGAAAGGCGGGGATGAAAAGTGAAGTATGCCGGAATGCCCATGGGAATGTGGGCGCTGTTTGCCGGGTCCTTCCGGAAGCAGCTTACCGCCGTGTTCAGCTATGACGCTGCCGCCGCGGCGGCCGTCACGAAACAGGCAAAATCCCGATACCGGGAGATCATCGGCCGCCTGCCGGAGTTTGAGAAGGGGGACCGGTTTCAGATGAATATTGTCAACTGCGCCCTGCTGGGGGCGTTCATCCTCTCCATGCCCCGGCGTCCGGATGTAGAGAGGCTGACCGATTACTACGCCAAAGCCATGATGACGCCGCCCATGAAGTGGTTCTGCCGCAAGAGCGGCAGGAACAAGTACACGGAAAAGGACATCGCAGGCATGAAGGCCACCGCCGCCCTGCGGGCCGCCGACCGGAATCCCTATTCCTGGAACATGGAGTATTACCCGTACCCTGACGGCAGCGGCTATGAGGCCCGTTTCAGCACCTGCGGTATCTGTACGCTGATGAAGGAGCTGGGGCTGTACGACCTGACCCCTGCCCTGTGCCATCTGGACTACACCATGAGCGAGGCGGGCGGCGTGACGGACTTCGTGCGGCAGTACACGCTGGCCTCCGGCGGCCCCTACTGCGACTGCGGGTATAAAAAGAAAACTGTGTAATAAAAAGGCCCTCGACAACGTCGAGGGCCTTTTTATAGGTACTTACTTTTCGCTTTCGGGCAGCAGGTCGGTCATGCTCTTGAGACTGATGCCCAGCGTGGACATATTGTGCAGCAATGCGGAG
>CAVHKA010000069.1:0-9796 GCA_963636325.1 Agathobacter sp. | reverse complement strand
ACTATTCCAACTGGTGCACCTGGGCCTATAACTGCTGGGGCCTGAACACCATCATCAACATGGACTCCCTGATGTTCGACATGACCCTCCGCACCGACAGCTACGAGCATACGCTGGAGGATATGGCAACGTATCACGAGTGGGCCCCCATGCGGCGCATGGCCGTGGGCGGCATGCACCACATCTTCGAGCTGTGGGAGAATATGGAGCGGTTCCACTGCGACATGGTCATGATGTACGACCAGCTGCTGTGCAAGGGCATGCAGGGCGTTCACGGTCTGTTCGAGGACGAGTTCCGCGCCCGCAATATCCACGCCATCTGGATGCCCCACGCCCTGCCCGACAAGCGCAACGTCTCCCGCGCGGAGATCCGCACCATCATCAACGACTATATGACCACCGTCATGCACGAGGAACCGCTGGATCCCTCCCTGTTGGAGTTCGACGATTCCCAGAGCTGGTAAGAGGAGGAGAGGAACATGAAAAAACTGCTGAAAATCCTGGGCAAGCTGCTGCTGATCGGCGGCGGCATCTACGCGGCCCTGTTCGCCATCTTCTTCTTCGACCTGGATGGCAAGGCCCTGTTCTACGGCGTGGAGCCGTTCCTGTGCCGCCACTATGACCGCATGGAGCGCCGCGACCCGCTGAAGGCTTCCTATGATATGGAAAAGCCCCACTACGAATACAACAAGTAAAAGAGAGGGAAAAACGATGAAATATTTTGGCGGCTGCGACGTAGGCTCCACCTACACCAAGGCAGTTATCTTAGATGAAAACGGCAAGATCTGCGCCGATACCACCATCCGCAGCAAGATCAACTCCGAGGTCAGCGCGAAGATGGCTATGGAGGAGGTTCTGAACAAGGTGGGCCTCAAGTCCTCCGAGGAGCTGGCGTACCTGATCGGCACCGGCTACGGCCGCAACAAGGTGCCCTTCGCTGACGAGAACATCTCCGAGATCTCCTGTCACGCCATGGGCGTCCATGTCACCGATCCCAGCGTCAAGGCCATCATCGACATCGGCGGCCAGGACGTGAAGGGCATCAGCGTAGACAGCGACGGCACCGTGAAGAACTTCGCCATGAACGATAAGTGCGCCGCCGGTACCGGCCGCTTCTACGAGGCCATGGCCCGCAGCTTTGAAATGAGCCTGCCGGAGTTCTCCAACCTGTCCCTGACGGCCAAGAACGTGATCCCCATCACCGCCCAGTGCACCGTGTTTGCTGAGTCCGAGGTGATCACCCTGGTGGGCGAGGGCAAGCCCATGGACGAGATCGCCGCGGGCATCCAGATGGCGGTGGCCAAGCGCTGCTTTGTCATGAGTAAGAAAGCTGGTGCTACCGACAGCATCACCCTGACCGGCGGCTGCGCCAAGAACGCGGGCCTGAAGCAGGCCATCGAGCATGTGCTGAAGCTGAAGGTCATCGACCTCAAGACCGATCCCCAGCTGATGGGCGCCCTGGGCGCTGCCGAGTATGCCCGCCAGAAGGGCATGGCCAAGGCGTAAACACTTGTCAAATCGGAGAGATTGATGTATCATAGGAATAAGGCTGCCGCGGCGCAACTGCGGCGGCCTTTTTCCAAATCACCGTGAAGGAGCGATGCCCCATGTCCGAACACGTTCACACCCACGCAGACGGCACCACCCATACCCATGCCGACGGGACCACACATACCCACGGCGACGGCACGTCCCATGGCCACACCCATTCCCACGCCCACACCAAGGCGGTGCTGAACCGGCTCAGCCGGGCCCAGGGGCATCTGGACGCGGTACGCCGCATGGTGGAGCGGGGCGAGGACTGCGCCGAGGTGCTGGTGCAGCTGTCCGCCGTGATCTCGGCCCTGAATTCCACCGGCCGCGTGATCCTGAAGGATCACATCGCCCACTGCATCGTGGACGCGGTGGAGGAGGGGGACACCGCCGCCATCAACAGTCTCAACGACGCTATCGACCGCTTCATGCGCTGACGCGGGTGTTGACAAAAGTGGTATAATAAAGATAAATAATATGTGAAAAAGGGAGGAAATGCTATGATCTCTGCCATCGTATACGCGTCCAACTCCGGCTATACCGCCCAGTACGCCAAAATGCTGGGTGAGGCCACCGGCCTGCCGGTCAACGACATTTCCCAGATGCACAATCCCCAGCCCGACCAGCAGGTCATTTATCTGGGCTGGGTCATGGCCGACAAGTGCGTGGGCGCGCGGAAGGCCATGAAGTTCTTCGACGTCCGCGCCATGGTGCGTGTGGGCATGGGCCCCGGCACCAAGGCCGCCGCCGATGCGCTCCATGATCAGCTGCTGCGGGACTTCGGCAAGGAGGTGGACTGCTTCGCCCTGCAGGGCGGCTTCGATATCAAGAAGCTCCACGGCCCCTTTAAGTGGATCATGCTGGTCAAGTGCAGGGAGATCCTCAAGAACCTGGAGGAGAAGAAGCCCCTGAATGAGGCGCAGCAGCTGACCTACGACATGGCGAAGAAGGGCGCCTCCGCCGTCAGCGCCGGGGCGCTGGCTCCTGTGGTGGAGTGGTACAAGGCCCATAAGTGAGGTGCGCCATGCCCAATATGAAAACCGCGAAAACCATCGCCAACGTGGGAGAAAAGGCCGCCAAGGCCGCCGGAAAGGTGCTGCCGGGGCTGTCCGCGCTGGGCAAGGCGCTGGCCGTCATTTACGGCACCATGACCGCCCTGACTGCTGTGGGCTGGGTCATCACCCGCGCCAACGAGAAGAAAAAGGACGGGGAATGATAACGGAAAACGCACATTCACTGCCAGGAAAGCGCCGTAGGGCGGCCTGCCCTCAGGCCGCCGCACGATGGATTGACATCCCCCTGGCGGCGGGGTGAGGGCACCCCGCCCTACGCGGCGCATTTCGGTGAACGGCGGGGCGATGTGGGCATCGCCCCCTACGAAATGTCATGCCGTCCACGAACCGCATATATCCAAGGGAGGCGCTGCCGCGCCTCCCATCCCCATAGAAAGGACAAAACCATGAGCAAGAAAGAATTCAAAGCCGAGTCCAAGCGCCTGCTGGACATGATGATCAACTCCATCTATACCCATAAGGAGATCTTCCTCCGGGAGATCATCTCCAATGCCTCCGACGCCATCGACAAGCTGTGCTATCTCAGCCTGACCGATGACAAGGTAGGCATGAAGCGCGAGGACTTCCAGATCACCCTGACCATCGACAAGGAAAACCGTACCCTGACCGTCAGCGACAACGGCATCGGCATGGACGAGAGCGACCTGGAGAACAATCTGGGCGTCATCGCCAACAGCGGCAGTCTCCAGTTCAAAGGTGAGCTGGAGGGTAAGGAGACCACCGACACCGATATCATCGGCCAGTTCGGCGTGGGCTTCTACTCCGCCTTCATGGTGGCTGACGAGATCACCGTCATTACCAAGAAGTACGGCTGCGATCAGGCGTACCGCTGGCAGTCCACCGGCGTGGACGGCTACACCATCGAGCCCTGCGAAAAGGACACCGTGGGCACCGACATCATCATGCGCATCAAGCCCGACAGCGAGGAGGAGAAGGACGAGTACAGCCAGTACCTGCGGGAGTATCCCCTCTATAAGCTGGTGAAGAAATACAGCGACTACATCCGCTTCCCCATCCGGATGCTGATGCCCCATCCCAAGCTGAAGAAGGGCTGCCCTGAGGATAAGCCGGAGTACGAGGAGGAGTTCGTGTACGAGACCCTCAACTCCATGGTGCCCCTGTGGCAGCGGAAGAAGAGCGAGGTCACCAAGGAGGAGTACGACAAGTTCTATCAGGAGCGCTTCGGTGAGATGGCCCCGCCTCAGTCGGTGATCACCGCCTCGGTGGAGGGCGCGGTGACCTATAAGGCCCTGCTGTTCATCCCCTCCCGCATGCCCAACCAGTACTTTACCGAGGATTTCAAGCCCGGCTTGCAGCTTTACAGCTCCGGCGTCATGATCATGGATCACTGCGCCGACCTGCTGCCGGAGTACTTCAACTTCGTCCGTGGTGTGGTGGATTCCCCCGACCTGAGCCTGAACATCTCCCGCGAGCTTTTGCAGCATGACCGCCAGCTGAAGGTTATCGCCTCCAATCTGGAGAAGAAGATCAAGGCGGAGCTGCTGCGGATGCTGAAGGACGAGCGGGAGAGCTATGAGGCCATCTACCGCAGCTATGGCCGCCAGCTGAAGCTGTGCGCGCTGGACAACTACGGCGCCAACAAGGAGAAGGTGCAGGATCTGCTGCTGTTCTACTCCTCCAAGGAGAAGAAGCTGGTGACGCTGGACGAGTATGTGGATCGTATGCCGGAGGAGCAGAAGTTCATCTACTACGCCACCGGCGAGAGCGTGGACGCCATCGACCACCTGCCCCAGACGGAGCTGGTGAAGGAGCACGACTATGAGATGCTGTACTTCACCGACAACACCGACGGCTTTATCCCCGACATGTTCGGCAAGTACCGGGACAAGCCCTTCCGCAGCGTGGTGGATGGCGAGCTGGAGCTGGACGACGAGAAGAAGCCTGACGAGACCGAGCATTATAAGGAGGCCTTCACCTTTATCAAGGAGGCCCTGGGCGACAAGGTGACGGAGGTCAAGGCCAGCACCAAGCTGAAGACCCACCCGGTGTGCCTGTCCAGCGGCGAGGGCATTACCTTCGAGATGGAGAAGTACTTCACCGCCGTGCAGCCCGACCTGAACATGAAGGCCAAGCGTATTCTGGAGGTCAACGTGGATCATCCCGCGTTCCTGACCTTCGAGACCGCCCGCATCGTGGAGCCGGAAAAGGCCAGGAAGTACGCCCGGATCCTGTATAATCAGGCGTGCCTGATCGCCGGTCTGCCCATCGACGATCCCAGCGCCTACACCGATCTGCTGTGCAGCCTGTGGAAGTAATTTGCTGCCCGCAGTATCCCATCGTATTTGCCCGCCCCGGCTTTGCGCCGGGGCGGGCTTTTTTGTTGTCATAACCTTGTCCGCGCCCTCATACAGTGGAGTATCAAACAGGAGGGAAGTGGTCGGATGGACGAGCGGTACGCCATCGCGCGGTATGAGCAGGCGGCGCTGCTGCTGCCTGCCAAATGGCAGCGGCTGGCCCGCCAGCTGCCGGATCATCAGAAGGTCCGGGCGGAGGAGCTGCGCCTGCGGGCGGGACAGCCTATGACGGTGCTGCTGCCGGAGGGGGAGATCTGGCCTTCACAGGAACTGCCCCGGCCCTGCGTCTCACAGGCCGATCTGGAGCAGCTGTGCGATCTGGTCACGGGCTATTCCCGCTACGCCGTCACCGACACGCTGGCGCAGGGGTATCTCACCGCGCCCGGCGGCTTCCGTGTGGGCGTATGCGGTACCGCCGTGGTGCGGGAGGGCGGCAGCCGCAACCTGCGGGACTTTTCCTCCGTCTGCATCCGCATCGGCCGGGAGCAGGAGGGCCTGTCCGACACGATGCTGCCCCAACTGTGGGAGGGGGAGCGCTTCTGCTCCACGGTGATCCTCTCGCCGCCGGGGCTGGGCAAGACCACGCTGCTGCGGGACATGATCCACGCCCTGTCCAACGGCTCCGACCTCCACGCCGCCCGGCGAGTGGCGGTGGTGGACGAGCGGGGCGAGATCGCCGGGATGCACCGTGGCGTGCCGCAGCTGGCGGTGGGCTGCCATACGGACGTGCTGGACGGCTGTCCCAAGGCGGCGGGCATCCCCATGGTGCTGCGCTCCGCCAATCCCCAGATCATCGCCGTGGACGAGATCACCCTGCGGGAGGATCTGTACGCCATGTCCGCCGCCGCCAACTGCGGCGTGGCGCTGCTGGCCACCATCCACGCGGCGGACGTGGAGGAGCTGAAGCGCAAGCCCCTGTTCGCCCAGCTGCTGAAGCTGAAGGTATTTGAGCGGGCGGTCACCATCACCCGCCACGGCGCGGAGCGCCGCTATCAGGTGGCGGTGCTGTGATGGGAAAGCTGTTGGGCGCGGCGCTGATCGCGGCGGCGGCCCTGTGGGCCTTTACGGCCCGCCAGCGGCGGGAGCGGCGGCGGACACAGCTGCTGCGGGAGCTGGCGGCGGCGCTGGACGCCATGGCGGCGGCCATCCGCTGGCAGAAAAAGCCCCTGCCGGATATCCTGTCGGCCATGCAGCGCTATCCGCTGGCCGGCGCGTACTTCCACCGGGTGGAAAAACTGCTGCAGAGTGGTACGTCTTTACAGGAAGCGTGGTATCGCGCATTTTCCACCCTGCCTGCGGAAGCGGAGCCAGTATCAACGCTGGAGCTGACCGGCGACGAGGAGAAGCTGACCGCCGCGCTGCTATATGCCGCCAGTCAGCTGAAGGATGCCTGCCGCCGCCGTGGAGAGCAGCAGAAGCAGAGCGCGAAGCTGTGGCTGGCGGGCGCGCTGTCGGCGGCGGGGCTGCTGATCATTTTACTGCTGTGAGGAGAAAAGCATGGATGTGGATCTGATCTTCAAGATCGCCGCCATCGGGATACTGGTGGCGGTGCTGAACCTGATACTGGTGCGCTCGGGCCGGGACGAGCAGGCGCTGCTGACCACGCTGGCGGGGCTGATCGTGGTGCTGATGATGCTTTTGCAGCAGATCAGCGACCTGTTCGATCTGGTCAAGAGCCTGTTCTCTTTGTGATGGAAACGGCGGCCAAGATCGCGGCGGTGTGCCTGCTGGGCGCGGTGCTGACGGCGCTTTTGAAAAAGACAAGCCCCGACACGGCGCTGCTGCTGGCGCTGGCGGTATGCGTGGCGGTGCTGGCGGCGCTGGCAAAGGGACTGGAGGAGGTCACGGACTTCCTGCGGGAGCTGCTGGATTGGGGCGGTCTGTCAATGGAGCTGTTCACGCCGCTGCTGAAAACGGTGGCCATCGCCCTTGTCAGCCGCACCGGCGGCGCGCTGTGCCGGGACGCGGGGGAGGGCGCCATGGCGGGGCTGGTGGAGATGGCGGGGGCCTTTGCCGCGCTGCTGGTGTCGCTGCCGCTGTTCCGGGCAGCGTGGCAGATGCTGGAGGGACTGCTGTGAAGGGGTATATCGCGGCCGCGGCGGCGGGGCTGTTGCTGCTGCTGTGCGCCGTACCGGCGTGGGCGGCGCTGCCGGAGGAGGTGGAGGACGCCCTCTCTCCCGACGCGCAGGAGCTGCTGGAGCAGCTGGACGAGGACGCCGCCGACAGCGGCACGCTGTCAAAGGGCGCGGCAAAGCTGTGGGACAACGCCTGTCAATTGCTGGCGGCGGAGTTCCGCAGCAGCCTGCGGGTGATGGTAGTGCTGCTGGGCGCGGTGCTGCTGTACGGCGTGGCGGAGGGCAGCTTTCAGGCGGCGGAGCATCCTCTGATGGCCAATTTCGTGCCGCTGTCCTTCGTGCTGGTCATCACCATGACGGCGGCGGGCGACGTGCAGACCATGATGGGCGCGGGGACGGAGACCATGGAGCAGCTGGATGTGCTCAGCAAGGCGCTGCTGCCTTCGCTGGCGGCGGCGGTGGCGGCCAGCGGCGGCATCGTGTCGGCCGGTGTGCGCCAGGTGGCCACGGTGTTCTTCGCCAATCTGCTGATGACGCTGATCCGCAGCGTACTGCTGCCGCTGATGTATTTCTATGTGGCGGCGTCCGCCGCCGACGCCATGCTGCCGGGCAATCCCCTCAAGCGCATCGCCGCCGGTATCAAGAAGGTGGTCACATGGGCGCTGACCGCTGCGCTGGTGCTGTTTACCGGCTATCTGACCATCTCCGGCGCGGCGGCCACCTCCGCCGACGCGCTGACTTTGCAGGTGACCCGCACGGTCATCTCCACGGCGGTGCCGGTGGTGGGCGGCATTATCTCCCAGGCCAGCGGCAGCGTGCTGTCCGGCGCGGGACTTCTGAAAAACTCCATCGGCATCTTCGGTATGCTGGCGGTGCTGGCCACCTGCTTGACGCCCTTCCTGCGGCTGGCGGTGCAGTACCTGCTGTATAAGATCACGGCCTTTCTGGCGGGCACCGCCGGAAACGGCACGCTGGTGGAGCTGATCGACGCGCTGGGCAGCGCCTTCGGCCTGATGCTGGGCATGGTGGGCAGCTGCGCCCTGCTGCTGTTGATCTCTATCACATCCTCTGTATCGGTGGTGATCCCATGAGTGTTTTCCGGACATGGCTTTTCGGCATCGTGGCGGCGGCCATGGTGCTGTCCATCCTCTACGCGCTGATCCCCAAGGGGGCTTTGCTGACCATCGCCAAGTGCACCGGCGGTCTTGTGATGCTGCTGGTGGTGCTCCGGCCACTGCTGACGCTGGATACGGACAGTCTCCGCTGGCGGTATGAGACGTGGGAGGGGGAGATCCAACAGCAGACCGAGGCATACGCTGACGCCAACCGGCAGGAGATGGCAGCCATCATACAACAGGAGACCGCCGCATATATTTCAGAAAAAGCGGCGGCGCTGGGCCTGACCTGCCACCCGGAGGTGGCCTGTCAGGAGCGGGATGGCGTGCCGTTTCCGGTGGAGGTGACGCTGGATATCCCAAGGAACCCGGCGCTGGCGGAGGTGATCGAGACCGATCTGGGCATCGGCGGGGACTGTCAGCACTGGCAGGAAACGGAGTGAGGCATATGGCGAAGGAGAAGCTCATATCCTATGTAAAAAAGTACAGATATGTGGCGCTGGTGGTGCTGGCCGGTGTGGTGCTGATGCTGCTGCCCTCCGGAAAGGGAGAGAAGCAGACCGCAGTCGATCAGCCGGTGAACGTGTCCGAGGCCTATTCCCTGGCGGAGACGGAGAAGCGGCTGGAGCAGCTGCTGGGCCGTATCCGGGGCGTGGGGCAGGTGCAGGTGATGCTGACGCTGAAAAGCGGCTCATCCCTGCAATTGGCGGAGAACCGCAGCACCAGCCTGCGGGATACGGAGGACCGGCAGGACCGGGACGTGGTGACGCTGAACCGGGGCAGCGGCTATGAGGACGTGGTGGTGACGGAGCAGACCTACCCCGTTTATCAGGGCGCGGTGGTGGTCTGTCAGGGCGCGGGCGACAGCAGCGTGCATCTGGCGGTCATTCAGGCGGTGTCGGTGCTGACGGGATTGGGCAGCGACAAGATCACGGTGGTGCAATGGAAATAAGAATATAGCGGAAAGCAGGAGGGCAAGAGCATGAAGATCCAATGGAAGAAGAACTGGAAGCGCCCGGCGGTGGTGCTGGCGGTGCTGGTGCTGGTGGGAGCGTCGGTCTATCTGAACTGGCGGTATGCCGGAAACGTGGCGGAAACAGACAAAATCCTGGGGCAGGCCACGCTGGTCAACGAGAACGGCGAGGGCGTCACCGTGTCCGGCGATGCGGCCGGGGAAAACGACTACTTCGCCACGGCGCGGCTCAGCCGGAAGCAGGCCCGCGACAGCGCCATCAGCATGCTGCAGGAGGCGGAGATGGATGAAAACGCCACCGAGGAGGTGTGCAACGAGGCCAGCCAGACCTTACAGGTGCTGGCGGGCTACACCGTGGCGGAGTCTCAGGTGGAGAATCTGGTGACGGCCAAGGGCTACGCCGACTGCGTGGTGTTCATGGGTTCGGACTCCTGCAGCGTGGTGGTGGACGCCGGTGAGGACGGCCTTGACGCCACGGATGTGGCCCGGATCAAGGACATCGTCATTAACGAGACCCAGTACACCGCCGGACAGATCAAGATCATGGAGGCGGACTGAAAGCACCCTGCGGGTGCGGATAAGAGAGAAAAGTGAAAAGTGAAAAGCTGAGGTATGCCGCCAAAGCTGGCATGATGAGCAAGGCAGGATGTGAAAAACAAAGGCCCCCTCTGACGAGGGGGCTGTCACCGAAGGTGACTGGGGGAGAGACCGG
>CAVHKA010000068.1:0-9921 GCA_963636325.1 Agathobacter sp. | reverse complement strand
GGCAGGGAGACCCTGCGAAAACAATTGTACCATAGGATCAGACGGTTGTCAATCGTTGCTGCCCACCCTTGGCTCCCTCTGACGAGGGGGCCTTTATAACGTATGCCCTTGACAACCGCGTCAAAATGGGTATAATAAAAGCAAGGGTATTACCGCGAAGCGGTTCTGGCCTGTTAGTTTGGGTTAATCAAAAAAAAGTATTTGAAAACCGTCACTTGGCAGAGTGGCGGTTTTCGCGTTTCTTGATCATGATCGTAACGGTAAAGTCACCGATATGAAACGTAATACGCATGGCTGTCACCTCCTTTCCGGAAGGTGATCAGGCCGAAAACCGCCCCGCCCTTTATGTAATACCCTTGGCAGGGAGACCCTGCGAAAACAATTGTACCATAGGATCAGACGGTTGTCAATCGCCCCCGTATTTTCGTAGGAGCGGGGTTCTACCCCGCCCGTTCGGTACTTGTCACTTCGTAGGGCGGGGCCCATGTGCCCCGCCGCACGGTAAACGCACGCACCATCGGTAGAATTTCGTAGGGGCGGACGACTCTGTCCGCCCCTACAAAGCACATGCGCCCCTGCACGATCATGCGACGATTGACATCTCGTCATGTCCATGGTACAATTGTTTTCACAAGGGTATCTTACATAGCGGGGCGGTTTCGATCCTATCCCTCCGGAAGGAGGTGATAGCTTTGAGAATTACTTTCCACATTGGCAACTTTACAGTTACCATTATTATCAAGGAAAGAAAAAACCGCCACTCTGCACAGTGACGGTTTTTCTTCGATAGAAAAATTTAACTGATTCGGGGTCAAGCCGCTCTGCTTGATACCCTTGCTTTTATTATACCCGATTTTTGAACATTGTCAAGGGCGCATATTTCTTGGCTCCCCTGTGTTTTCGTAGGGGCGGGGTTCTACCCCGCCCACATCGGCCCGCCCAAAGCCTCCCTCTGTGAGGGAGGCAATAAACGCTGTCCGCCCACCGGTAACAAAAAATCTGCAAATAGTTACACTTTGGATACAATTCCCAGCAAACCCTTGACGGCTGGAAAAATTATGCTATACTGGCAACTGTAAAAACGATAAACAACGTTTTTGCGAAAAAAATTTTTTGGAGGAAAAAGAACATGAAGAAAATTGTTGCTCTGGTTCTGAGCCTGGTTATGGCTCTGAGCCTGGCCACCGTTGCCTTCGGCGCCAACAATGAGGTTTATTACCTGAACAAGAAGGGCGGCCAGGTCAACAAGAACGCAAAGTGGACTGATGGCGTCCTCGCTACCGAGAAGGCTCATAGCCCCAAGGGTAACGTCAAGGGCAATATCGAGTATTACACCTGGACCTATGGTTCCGGCGTCTATGGCTGGGATTACGAAGTCATCAACAAGGCTTGGCCCGAGTATGGCGAGACTGGTACCATTACCGAAGCTGAGTGGGATTCCTTTGCTAAGGACAAGACCGCTTGGAGCGATGAGAACAACGTCGCTTGGTCCGCTAAGTATGAGCTGGACGCTGTTGATTACCTGATCCCCTGCGAGCAGGATGTTGCTACCGCCGCTGTTTATGGTAGCTTCTCCTATGCCACCTATGTGTTCGTGGCTGATGATCCCAGTGCTGCTTACTATGACTACACTGCTACCGCTCAGCCCGCTACTTCCGCCAAGCCCAACTGCACCGTTACCCAGTACAAGGAAGACGGTTATGTGACCGATGATGGTGATTTCTATATCGCTGCTGAGTTCGGCGCTACTGCTCTGAACGTTGATGGCAAGATCGTTCGTGCCACTTACAAGGACAACGACACTGACTATGTCATCCACGCTTCCCACATCTTCGCCAAGGGCGTGAAGAACGACAAGACTGGTTATGATGTCGCTACCTGCCTGATCTGCAAGGGCGAGTTCGCTGCCACCAATAGCGATGCTGTTGCCACCAAGAACGGCTACAAGATCAGCACTGGTTTCTCTTACAGCGTTGCTAATGCCAGCAAGGTCTACGATGCTAACAAGTATGAGAATGGCTACGACTTCGCTTGGGGCCAGGCCTATGCTTCCGACTACGCTTTCTGCTGGGCTCTGAAGGCTGGTACCACCCAGGAGGCTGGTAAGACCACCGACACCACCAAGGATGGCGTCAACTCCGCTAAGACCTTCGACGCTGGTATCGCCATGTACGTTGGCATGAGCCTGCTGTCCGTCGCCGGTTCCGCTGTCGTGATCGGCAAGAAGAAGGAGTTCTAATTAGAACTTTGTTCTAACCTAATAAAAAGAGACGTCCGCGAGGACGTCTCTTTCTTTTTGGATTCAAAAAAACTCTAACTCAGAACTTCACTCAGGAACTTCTTTAAAATTCCTTCTTCTTGCCGATGACCACGGCGCCGCCGGCCACGGACAGCAGGCTCAGGCCAACATACATGGCGATACCGGCGTCAAAGGTCTTGGGAGAATCCACACCGGGCTTGGTGGTATCGGTGGTGGAGGCCGCCTTCAGCGTCCAGCACCAGGTATAATCGTCCGCCAGCTCCGTGCCAACGGCTAGGCTGTACTTACCGGCGGCCTTCTGCTCGGTGATGACCAGAGAAGCAGCCTCGGTATCGTACTTGAAAGTATCCGCCTCCTTGATGGCGTTGTTCTTCAGCACCATCATGTCGTTGGTGCAGGCGAAGGTGGCGCCGCAGATGGCGCACTTGGCCTCGTACCAGCCGGTCTTGGCGTTCTTCACGCCCTTCAGCAGCACATGGGAAGCCCACACGACCTTGCTGGAGTCAGAAGAAACGTTCACGGTCTTGACGACCTTGCCGTTGACCAGCAGGTTGGCATTGCCGTCGGCGTCCTTCACATAGAAGCTGCCGTTGAACAGATAGCCGTCGACCTTGAAGTGATCGACATTGCAGGAAGCAAAGGCGTCGGTCTTGCCCTGCACCTTGGCCTCGCCGGCATACTTGATGTCGTTCAGGTCGGTGGACAGGCGCACATAGGTGGTGAAGCTGTTGTTGGTGTTCACGGCGTGGGTGGCATCCTCCTTCTCGCAGGGGATGAAGATATGGGCGGAGTCAATGGCCCAGCCATTCTTACCCTCGGCGCCGTCGGCATACACATAGTAGCCCACAGAGCCGCTGCCATCGGCGTTGACGACCGCGTCCACATACTTCACGGGCGCATAGGCCTCGCTGGTGCCGTAGATCACGCTGCCGTCAGCCTTGATGTTCCAGACATTGTTGCCCTGGATATAATCCAGGCCAAACGCAACCGCGGCCAGGCTCAGGGCCATGACCATGCTCAAAACCAGAGCAACGATTTTTTTCATGTTTATTTCCTCCAAAGTGATTTTGTGAGGAGCGCTCATCACGGCTGCGAGTATAAACATAAATATTCATCGCGTCAATGGTTTTTTCGATTTTGTATCCATCTTGTAATCGTTTTTAATCGTTTTGTCTCTGTATTGTGGACAATTTTGGATATTCATCCATTTGCTGGAGTGTTTATCCATTTACTGCCAGCAGCTCCGCGGCGGTATCCACGATGGTCTCCGCTCCGGCGGCGGCCAGCGCTTCACGGCCCCGGAAGCCCCAGCTGACGGCGATCAGCGGCAGGCCCGCGTTCCGGGCGGTCTGTACGTCCACCTCGCTGTCGCCCACATAGACGGCGGCGTCCTTCTCCGCGCCCAGGGCCGTCAGGGCATGGTACACCATGTCCGGCGCGGGCTTGCGGGGCGTCTCCGGACTTTCACCGAAGGTGGGAACGCCAGGAAAGAACCGCTCTGCCAGCTCACAGGCGGCCGTGTGGGGCTTGTTGGACACGATGGCTATCTGACACCCCTGCTGCCGCAAAGCCGCCAGAAGGGCCGTTATACCGGGATAGGGACGGGTCTCCACGCAGGTGTGGGCCTGATACCACGATTTATAGTCCCGCATGATATCGGAAAAGCCGGGGGCGGCCTCCCCTTCCGGCAGCATGGCGGCCATCAGCTTCACCGCGCCGTTGCCAAGGCCGCGGCGCACCTCCTCACAGGCGCGGGCGGGATAGCCGTACTGTGCCAGCGTGTGGTTGACGGCGGCGGTGAGATCGTCCAGCGTGTCCAGCAACGTGCCGTCCATGTCAAACAGGTACGTTTTATATGTCATAGGTCATTCCTCCTGTATCAGCTTTCGCCCGATGATATCACAATCGACATTGGATTGCAAGCAAAAACCGGCCCGCGTCTTTGCGACGCGGGCCGGGGCGAAATATTGGGGTCAGGAAGCGTCAGTTACGCTTTCTTGCCGCCTTTGAAGAAGGCGCCGATGATCTCGATGACCACGAACACGATCAGGTAATAGACCACGTTCATCCGGTGGGAGTAGATGGCGGCGAACACCATGAACAGGGAGCACAGGATGGCCAGGACGGGCAGCACATTACCCTGGAAACCGGTCATATCCTTGCGCTTCAGCAGGGCGATGTAGATGGGGATGTAGATGGCGTACAGGGTGATGATGGGCAGCTCGGAGGAGTCGAACTTGAAGGGGCCGAAGCCTTCCATGATGGCTCCGCCATAGAAGTACAGCAGCCACAGGGAGCTGACCAGCAGACCGAACACGGCGGAGTTGTTGGCCATGTTGGTGTTGGCGTCCACGTTCTTGAACATGGCCAGCTTGGGGCTGCCGCTCTCAACGGCCAGATCGAACATGCCGCGGGTAACAGCCATGGTCAGGCCGTTGCAGGTGCCCCAGCAGGAGATCACAACGAACACGAAGATGGCAGCGCCGCCCACCTGACCGAAGATGTTCTGGAAGGCGATCTTGGCGCCGGCCTCGCCGCCGGCCATCATGACCTCGGACTTCACGGCGCCAGCCAGACCGACGTAGTAGATGACGTACACGATGGCAACGATCAGGGTGCCGATCAGCAGGGCGCGGGGCATATTCTTCTTGGAATCCTTCAGCTCGGTGCCGATGGAGGTGGCGCAGATCCAGCCCTCGAAGGCGAAAGCCAGGGACACGATGGCGCCGAACAGGCCCTCGGTGAAGGGCATCTCGGTAACGACGTTGGAGAAGTTGAACTCGGTCATGCCGTTGGTCAGGCCCACGATGGTGCCCACGACGGCCATCAGCAGCAGGGGGATCAGCTTGATGATGGTGGTGGCGATGGCGAACTTACCGGCCAGCTTGGGAGCCAGAGCGTTCATGGTATAGGTGACGATCATGAACACACCGGCCAGCATCATGGTGCGGCCGCCGACCACGGCGTCGTCCCAGCCCATCAGCACGCCGAAGTAGCGGGCGGGCAGCCAGCTCAGCACGGACACCAGGGAGGGATAATAGATCACAGCCATGAACCAGCCAACATAGTAGCTGTAGGTCTTGCCGCAGGAGGCGGCAGCATAGCCCACCAGGCCCTCGACGCCCTCATGGCTCTGTGCCACGGCGCCGAAAGTGCAGGCGCTGATGATCATGACAACGCCCATGATGATGAACGCCAGAATACCGACAGTCAGATTGCCGCCGGTCTTGGTCAGGACGGCTTCGGCCTTAAAAAAGATGCCGGAACCGATGACAGTGCCCACCACCAGTGCGATGGCTACGGGCAGGGTATACCGTTTTTCCATAGTGATTTCTTTCCTTTCTCACTTTCCTAAACATGGTGGACAGTTTGTCATTCTTTTAACGATCCACACTTGAGAGTATACTATGTATTTCCGCCGGTTTCAAGCACTTTTTCTGCTTTTAGCAGAGAAATTCACCGAATCATTTTGTCTATTTTGAACATATTTTATGATTTTCCATATTTGTGCACTTTTCTTTTTAAGAAATTTTACTGCGTGGTTTTTGCCATTTTTCGCATTTTCTTCATAATCCATCGGTTTATTTTTCCCAAAAAGAAAAATCTCCTCTGTCAGGAGGAGATTTTCACACTTGATTTTTGCGGCCTTCCGCTCTGCCAATTCTCCCACACCACGCAGGCCACGATGATGGCTGCGCCGGTGAGACCGACGGCCGTCAGCCGCTCCCGCAGCAGCAGGTATGAGCATGCCGCCGTCAGGATAGGCTGGGTGCATTGCAGCAGCGACACCGTGTAGGAGGACAGCCGGGTCAGGGCCGTATTCTGCAGCACATAGGAAAGGCAGGTGCAGGTCAGGGCCAGATAGGCCACCACCAGCCACGCGGTGGTGGTCACCTGCGGCAGCACCGCCACGTCGTCGAAGATCAGCGCCGCCGTCAGGCACAGCACACCGGTAACGGTGGCCTGCGCCGTGGCCATGGACACGGGGTCGATACCCGGCAGCGAGCGTTCGGAGAACACCAGCGCCGCCGCCAATGCCAGCGCGCACACTAACCCCAGCATCTCACCGATGCCGAAGGTAAAGCTGCCGCTCTCGCCGCCGCAGCACAGCAGGTACAGTCCCACAATCACCGCCAACTGAATGGGGATGATCCGCCTGGGATAGGGCCGCTTCAGCAGCAGCCACGCCAGCGCCGGGGTGAACAGCACCGGCAGGGACATGAGGAAACCCACATTGGTGGCGGTGGTGAATTGCAGCGCCATGTTGCAGCTGGCGTAGGCCACCGCCATGGCAAGACTGCACGGCAGCCACGCACCTACCGGCGCGGCGCACAGCGTCCGCACCGTGCGCCGCCCGAACAGCAACAGCATCAGCACCGCCGCGCCGGAAAACCGGATGCCCAGGCACCACAGCACCGTGATGCTGCGGAAGCCGATCTTGGACAAGGGATTGCCGAAGCCGTACAGCACGCTTTGCAGCAGGATCAGCAGCGCATAGGGCAGCGTGCTGCCCCTCCCCTTCTCACACATTGAAGCGGAAGTAGATCATGTCGCCGTCCTTCACCACATAGTCCTTGCCCTCGGAGCGCAGGAGGCCCTTCTCCTTGGCAGCGGCCACGCTGCCGCCGCAGGCCATCATCTCATCGAAGTTGATGGTCTCGGCCCGGATGAAGCCCCGCTCGATATCGCTGTGGATCTTCCCGGCGGCCTGCGGGGCCTTGGTGCCCTTGCGGATGGTCCAGGCGCGGCACTCGTCCTTGCCGTAGGTCAGGAAGGAGATCAGGCCCAGCAGATCATAGCTACACTGGATCAGCCGGTCAAGGCCGGACTTCTCGATGCCCAGATCCTCCAGGAACATGGCCCGCTCCTCCGGATCGTCCAGCTCAGCGATGTCCTGCTCCAGCTTGGCGCAGATGGGCAGCACCTGTGCGCCCTCCTTGGCAGCCAGATCACGGACCAGGCCGAAATATTTGTTGTCCTCGTAGTGGGCGAAGCCGTCCTCGTCCATGTTGGCGGCGTAGATGATGGGCTTCAGGCTCAGCAGGTCGGCCGTCTCGATGATGGCCCGGTCGTCGCCGCAGTCGAAGGTGCGGGCGGACTTCCCGGCGTTGAGGTGCTCGGCCAGCGCCTTGAACACCTCCGCCTCGTGCAGGAACTTCTTGTCGCCCTTGGCGGCCTTTGTGGCCTTCTCCACCCGGCGGTTCACCATCTCCAGATCGGCCATGATCAGCTCCAAGTCGATGGTTTCGATGTCGCCCAGCGGATCGACGGGCACGTTCTGGCTGGCGTCGGCCACCACATGCATGATGTTCTCGTCGTCAAAGCAGCGCACCACATGGACGATGGCGTCAGTACGGCGGATGTTTTCCAGGAACTTATTGCCCAGGCCCGCGCCCTGAGACGCACCCTTCACCAGGCCCGCGATGTCCACGAACTCGATGACGGCAGGGGTCTTTTTGTCCGGCTCGTACATTTCCGCCAGCTTGTCCAGCCGCGGGTCAGGCACGGCCACCACGCCCACATTAGGCTCGATGGTGCAGAAGGGATAGTTGGCGCTCTCCGCCCCGGCATTGGTAATGGCGTTGAACAGGGTGCTTTTGCCCACATTGGGCAATCCCACGATACCAAGTTTCATTTTTTCTCACAACTCCTTTATTTTCAAGGGTTTCCAGTCTTTTGAATGGGCGCTCCGCACCATTTCCGCACCATTTTGTCCAAACTCAACCAGCTTTCCCTTTTGACTCGAAAATCTGGACTGCGTTCAGCATAAAATCTTCTGTGACGTGTACGTAGCGATCCATGGTGGTTTTAATACTCGCGTGACCAAGCAGTTTTTGAAGAGTCTTTGGCGGCATGCCATATTCGATAGCACGGGTTGCATAAGTATGCCTAAGTGCGTGCATACAAAAGCGCCTGATTCCCGCTTTATCGCAGAGTTTGTAAAGGTGGGTATCATAGCTGCTGTTTTTAGCCGGTTCCCCAGTGCGCCAGTTGACAAAGACCAAATCGTGCATGAACATGGTGTTCTTTTCACCTGTCCGCCGATCCACATACTCAAGACAGCTTGACATGATTTCGGCTTCTTTCCGGTCATTGCGCTCGTTATAGCATTCTAACAGTACCTCATATGCCTTAGCCGTGAGAGGAATCGTCCTATAGCTCTTCTTGCTTTTAGGCGGTCCGGCTCTCCAACAATGCTTAGAGTGTCGATACTCCAACGCTTTATTGATGGTAAGAGTCTTTTTCTCCCAGTCTATAGAATCCCATGTTAATCCAATCATCTCGGAAGTTCTTAATCCAGTTTCCAGCAATAACAGATACTGTCTGTAATTATGTGATTGACGAGCAACTTCCATAAACTTTTCCTGTTCGTCCACTGTCAAGAATTTAATATCATCAACAGCTCGGACAGGCTTTGTAAACCTTACTCCATTCATGGGATGCTTTATAAGGATATCGTTCATGACAGCAGCCCGAAACATTGTTCCCATTGCGATGTATGTCTGCCGAATTGTTGAACCAGCATATTTGGACTCCATCCTATTCAGGATAGCCTTGCAGTGCATGGGCTTTACATCACATATGCGCATCGCTCCGATTACCGCGCGAACATTGATCCGGTATCTTTCCTCATAATTACGTCTGGTGTTGGGGGCCAAGTCGCAGATAAGATTGTCCATCCAATAAGTGTACCACTCTTCGACGGTCATCTCCGGATCTGCCGTTATCAGGTTGTGCCGATCATTGTACTCTGCATCAGCCAACCAGTTTCTAGCCTCGACCAGTGTGTCAAAATGCTTTTCAAGACGCCTTCCCTGCTTGTTACTATATCTTGCTGAGTATTTACCATCCTTTCTTTGGCAGATACCTTTCCCGCATTCTCTACCTTTTAAGCTTTTTCCCATTGTCGAATTCCTCCTCAAGCAACTTACTCAAGAGAAAGAACCCAGTGCGGCAGTGTTTGAATTATAGCATAG
This sequence comes from Agathobacter sp., assembly GCA_963636325.1. Lineage (GTDB taxonomy): Bacteria > Bacillota > Clostridia > Oscillospirales > Oscillospiraceae > Vescimonas. The sequence continues at coordinate 684 of CAVHKA010000068.1, read as the reverse complement.
CATCTCGCTATTTTCAATCTCTCGTCACAATTTTGGTGCGCACACAGAGTAATTTCATCAAAGTAGCACTTTGCTGGAAATATACTCTTCAAAAGCTTTGCGTTTTACGAGTTTGCGCGTTCCAACATAAAGAACAAATGGGCAGTTTGGCTGCCTGAGCATAGACTCTATTTTGTTGATACCAATGTTGCTATACTCGGCAGCTTCACGAATCGTTAAGACCACTTTCAAGTGTATTGGGACTTTCTCTATTATGCGTGTATCATATCCTTGGGATGTTTTTTCGGACATATTGTGTTCCTCCTGCTGTTTTGTAGCGGCGCCAAAAGAAGGCAACACATCTCGCTTTTCCATTTTGCACCACCTACCGGCCCATTTCCTGCGCTCTCTTCGACCGCGTATTTGCAGGCTGCCGCTGTGCGGCACTTATGCGGCGGGTGCGCTCCCCTATGTCCTCGCACACTATCCGCTGCTCCTGTATAACCTCCGGTGGGGCTGTTCAGTTTTCAAGGTACATGTAATAGAACCAGCCATCTTCTGACCGGCTTGTCCTTACACTAAATAAAAAGGAAACAGGAGGCGTTAATTTAACATTCGGAGGAAAAATTTTTCAAATTCTCTATATGAGCGATATTGTTTCTTGACTACCACAACATATTGTGGTACTATCACCATGTAATTGTT
>CAVHKA010000067.1:0-9948 GCA_963636325.1 Agathobacter sp. | reverse complement strand
CATCCTTTCGCATAAAGCGGTCGTACCGACCGGCGTTTTTGTCCCAGAAATTCTTGTGTTTTCGCATCGCTATCATCCCTCCAGTCGTTAGATGCATCTAACCTATACGCGCACATCTTTTAGTTAGATGCAGCTAACTATCGTGTCTTGGAAAAGCCGCATTGCTGCGGCACCCTTCCCAAAGCTATTCTTGCTTAATTTAGCGTTTTCGGATGATTTTCTTAGAAAATCATTACTCCTCATTTCTGCTCCAAAGTATAGCACCGCCGATGGTTAGTGTCAACTAACCATCGGGTATTCCTCTCATCTTTTCCTCTGCCTTCGGAGCGCGTACAAAGCAGCTGCCCTTATTCTTTGATTATAGCATCCCACGGTTTGCGCCGCCAAGGGTTAAGAAAACCGTTGACGCTTTTTCTATTTCTGGCTATAATAGGCGCACCGAGGATGGACGCCTTTCCGCCTGTTTTTCTATGACCACAACGCATACCACAGACGCTTCCGGGACACATGGTCACAACGGGCAAAAGAGGTCACAAGACCATTCGCATTCCAGGCAAAAGCGCCGGAAATGGCTAAAAATCAATACAAATCAGAGCTTTTGATTTGTTCGCATCCGAGAGGTCGAGGGTTCGAATCCCTTCAGGTCCACCAAAAGAAAAGCACCACCGACAGGTGGTGTTTTTCTTTTGGTGGCTTTAACAGGGCATGAGAAACGAGCTCCGGCTTGACGGAGCGTAAGCGACAGGCAAGCCGGGAGAAACGTGCCGGTGGCACGTTTCGCAAGCGAGAGGAGAATCCCTTCAGGGCAATGAACAACGAACACCGCCGCAAAGCCGTTTCCGCGCCGCGAATACCGGGAGAAGCGCCGCCTGTGATCTCCGCATGACCGTCGGGGCAGGTGATTTCCTTTTTCCGCTTGACAAGACCGTTTTGCCGCATTATAATTACGGCGTAATTGATTGCGGCATAATTATGAGAAGTGAGGACATGATATGGCGCTTAGAGATCATACCCTTGACGATAAGATCATCGCAGCCGCCCGGACGGAATTTCTGGAGAAGGGCTATTCCGGTGCGTCGCTGCGGAAGATCGCAGAGAAGGCTGGGGTGACTGTCGGCGCGATCCAGACCCGGTACAGATCAAAGGACGAGCTGTTCGGGAGCCTGCTCAAGCCATTTCTTGACGAGACCGAGGCCCTGTTTCAAAATACCAGGGCGGAGTACTACGCAGATACGGACACGGATCTCCTGGCGGGGCTGAAAGCCTCCATGCGGCACGAATCCGCGGCGATCCTTCATCTGATCTTCGACCATTACGAGGAGGCGGTGCTGCTTCTCTGCCGCAGTGTGGGAAGCAGCCTTGCACACTACTTCGACGGGATCGTACAGAGCAAGATCAACGAGAGCGTGAGGTTCTTTCACAAAGCGGGCCTTGCCGGTATCGATGAAAAGCTGCTGGGGCTTCTGATCGCCGCGCAGTTCGACAGCTATCGCCGGATCGTGGCGGAATGTCCTGACCGCCGGACCGCCGAGCGGTATATGGACGCGCTGATGGTCTATCACTTTGGCGGCTGGAGCGCGTTTTTTGGATCCATAAATACATCACGGGAGGGTGACTGATATGAAATACAACGGCTTCTATTTCTGGATGTTCCAAAGCCCCATGAAAAAGGTGCTGACCGAAAAATACGGCAAGGCCTATGCTGCTGAGATCATGAAAAAGAGCAAAAAGGTCTATCGGGAGCTGGTGGAGCAGGCGGACGACATCGGTGACGACAATCCCATGGCGTACAACGAGCTGTTCGCCCTGGCCTTTGTCGCGCCGTATGTGGCCAGCGAGAAGAAGATCCCGCCAACGACCGTGCAGGAGATGATGCGCCGCGCCCTTTATCACGTCAAGTGGTACTTTGCCAAGACCGACCTGAACACCGACAAGGGCAAGGCGGAGAACAAAAAGAGCGTCGTCAAGTATTTTAAGTGGTACACGCTGGAAAAGGAAAAGCAGTACCCCACCTCCTTCAAGGTGGACTTTGTGGGCCAGCCCTATGAGGGCGCCTGCTATTACCGCATCACCCGCTGCCCCATCTGTATTTACACGGAAAAGCTGGGGGTCCCCGAGCTGATGCCGCTGTTCTGCGAGCTGGACGAGGTGATGATCACCCTTCAGCACGGCGTACTGCACAGAGAGCAGACGCTGGCCAACGGCGGGGAATACTGCGACTACTACATCACGGGGAATAGACAGTGATCGCCGGACAAGCATAAGCGGGTGCGAAAACGCACCCGCTTAAATGTTATCGTGACGTGAAAGTGCCGGCATATCCCGCTATAATGAAGAAAACGCGGTACAAGCGTCAGAAACGCGATCATCGCTGAGATAGAAAGGAGCAACCACCATGACCTACAACTTTGACGAGATCATCGACCGCCGCCATACCAACGCCCTGAACACCGACGGCTTCCGGGGCTACATCTTCCACGTCGGCCCGGAGAAGGTGTTCCCCTACAAGGACGAGGAGTTCGTCCGCATGTGGGTGGCCGACATGGAGTTCGGCGTGGCGCCGGAAATTCTGGATGCCCTCCGCGGCCGCATCGACCGCCGCATCTTCGGCTACACCGGACTGTACGATGACGAGTACTACCACGCCTTTTCCAAGTGGTGCAAGGATCACTACGACTGGGGCTTCCCTCAGGAGCAGCTGTGCGTGACGCCGGGTATCATCCCCGCCCTGTACCAGCTGACGGAGACGCTGTGCACCAAGGATGAAAAGGTGCTGGTGAATACCCCCGCCTACGGCTACTTTGTCCACGCGGCGGAGTACGCCGGTGTGGGCGTGCTGACCTCGCCGCTTCATAAGAAGGCCGACGGCACCTTCGAGATGAACTTCGAGGACTTTGAAAAGAAGTGCGCCGATCCCGCCTGCAAGCTGGTATTCTGGTGCAATCCCCAGAACCCCACCGGCCGCATGTGGACGGAGGAGGAGCTGCGCCGCGCCGGTGAGATCATGCGGAAGTATAACCTGTGGGTGGTGTCCGACGAGATCCACTGCGACCTGATCCGCTGCGGCCGCCGCCATATCCCCATGGCCAAGGTCATGGGCGATTATCCCAAACTTATCACCTGCATGGCGCCCAGCAAGACCTTCAATCTGGCGGGTCTGGCCTTCTCCAATATCATTATCCGCAACAAGGCCCTCCGGGATCGGTTCAAGGATCGGGACAAGCTGTTCGGCATGGTGAACCCCATGTCCCTGACGGCGGCCAAGGCCGCCTATGAGCACGGCGGCGCGTGGCACGAGGCACTGAAGGAGTATCTGGACGGAAACTTCGCCTTCGTGAAGGAGTTCCTCGCCCGTGAGCTGCCGGAGGCGGTCATGTATATTCCGGAGGCCACGTATCTCGCATGGGTCGATCTGGGCAAATGCCTGCCGGAGACCACCGACCTGCCGGACTTCTTCGCCAACAAGGCGGGCGTGCTGCTGGAGGGCGGCAACGGACTGTTCGTGGGCAACGCCGCCGGATACATCCGCCTGAATCTGGCCATGCCCCGCAGCATCATCGAGACTGGCCTGACCCGCATGGTGGAGGCCATCCGCAAAGAACAGGCGTAAACCGGGGCCGTCCTGCCGCGGCGATCACAAGCAAAAAGAAAAAGACCCTCAACGCCGCCGTATGATCCGTTCATACGGCGGCATTTTGATATCCTGACAGCGAGAGGGGGCCGCCGGGAAGTCAGGTTGCAGGCGGCGCGGCGGGATGTCATAATTGAGGGTAGAATAAGACACGAATATCAAAATTAAATGGAGGGCAGCAACATGAAAATCGTAATGATCACCGGCAGCGCGCACCGGCACGGCACCACCGCCACGCTGGCGGACAGATTCCAGCAGGGCGCGCTGGACGCCGGACATGAGGTCTACCGTTTCGACGCGGCGTTTCAGGATGTTCACACCTGTATCGGCTGCGACAAGTGTCTCCGCACGGGGGAGTGTACCTTTGCCGCGGACGACATGAAGCTGCTGAATCCCCACCTGCTGGCGGCGGACGCGGTGGTGTTCGTGTCGCCTGTCTACTACTTCGCCATCAATGCCCAGCTCAAGGCGGTCATCGACCGGTTCTATGCCAACAACGACGCACTGATGGGCGGGAAAAAGGCCCTTCTCATCACCGCTATGGCGGACGAGGCGATGGACTCCGCGCTGGCCGGAAACGAGATGTTCCACCAGATGACCGGATATCTGGGATGGGAGAACGCCGGTGTCCTGAATGTGCGCAATGCGTCCACGGCGGAGGATCTCACGAAGGAGGAGCTGGACCGCGCCTATACCCTGGGCAGAGAGCTGCGCTGACGCGCTGCCCCGGCGGCGGTCCGCCAGATTATTCCATTTTTCGCAATTTTCTTGCCTTTTCCCCGATTTTGTGGTTTAATCTTATTTGTATGTCCGGGGTATGGCGCGCCGCAAGGGGAGAACGACTTCTTTTCTCCGATGCGGCCCGTCGGAGGATCAAGCCCCGGCAGGCAAGGAGAGAGCAGTATGGGACGTATCAAGCAGTTGATCGTGTGGGCGGCTGTCGTCGCGGTTTTCGCGGTACTGGTGGGTGTGACGGCCGTTCCCGGAAATGACCTGCCGGAGGTCGATCCGGCGCCGGACGCAGATCCGGTCATGACAGCAGAGACCGTTCAGCCGGGTTCCACCGAGGACCTGCTGCTGAAGCAGGTGGAGGAGAAAGCCGACACGCCGCGGGAAACGCCTGCGCCGGAGGCCGCACCCCAGCCGGAGGTCAAGGAGGAACCCAAGGAAGAACCGAAAGAGGAAGTAAAGGAGCCCGCCAAGGAAGCGGAGGCTCCCGCCGTAACAGAGGACACGGCGGAGCCCGCCCGGAAGGAAGCGCCGGTGCAGCAGGTCGCGGCATCTTCCGGCAGCAGCTCGGTGGACCGTGTGCTGGAGCTGGTGAACGCCTATCGGGCGGACTATGGCCTGGCCCCGCTGACCCTCAGCGACGCGCTGTGCAGCGCCGCCGCCACCCGCGCCCAGGAGAGCACCATATCCTTCAGCCATACGCGGCCGGACGGCAGCAGCTGCTTCACCGTCAGTTCGCTGGCCTGCGGCGAAAATATGGTCATGGGCACGGATATGACCGCCGACGGCGCGGTCTCCAAGTGGATGAATTCCTCGTCCCACCGGGACAACATTCTGGACAGCTCCTTCCGCACGCTGGGTGTGGGCTATTGCTCCTCCGGCCGCGAGGTGTATTGGGTCCAGCTGTTCGGCCGCTGAGGGCGGCAGATACCATATGCATAAAAAGGACGCCGCGGTTTTGAACTGCGGCGTCCTTTTTCGTTCTTGTCTTGCCTCAGCCCAGCTTGGCGGCCAGGGCGTCCAGCGCCTCGGTCATGGCTTCCTCGAAGGAGGGATGGGGCCGCATGACGCGGCGCAGATCCTCCGCCGTCTGGTGGTTCACCATGGCGGCGCTGATCTGGCTGATCATGTCGCTGGCGTGCTGGCACATGAGGGAAGCCCCCAGAATTTCATGAGTTTCGGCATGGGCCACGATCTTCATGAAGCAGCGGCCCGGATCCTCGATGACGGTGCGGGCGTTGCCGAACATGGTGCACTTACCCACGGCAGCGGGAATTCCCTGCTCCTTGGCTTCGGCCTCGGTGATGCCCACCACGGCGATCTCCGGCGCGCTGTAAATGCAGCTGGGGATCACATTCAGGTCAACGTGGTCGGCTGCGCCGCACATGCGCTCCACGCAGGCGGTGCCCTGGGCGGCAGCCACATGGGCCAGCTGCACCACGGAGGAAGCGTCACCGATGGCGTACACGCCGGGGATGCTGGTCTGGAAGTTCTCGTCCACCTTCAGGCTCTTGCCCCGGACTTCGGGGGTCAGGCCGTCGGCAAACACGCCGTCCCAATAGGCCCGGCGGCCAATGGCGCACAGTACCTTTTCACCGGTGACGGTCTTTTCCGCGCCCTTCTGCACCACATGGACGGCAAGGCCGTTCTCCGTCTGTTCCAGCGACTGCACCATGGCGTTGGTCAGGATTTCGACGCCCTGCTTCTTCATGATCTGCTGGAGATTCTGCCCCAGCTCACGGTCCATGTTGGGCAGCAGACGGTCCATGCCCTCCACCAGCGTGACGGCGCAGCCCAGATTGCGGTAGAAGGTGGCGAACTCCACGCCGATGACGCCGCCGCCGATGATGACCAGCGAGTCATAGAGCCGGTCGCAGCCCTCCAACAGTTCGTCGGAGGTCATGACGCCGGGAAGATCCAGTCCGGGGATGGGGGGCCGCACGTTGACGGAGCCGGTGGCGATCAAAATGCGCTCAGCGGTGTAATGGGACACCGTGCCGTCGGCGGCGGTGACGTCTACCTGACCGGGCGCGGCGATGCGGCCCACGCCCTCGATCAGATCGACCTTCGCGGATTTCAGCAAGCCGTGGATGCCGCTGCGCAGCTTTTCCGACACGCCGCGCTTATAGGCGAAAATTTCGCCCATGTCGAAGGCGGCGTTTGCCGCGTGGACGCCCATGGCCGCACCGTCCACCGCGTCCCGGTAGACCTGAGAGGCGTGCAGCAGCGTCTTGGTGGGGATGCAGCCCCGGTTCAGGCAGGTGCCGCCCACCTCGCGGCACTCCACCACGGCGGTATGCAGGCCCAGCGCGGCGGCACGCAGGGCGGCGGTATAGCCGCCGGGGCCTGCGCCAATGACGATCAGTTGATAGTCCATAGGTTATTCCTCCGACTGCCAGCGCACCACGGGATGCCGGGCGGCCTTCACCTCGTCGGGACGGCCGATGGGCATATGGTGGGGCGCGGTATGCATGGTCTCCGCGTCATCGTGGGCCTTCTGATACAGCGCCCGCAGTACTTCGGCGGCGTGCTCCAGCGTTTCGGGGCCCTCCGTCTCGGTGGGCTCCAGCATCAGCGCCTCGTGGACGATCAGCGGGAAGTACATGGTGGGGGGATGGATACCCTCGTCAATGAGGGATTTTGACACATCCAGCGCCGTAACGCCGGTGGCCTTCTTCAGATCGCTGAGATCCAGCACGAATTCATGCATGCAGATGCGGTCATAGGCGGGGGTGTAGGTGCCCTTCAGCAGGTGCATGAGATAGTTGGCGTTCAGCACCGCGTTCTGGGCGGCCTCGGGAATCCCCTCGCGGCCCAGTGTCAGCAGATAGGCCAGCGCCCGGACAACAACAAGGAAGTTGCCCCGGAAGCCCCGCACCTGAATGTGGCCCGGTTCCTCCGCCATGGCGCTGTGGGGCAGATAGGGGGACAGGAAGCTCTTGCAGCCCACCGCGCCCGCGCCGGGGCCGCCGCCGCCATGAGGCGTAGCGAAGGTCTTGTGCAGGTTCATGTGGATGCAGTCAAAGCCCATGTCGCCGGGGCGGACAACGCCCATGACGGCGTTCAGGTTGGCCCCGTCGTAGTAGCACAGGCCGCCGGCCTCGTGGACAAGGCGGGTGATCTCCAGAATGTTGTGGTCAAAGATGCCCACGGTGTTGGGGTTGGTCAGCATCAATCCGGCGGTATCCTCACCCAGCACGGCCCGGAGGGCCTCCAGATCCACACAGCCGTCGGGGCCGGAGGCGATGTTCACCACCTGATAGCCGCACATGGCGGCGGTGGCGGGGTTGGTGCCGTGGGCGCTGTCAGGCACGATGATCTTGGTGCGCTTGTGGTCGCCCCGTGCGTCGTGGTACTGCTTGATCAGCAGCACGCCGGTGAACTCGCCGTGGGCACCGGCGGCAGGCTGGAAGGTCATGTCGTCCATGCCGGTGATCTCGCACAGGTAGGACTTGGCGGTGTCCAGCACTTCCTGCACGCCCTGCTGGTCAGCAACGGGGGAGAGTGGATGGATGGCGGTAAAGCCCTCCAGCGCGGCCACCTCCTCGTCGATGCGGGGATTATACTTCATGGTGCAGGAGCCAAGGGGATAGAACCCGCAGTTGACGCCGTGCACCTGCTGCACCAGCTCCGTGTAGTGGCGGGAGATATCGGTCTCGCTCATCTCCGGCAGGGCGGGCTTGCGCTCACGCCGCAAGGCGGCGGGCAGCTTGACTTCGGGTACATCGCAGGCAGGCAGAAGGCTGCAATGACGGCCGGGAACGCTCTTTTCAAAGATCAGCTTCATTTTGCCAGCACCTCCTTCACGATGGCAGCGGTCTTGTCCATGGCGTCCTTCGTCACCTTTTCGGTGGCGCACCACAGGATGCCGCCGTCCACGGGCAGTCCGCCCAGAATACCGGCATCGGACAGGGCGGCAAGGACTTCCTCCGTTTTGGGCATATCGGTGACGAACTCATGGAAGAAGTCGCCGTCATAGCGCAGCTTTACGCCGTCGATGGCGCACAGGGCGTTTGCCAGATAGTGGGCCTTGGCCATGGACTGCTCCGCTGCCTGCGCCATGCCGTCAGGACCCATGGTGGACATGTAAAGTCCGGCGGTCAGGGCGCACAGGGCCTCGTTGGAGCAGATGTTGCTGCTGGCTTTCTCCCGGCGGATGTGCTGCTCGCGGGCCTGTAAGCTCAGCACATAGGCGCGGCGGCCCTCGGCGTCCGTGGTCTCGCCCACGATGCGGCCGGGCAGCTTGCGCATATGCTTTTCGGTGGTGGCCATGTAGCCCAGGTACGGGCCGCCCACCGCCAGCGGCAGGCCCAGCGGCTGACCCTCGCCCACGGCGATATCCGCGCCGCAGTCACGGGGCGTTTTCATGATGGCCAGCGCGATGGGATTGCAGCCCACGACGTACAGCGCGCCCGCCTCGTGGACGGCCGCGCCCAGCGTCTCCGCGTCCTCAAACAGGCCGTGGAAGTTGGGCTGCTGCACATAGAAGCTGGCCACGTCGGGGGTCAGCATCTCCCGCAGGGCGTCAAGATCGGTCTTGCCGTCCTTTTCCGGGACGACGCGCAGCTCGTCGCCGGTGCCGTAGCAATAGGTGCGGATGGTGTTGATGGTATCGGGGTGCGCCGCGGCGGACACCAGCGTCACCCGGCGCTTGCGGTCGCGGCACATGGCGGCGGCCTCGGCGGCGGCGGTAGCGCCGTCATAGACGGAGGCGTTGGACACGTCCATGCCCGTCAGCATGCAGATCATGGTCTGATACTCAAAGATAGACTGCAAAAGGCCCTGGCTCATCTCCGCCTGATAGGGGGTATAGGCCGTCAGGAATTCCTCTTTGGCGGGGATATACTTGACGATGCTGGGGATGTAGTGGTCATAAGCGCCCGCGCCCCGGAGGATCACGTCGTAGACCCGGTTCTTGTCCGCCATGGCGCGGACGGCCCGGCCTACCTCCAGCTCGCTCATGCCGGAGGGGATGTTCAGAGGACGATCCAGATACATCTCCGCCGGGACATCGCCGTACAGCTCACGGAAGGAGGAAAGGCCGATGCCCTTCAGCATTTCCTGCCGCTGCTGAGGCGTAGAGGGGATGTAGCTGCCCATATCAGCCCTCCTGTGCGCAGAAGGCCTCGTAAGCGGCGGCATCCAGCAGCTCCTCGGTGTCGGACACATTTTCCACCTTGATGAGCCATGCGTCATAGGGAGCCTTGTTCAGCTGCTCCGGCTCGTCCAGCAGCTCCTCGTTGACGGCGCACACGGTGCCGGTCACGGGGGACACCAGGTCGGACACGGCCTTGACGGACTCCACGTCGCCAAAGGCCTCGCCGGCGGTGACCTCGTCGCCCTCGCCGGGCAGGTTCACGAACACCACGTCGCCCAGCGCGTCCTGCGCGAAGTCGGAAATGCCGATCACCACAACGCCGTCCTCTTCCTTCATCCACTCGTGATCCTTGGAATACTTCATTTCAGCGGGAAACAACATGATACTTTACCTCCAAATTTTATGTTTAGTTGAATGTTTGCTTTTTCGGGGTATACCGCAACGGTGCGGTGCGGAGTAAAAAGCCGTCGCCCTTTCACCTCCCTCTGTG
>CAVHKA010000066.1:1610-9998 GCA_963636325.1 Agathobacter sp. | reverse complement strand
CGGTGGAGATGACCTTCTCCGTCAACGACAGTCCCTTTGCCGGGCGGGAGGGCAAATTCGTCACCAGCCGCCAGCTCCGCGACCGTCTGTGGCGCGAAACGCTGAAGGACGTGTCCCTGCGTGTCAGCGAGATCGACGGCGTGATGGACGCCTTCAACGTGGCGGGCCGCGGTGAGATGAGCCTGTCCATCCTGATCGAGACCATGCGCCGCGAAGGCTATGAGTTTCAGGTTTCTCCTCCCCGCGTGCTGTATCAGACCATCGACGGCAAGAAGTGCGAGCCCATCGAGCGTCTGGTGGTGGACGTGCCCAGCGAGAGCGTGGGCGCGGTCATCGAAAAGCTGGGTGCCCGCAAGGCCGACCTGACGGAGATGACCCCCATCGGCAACCGCATGAAGGTGGAGTTCCTTGTCCCCAGCCGCGGCCTGTTCGGCTATCGCAACGAGTTCCTGACCGACACCCGCGGCGAGGGCATCATGGCCAGCGTGTTTGACAGCTACGCCCCCTATAAGGGCGAGCTGACCCGCCGCAACACCGGCTCTCTGGTGGCCAGCGAGACCGGCGAGTCCATCACCTACGGCCTGTTCAACGCACAGGAGCGCGGCGTTCTGTTCATCGGCCCCAACGTGGGCGTGTACGAGGGCATGGTAGTGGGCATCAGCCCCAAGCAGGAGGACATCGTGGTGAACGTCTGCAAGAAGAAGCAGCTGACCAACACCCGTGCCGCCGGCAGCGATGACGCCCTGCGTCTGGTGCCGCCCCGGAAGATGAGCCTGGAGCAGTGCCTGGAGTTCCTGGCGGATGACGAGCTGTTGGAGGTCACTCCCAAGAACCTCCGCATCCGCAAGACCATCCTGAACCACGAGCGCCGCATGAAGGCCCAGCACGGCGGCAAGAAGAACTGAGCATAAAAGGCAGCCTGTCCGGCGGACAGGCTGCCTTTTTGTATCTTTTTCTCCAATGTCAACTCTGGTTGCGGCGATTGTAAGCCGCCGTAGGTAGACTTTACATCCCGTTTCTGGTAGAATAGCAGCAGAAACAGAAAGGAGAAACGCCCATGACCTTTGGTGAAAAGCTGCAAGCCCTGCGCAAGGCACGGGGATGGAGTCAGGAGGAGCTGGCGCAGCGGATCAACGTCTCCCGGCAAGCCCTGTCCAAGTGGGAGAGCGGCGCATCGGTACCGGACACGGAGAATGTCATCGCCCTCAGCCGCCTGTTCGGCGTCACCACCGACTATCTGCTGCTGGCAGAACACGAAACCTCGACGCAGGCCGCTCCCGCAGCGGCCACTCCTCAATGGCGAAAGAATTGGCCCACAAAACGGCTGGTGCTGGCGGCAGCGGGCATCATCGGCCTGATCGGCGTGGTGGCACTGAGCATCTGGGGTTCTGTCCTCCCCGACTCTCATGAAGGGTTGACCGCCATCGGCAACCTGAATTCCTACTATCACCTCACATGGCTGACACTGCCTTTGCAGGCCATGTTTCTGATCGGCGGCGTCGGCAGCATTTTCTATGATCAACTGCGCCGCTTCTGGCACGAGGATATTCTGAACGACGGAAAGGAGAACCGCCCATGACCTTTGGTGAAAAGCTGCAAGCCCTGCGCAAAGCCCAGGGATGGAGTCAGGAGGAGCTGGCGCAGCGGATCAACGTCTCCCGGCAGGCCCTGTCCAAGTGGGAGAGCGGCGCGTCGGTGCCGGATACGGAAAATGTCATCGCCCTCAGCCGTCTGTTCGGCGTGCCGACCGATTATCTGCTGCTGGACGAGAGAACGGACCCCGGCCATGTGCCGGGCGTCGCATGGCCGAAGCCCCGCAAATACCTGCTGGCGGCGGCCATCGCCGGCGCGGTGGGTTCGGTAGCCCTCCGGTTCATCTGGGCCGCCGCAGCCGCCTCCATGTTTTCCAATTTCAGCTCGGACATGCTGGACTTTATGGACAGCAACGCCGGCTTTCCCGGCGGCTTCGTGGCCCCGGTATTACAGCAATATACCCTGCTGTCGGTACTGAATACCGTATTTCTGGTGCTGCTGGCAGCGGGCGGTCTGGGCGCGGCCTTTTACCATCCCCTTCTGCGGTTGTGGAAAAAGCACTGCACCAAGGACGCTCCGGAAAATGACGCTTGACCTTTCCCTGTCTCCTTTGATAAAAATAACTCCGTGCGCCGCGGCGCACGGAGTTATTTTTAATTCGGTACAAACAGCAGGTTCATGTCCACCTGAATGTCGATGCCGTCCAGCTGCCCGTTGGCGGTATACTGCCACATGTCGAAGCGGTAGTAAAAGTCGGGATAGCTGTTATAGTCCGCCACCCAAAGGGAATAGTCCGCCAGGCGGCTCAGGTCGTAGTGATAGTACCCCTGCTGGCGGTTAATGTAAACACCGGCCCGGTAGCCCGCCGCCTCAATGGTCTGGCAGAAGGCCACGGCGCTGTCGGTCAGGTGGGCGTAGTCATAGCCGTTGGTGCGGGAATCCTCCACCGCGATGGGCTCCCAGTCGAAGTAGATGGGCATTTCCATCCTGCGGCCATCCAGCTGCTCCAGCACATACTGCGCCTCCTCCCTGCCCTCCTCCGCCGTCAGGGCCTGCGAGAAGAAGTACGCGCCCGTGTCGATCCCGGCGGCGTGGGCGCCGTCCAGATGGCTGGCGAACAGCTCGTCCGGCTGCAAGGCGCCCTTGCCGTAGCCCCGGTAGCCCAGGCGGATGATGGCAAACTCCACGCCGTCCGCCGCGGCCTTATCCCAATCCACATCACCCTGAAACACCGACAGGTCGATGCCCCGGCGGGTGGTAAAGTCGCTGCCCTGATAGTGGGGCTGCTCCTCCAGCGTCACGAACTGCCAGCGCCGCAGCGGACTGACGGCGAAATTCTCATGGGGCGTCAGCCATACCATGTTGGCCCCGTCGTTGACGTAGACCTGTCCCGCGTGGGGGTCCGGCTCCTCCCGTTGGGCCACGGGCCGCAGCGATCGGAACACCAGCACCAGCAGCACCGCCGCGACCGCCGCCAGCACAACAGCCAGCAGCACCGGCAGGACGCTTCTTCTCCGTTTTCTCCGTCTGGTCATGGTCTCCATCTCATTTCTCCGCCTTCATCATCTGCCACATGACCCGCTGGACAAACTCACGGGCATGCTGTGCCTTCTCCTCGTCCATAAACGCGGTCTTGTAGCCCAGATGCCGCTCGCCGTACAGGCCCAGCCACTGAAGGCGGGCATGCTTGCAGGTGCGGCGCAGGGCCTCCTCCCACAGGTCGACCCCCTTCTCTACCCGATAGCCGCAGGTGGTGATGGCCGCCACGGCCTTGCCCTCCCACAGGGACGGGCCTTTCTCGTCGCCGTAGTACTTGCACAGGGCGTAGATGCAGCGATCCAGCGCCGCCTTCATAGGGGCGGTACAGCTCCACAGATAGATGGGGCTGGCCAACAGCAGCAGGTCGCAGTCGAGGATATCCTCAAAAATCGCGTTCATATCGTCGTCAATGACGCAGTTGGGGCCGTCCCAGTCCCACTGGCAGCCCCGGCAGGCCATGCAGGGGCTGATGGCCTCGTCATAGAGGGAGTACACCACAAAGGTGTTGCCCGCCGCCTGCCACTCATCCAGGAACGGCGTCATCAGGGCGCGGGTATTGCTCTGCCCGCCTCTGGGCGAGCCAAACAGGACGCAGCACTTCATGGAACGTTCTCCTTTCACACGCGCTCAAAAATATGGATATCAAAGGCCGCCGTGGTGGTCAGCTGCTCCAGCGCCGCCAGACGCTCCTTCCCCGCCCGGGGCGTTTTCCAGCAGTAGGGCGTCATGCCGAACAGGGCCTGAATGTCCTCCTGACAGGGCAGGGTGATGGTATCCTTCACATGGACGATATCCGTATACCGGAAGCCCTCATAGGGCGTCTCGCCGGTCTCGTTGCGGTAGGGGCGGTCATACAGCACCTGCTTCATCTCCCACAGGTGCTCCGCCGCCGGAACGACATACAGAAAGTGCCCGTCAGGCCGCAGCACCCGGTGGAACTCGTCGATGGCCAGCGGGGAAAAGCAGTCCAGCAGCAGATCGACGGTCCCGTCCGCCAGCGGCAGATGATAGGCGCTGGCCACGACGATCTCCGCCTGCTTCACCTGCTTTGCCGCCCGCCGTACCATGTCCTTGGAGATGTCGATGCCCGCCATGCGGGGTTCCTTCCCGGTGCGGGACAGCGCTTCATAAATCGCGGCGGTATAGTACCCCTCGCCGCAGCCCACGTCCAGCACGGCAGGGGCTTCCGGCGCGTACCGGACCGCCAGATCACACAGCGCCCGCTGCAAAAAGCCGTAATAGCCCTTCTTGAGGAAGTCGCTGCGGGCGGCGGTCATGGCCTTGTCGTCGCCGGGCGCTTTGGAATGCCGCTGATTCACCGGCAGCAGATAGGTATAGCCCTCTTTTGCGATGTCGAAGCAGTGGCCGTTGGGGCAGCGGCAGGTCTTTTCCTCCCGGTCAAGCGCCGCGCCGCACACAGTGCAGCGAAAGAGACTTTTCATTGCTTCTCCCCCTCCGGCAGCGTCACATCATGGATCCACTTTCCCTTCCGGATGCGGAGGA
Source organism: Agathobacter sp. (assembly GCA_963636325.1). Taxonomy (GTDB): domain Bacteria; phylum Bacillota; class Clostridia; order Oscillospirales; family Oscillospiraceae; genus Vescimonas. Next base: position 5,423 of record CAVHKA010000066.1, on the reverse strand, counting down.
AGCACAGGGGACATTTGATCAGGGATTCCGCCTGAATGGCAGCCGCCACCCACCAGTGGGAGCTGCCCAGCACCAGCGCGAACAGCGCCGTCAGCGGCAGGGCCGCCAGCCACTGGGGCGCGATATCCAGCACGGCGGAGCAGAACACATCGCCGCCTGCCCGCAGCACGCCGGTGACGGCGGTGATGGAATAGGCATGCAGCGGAATGGACGCGAAGCCCGTCACGGCCAGGGCCGTGGCGATGCGGGCCGTTTCCTCATACAGCTTGAACAGGGGGAAGATCACCGGCTGGAACAGCAGCGGCACCAGCGCCAGCGCGAACACCGCCAGCACCACGCCCACCAGGATGGTGACCCACAGCAGGGTGTGGCTCAGTTCCAGCACCTCCTCGCGGCTCTGCCCCTCGCCAATAGCCTTGCCCACCATGACGGCGGTAGCCGCGCCAAGGCCGAAGCACACCACCAGGAACAGCCGGTTCAGGTTGCCCATGACGGCGTTGGCCGCCAGATACTCCACAGAGTTGACCGTATAGCCCAGGATCACCGTCAGCATACTGTTGCCCAGGCCCCAGAAAAGCTCATTGCACAGCACCGGAGAGGAATACTTCACGAACCGGCGGAGCATCTCCCAGCCGGGGCGGAAAAAGGCCTTCAGGTGCAGGGGCATGGTCTTGCTGCGCAGGGCGCAGAACAGGCACACCACAAACTCCGCCACACGGCTCAGCAGCGTGGCGATGGCCGCGCCCTCCACCCCCAGCATGGGGAAGCCGCACTTGCCGAAGATCAGCAGATAGTTCATGCCGGTGTTGATCACCGTGGACATGCCGAACAGCTTCATGCCGAAGGCGGAATTCTCCACACTGCGCTGGGCGCTGACGTAGATGGAGGACAGCATATTGAACACATAGGAAAAGCCGATCAGGCGCAGATACGGCGCGCCCAGCACCGACAGGTCGTGGTTGTTGCTGAGCAGATCCATGATCTCTACCGGCCACCGGTAAAGCACCACGCCGATCACCGCGGCGATGCCCACGCCCAGATAGGCGGCCACGCCCATGGCGCGGCTGATGTTGTCCAGATCCTTTTTGCCCCAGTACTGGCTGATGAGGATGCCCACGCCGGACTGGACGCCGAACACGATGGAGATCAGCAGGAACACCGGCACATTGGCGGTGGTCACGGCGGCCATGGCCTCGTTGCTCAGGCGGCTGACCATGAAAGTGTCGATGAGGCCCAGGGAAAAGGTGATGAGATTTTGCAGGGCGATAGGCGCCGTCAGGCGGAAAAGCCGCTCATAAAAGGTACGGGGACGTTTCAGTTCTCGGATCATTTCTTACCTCATAGCATGGGAAAACGTGTATTCTTGTGCTGCAAAAGCGCCGCGTACAGCGCGTCGATATCGTCAAAGGTGGTCTCCGGGCCGAAGCTGACGCGCAGCACGCCGTTGGCGGTGCGCTTATCCAGCCCCAGGGCCGTCACCACATGGCTCAGCTTGCCCCGGTGGCAGGCGCTGCCCGCCGACAGGCAGATACCCTGACTTCCCAGATCGGTGACCACGTTGGCGCTGGGATACCCCACCAGCGACACCATCAGGATATGGGGCGCTTCGCCCTGCCCCACGGCCACCACACCGTCGATGGACAGCAGCTTCTCCCGGCAATAGGCCTTCACCTCCGCCATATGGGCCAGCTTATCCGCCAGCCCCTGGGAGCGCAGCTCCGCCGCCTTGGCAAAGCCCGCGATCTGGGCGGTGGCCTCGGTGCCGGAGCGGGTGCCCTCCTCCTGTCCGCCGCCGTGGAGCAGCGGGCGGATATTGCGGACATTGGGGCCGACGTACAGCGCGCCGATGCCCTTGGGGCCGCCGATCTTGTGGGCGGAAAGGCTCATCATGTCCACGCCCAGCGCCCTGGGATCGCAGGGCACCTTCATGAAGCCCTGCACCGCGTCGGTATGCAGCAGGGCGCGGCTATGGCGCTCCTTCAGAAGCCGGGCGATCTCCGCCACAGGGAACACGCAGCCGGTCTCATTGTTCACCAGCATGACGCTGACCACCGCCGTATCCTCCCGCAGGGCCTCGCCCACCTGGGCAGCGGTGATGTGGCCGGTCTTATCGGGCTTGAGATATGTCACCTCATAGCCCTGCTGCTCCAGCGCACGGCAGGTCTCCAGCACGGCGCTGTGCTCCACGGTGGTGGTGATGATATGGCGGCCCGCATGGCGGTTCTGCCACAGGGCGGCCTGAATGGCCCAGTTGTCGCTCTCGGTACCGCAGGAGGTGAAGTGCAGCTCTTTCGGCTGGCAGCCCACCGCGCCCGCGATAACGGCCCGATAGCCCTCCACCATCTTTTTCGCCTCCTGCCCCATGGGATACTGGGAGGAGGGATTGCCGAACTGCTGCGTCAGCACGCGGTACATTTCATCGGCAACAGCCTTGGGTACAGGGGTGGTGGCGGCGTGATCCAGATAAATCATAACGGTTTCCTCTCTATTTTTCGCCTGTCGGGTATTGTCATACCGGCCGGAATCAAGTATAATGGGGTATTATTTTAGGGACTGTTTTCTTATGGTGAGTGTCCGTAATTTTTAATTATACTGTATCAAAAAGGAAAGTGCAAGATGCGCGTTGCGATTTACACCCTTGGCTGCAAGGTGAACCAATATGAAACTCAGGCCATGGAGCAGGAGCTTGTCCGCCGGGGCCATACGCTGGTGCCCTTTGAGGAAACGGCGGATGCCTACATCGTCAATACCTGTTCCGTCACCGCCGTCAGCGACAAAAAGTCCCGCCAGATGATCCGCCGCTGCCGCAAGCTCAACGAAAACGCCGTGGTGGCCGCCTGCGGCTGCTACGTCCAGACCCATCCCGACGAGGCGGCGGGTCTGGCGCTGGATCTGATCGCCGGCACCGGCGACCGGATGGCGTTCCTGGACCTTCTGGAGCAGGCCGCCCACGAGAAGGAGCCGGTCACCCTGCTGGACGACGCCCTGCGCCGCCGCCAGTTTGAGGTGCTGCCCGCCGGCGGCATGGCCGAGCGTACCCGCGCCATGCTGAAGGTGGAGGATGGCTGCGTCAACTTCTGCACCTACTGCATCATCCCCTACGCCCGGGGCCCGGTGCGGTCGCTGCCGCTGGAGACGGCGGCGGCCCAGACCGCGCAGCTTCGGGCCGAGGGCTACCGTGAGCTGGTGCTGACAGGTATCGAGATCTCCAGCTGGGGCCACGACCTGAAGAACGGTACCGGCCTCATCGACCTTCTGGAGGCCGTCAGCGCCGCGGCAGGCGACATGCGTCTGCGGCTGGGCAGTCTGGAGCCCCGCACCATCACCGAGGACTTCTGCCGCCGGGCGGTGAGGCTCCCCAACCTGTGTCCCCACTTCCATCTGTCGCTGCAATCCGGCTGCGACGCCACCCTGAAGCGCATGAACCGCAAGTACGACACCGCCCGCTTCTATGAATCGGTGCAGCTGCTGCGGCAGCACTTCGACCACGTGGCCGTCACCACCGATCTTATCACCGGTTTCCCCGGGGAGACAGAGGATGAGTTTGAGCAGACACTGGCCTTCATTCGGGAGGCCGGCTTTTCCGCCATGCACGTTTTTCCCTACTCCAGACGCACCGGCACTCCGGCCTGTGATATGCCCGGTCAGGTGCCCATGCAGGAGAAGGAGGCGCGGGCGCACCGCGCCGCCGCCGTCGCAGGCGAGATGGAACAGGCATATCTGGGCCGTCAACTGGGTAAGACGGTTCCCGTCCTGTTTGAAGAGGAAAAGGACGGCCTGTGGCGCGGGCATACGCCGAACTATCTGGAGGTG
>CAVHKA010000066.1:0-1600 GCA_963636325.1 Agathobacter sp. | reverse complement strand
CACCACCGATCTCATCACCGGCTTCCCCGGCGAGACGGAGGAGGAATTTTCCCAGACGCTGGCGTTCATCGAAAAGTGCGGCTTTGCCGCCATGCACATCTTCCCCTACTCCATCCGTCCCGGCACGAAAGCGGCGGCCATGCCCCAGCTGACGGCGGCGGTGAAGGAGGAGCGGGCCGCGCGGGCGGCGCGGGTGGCCCACCGGATGCATCAGACCTATCTGGAGGGCTGCGTCGGCAGGACATATCCGGTATTGTTCGAGCAGGAAAAGGACGGCCTCTACACCGGCCATGCCCCCAACTATATGGCGGTGGCGGTGGAGGGCATTGATCTTCACAATCAGGTTCGGGAGGTGACCATTACCGCATGCAATGGAGAGACATTATTGGGGGAGCCGGTATGAAAGAGAATCATCACCACTTCTTCGCCTACATCAGCCGGATGCGGTTCATCAACCGCTGGGCGCTGATGCGCAACAGCTACACCGAGAACATTCAGGAGCACAGCCATATGACCGCCGTGCTGGCCCATGCCCTGGCGGTGATCCGCAACCAGTTCTTCGACGGCCACATCGACGAGGGTCAGGTGGCCGTGGCGGCGTTGTACCACGACGCCGGGGAAATTCTCACCGGCGACATGCCCACCCCCATCAAGTACTATAACCCCGCCATCCGGGAGGCCTACCGTCAGGTGGAGCAGGTGGCGCAGGATAAGCTGCTGGGCATGCTGCCCGACGAGCTGCGGCCCACCTACAGCGCCGCCCTGTCCCCCGCCGCGCCGGAGATCCAGCAGCTGGTGAAGGCCGCCGATAAGCTCAGCGCCTACATCAAGTGCTTAGAGGAGCTGAAGGCAGGCAACAACGAGTTCCGTCAGGCGGAGGAGCAGACCCGCTACGCGCTGGACGACATGGAGCTGCCGGAGGTGGACTATTTCCTGGAGCACTTCCTGCCGTCCTTCAAGCTGACGCTGGATGAGCTGGAATAAAAATTAAATTGCCTCCCTCTGGGAGGCACCCCAGTGCACACACTGGGGCGTGCACAGCTGAGGTGGCACGGCGAAGCCGTGACGGAGGGAGAGTCGTATGACCGACTACCCCTCAGGCACTTCGTGCCAGCTCCCCTGACAAGAGGAGCCAGTAAACGTAGGGGGCGGCGTCCCCGACGCCCCGCCGTACAACGAACACCGTCCACATAACGCGGCGGGGTGAGGGCACCCCGCCCTACGGAGTTCTATCGGAGGTATGCGTAGGGCGGCCTGCCCTCAGGCCGCCCGCCGTTTACCGAACAGGCCATCGCAAACCGAACGGGCCGATGTGGGCATCGGCCCCTACGACATTAAAACACAACCCCGCAACTTACACCAAAGGAGTGATATCATAATGAAAGCAATCGTGACCGTGGTAGGCAAGGATCAGGTGGGCATCATCGCCGGTGTGTGCAACACGTTGGCTGACAGCAAGATCAATGTGCTGGACATCAGCCAGACCATCATGGAGGGCTATTTCACCATGATGATGGTGGTGGATCTGGCCCTGTGCGACACGGCCTTTGAGACGCTGGGCCGCAGCATGAAGGACTACGGTGAGAGCCGGGATCTGTCC
>CAVHKA010000065.1:0-10151 GCA_963636325.1 Agathobacter sp. | reverse complement strand
CTACGTCTACCAATTCCATCACACCGGCATGGTGACAGCAGTATTATACCGGACGGGACACATAATTGCAAGTGTAAATTTACTGTAAATCTGGCGGAAAATCAAAAAACAGGGACTACCAAAGCGAAGGAAGATGTGGTATGATACCGTTGAAATGATATGCGGCGGCTTACGCTGCCCCGCATAAAACCGAAGGGAGGGGCGGAAGTTGAAGAAAAAGCTGAAAAAAACGGCGTTTTTGGTGATGCTGACGCTTCTGCTGGGCGTGCTGAGCGCCTGCGGGATCGACAGCACGGTGGAGGATCTTTTTACGCTGCCCCGGGTGCCGGATGAATACACCGGCCTGAGCCAGCAGATCGACCAGCTGCTGTCCGACGGCTATGAGTACGCGCCGCCCACGGTGGGACAGAATATCCAGGCGGTGCAGCTGGAGGATCTCAACGGAGACGGGGCGCAGGAGGCGGTGGTGTTCCTCCGCAAGCCCAACGATGAAAAGCCCATGAAGATCCTGGTGTTTGAAAAGGCGGCGGACAGCTATGAGCTGCTGTGTACGGTAGAGAGCAGCGGCAGCAGCATCGACAGCGTGTATTATGAGGATCTCACCGGCGACGGCCGCAATGAGCTGGTGGTGGGCTGGAAGATCAGCAGCACCGTGCAGACGGTGGCAGTCTACAACATCGGCCGGGAGGCCATCCCCCTGATGAGCAGCAGCTATACCCGCTTTGTGGTGCAGGAGCTGAACTCCTATGACCCGCCGGGACTGTTCGTGTTGCGCAGCGATAACGACGGTATGCCGGTGGCGGAGATCTACACCTGGCAGACGAATATCCTGGCGGTGACCTACCGGTGCGGACTGTCCAGCACCATGGCGGATCTCAGCCGCGGCAGCGTGGTGAAGGGCGCCCTCTCCAGCGGTAAGCCCGCGGTGTTCATCACCGGCATCAACGACAATAACATGGCGGTAACGGATATCCTGACATATGAGGTCTATTGGGGCGTGATCAACCTGACGGCGGATGCCTCCAGCGGAAAGACAACGGTGGTCTATCCGTACCATCAGCTGATCCCGCAGGATATGAACGACGACGGCGTGACCGAGGTGCCCCGCCCGGACGAGTGGGGCACGGGAAACGACGCCATGACCTACTGGGTGCAGTACAGCCGCATGGGAACGGAAAACATCGTGGCGCAGACCTACCACTGTCAGAGCGGCGGCTGGTACTTCCAGATGCCCAATAGCTGGTGGGGCCGGGTCACCGAGGAATCGGTGGAGGTCGTAGCGGGCGAAAATCAGGTGACGCTGTCCGTGGACCGGACGCCGGTTGTGTCGCTGTATACCATCACGAACGCGAACCGGGAGAACCGCGCCGAGATGGGCGAACGGTTCGTGCTGCGGCGTCAGCCCGACACGATCTATGCCGCCGAGCTGCATGAGGATGCCGCGTGGTACGGCCTGGATGTGGAACGGGTCAAGGAGAATTTCCACATGACCGTCAGCGCCTGGTCGCCCTCCAACAGCTGACGAGGGGCAAACGGGTAAAGGAGGATATATGAGAAAGGTACTGGTATTGGAGGATGAAGCCAATATCCGCGGCTTTATCGTGATCAATCTGCGCCGCGCCGGATACGAGGTGGTCGAGGCGGAGAGCGGCGAGGAAGCGCTGGAAAAGCTGAAGGCCCAGAAGGATATCCGGGTGGCGCTGCTGGATGTGATGCTGCCCGGCATCGACGGGTTTGAGGTGTGCCGCCGCCTGCGTGCCAACGATGCCAACATCGGCATCATCATGCTGACGGCCCGGTCCCAGGAGATGGATAAGGTCACCGGACTGATGACCGGCGCCGACGACTATGTGACGAAGCCCTTTTCCCCCGCGGAGCTGACGGCCCGCGTGGACGCGCTGATGCGCCGCAGCGGCGGCAGCATTGCCGAGCCGGAGGAAAAGGAGGACGAGCTGTCCAGCCCGCCCTTTGTGCTGAACCTGCGCAACCGCACGCTGGAGAAGAACGGCCAGCGCATCAAGCTGACGCAGGTGGAATACGGCCTGATGAAGCTGTTTATGGAGAATCCCGGAAAGGCCCTCAGCCGCGAGGATATTCTGGACACCGTTTGGGGCCACGACTATTTTGGCGAGCTGAAGATCGTGGATGTGAACATCCGCCGTCTGCGGCTGAAGATCGAGGATGATACCGCCAACCCCATCTATATCACCACGGTGTGGGGCTTCGGCTATAAATGGGGCGAATAAGCGCCGCCCGGGGAAAGCTTGACAGAGAGGGGGAGACCGCATGAAAAAACAGCCAAAACGTGCCATCGGCCTGCGCCGCCGCTGGATCGTCAGCAGTATCCTGCCGGTCATCACCATTCTGGTGCTGATCGCGGTGATGGTCTCCATCGCGCTGGGCAGCAACTACTATTCCAGCGCCCTCAGCGCGCTGGAGGCGAAGGCCAACGCCGGCACGGAGTATTTCAACACCTATGCCATGACCAGCTATGACGAATACTACCGCAGCGCCGCCCTGTATGCCAACAGCTTTGAAAACAGCGATACCATTGAGCTGCAATTTCTGGACAGAAGCGGTCAGGTGGAGGTCTCCACCCGCAGCCTGATGGTGGGCTCCGTGCCGGGCACGTCGGATGTGACGGATGCCCTCAACAGCGGCAAGGTTCAAAGCTACCGGGGCATCGACCCGGCCACTGGCGAGAAGATCATCGCCGCTTCCGGCCTTCTGAAATTCAACGGCCGGGTGGTGGGCGTCATGCGGTTCGTGACCGCCACCCAGAATCTGGACAATCAGGTGCTGCTGACGGTGCTGATCATTCTGGCCATCATGGCGGCGGTGGTTTTCGTCATCGTGATCTCCAGTCTGCTGCTGATCAACAATGTGGTGGCGCCGGTCTCCGCCGTCAGCGAGGCGGCCAAGCATATCTCCGGCGGCAGCTACGGCTATCAGATCCCCAATCGGTACGCCGATGAGATGGGCGAGCTGGTGGACAACATCAACGACATGTCCCTGAAGATCGGTGAGAACGAGAAATTGCAGTCGGAGTTCATCTCCTCGGTCTCCCATGAGCTGCGCACGCCTCTGACGGCCATCAACGGCTGGGGCGAGACGCTGCTGGCGGACGACGGCAGCGACCCGGAGGCTTTGCAGCGGGGACTGGGCATCATCGTGAAGGAGTCCAGCCGCCTGACCAAGATGGTGGAGGAGCTGCTGGACTTTTCCAAGATGTCCGACGGCCATTTTGCCCTGCATCTGGAGCAGGTGGATTTGCAGGCGGAGTTCGAGGACGCGGTGTATACCTATCACGAGATGTTCAAGCAGCAGGGCATCACATTGGAGTATAACAGCGGCGGCGTGTATGACGAGACCATCACCGCCGACCCGGAGCGGCTCAAGCAGGTGTTCTGCAATGTGCTGGATAACGCCGCCAAGCACGGCGGCGCGGGCAAACGGATCGAGGCCCGGCTCAACCGCAAGGGCAACCATTATATCATCACCATCCGGGACTATGGCCCCGGTATCCCCAATGACGATCTGCCCCATGTGAAGGAGAAGTTCTATAAAGGCGCCTCCAAGGCCCGGGGCAGCGGCATCGGCCTTGCGGTGTGCGATGAGATCATCCGCCTCCACGACGGAGCGCTGACCATCGGCAACGCCAAGGGCGGCGGCTGCATCGTGACCATCCGCCTGCCCATCACCTCTCACCGGCTGGCCCACGAAAAAGAGAAAAAACAATAGAACAGCTGTTGCATAATAGAAAATAGTATGCTATACTGAAAAGGAAAGGACATCCCATGGCAGAAAAAAAGCAAGGTACATTCCGCACCACCATCGGCGGCCAGGCATTGATCGAGGGGATCCTCATGCGCGGCCCGGAGAAGGATGCCATCGTGGTCCGTGCCCCGGAGGGGCTGGTGACCAAGGTGACGGAGCGGAAGTTCATCAAGGATAAATACCCCATTCTGGGCCTGCCCATCATCCGGGGCGCGGCCACGTTTTTAAGCTCCATCATCACCGGCGTCAAGGCGCTGATGTTCTCGGCGGACTATTTCCCCGATGACGAGAACGCCCAGCCCAGCAAATTTGACCAATGGCTGGAAAAGCACGTTCCGGCGGAAAAGCTGCAAAACGTGCTGGTGGCCTTCTCGGTGATCCTGTCGCTGGGGCTGACGCTGGTGCTGTTCATGCTGCTGCCCACCTTCATCGCCGGACTGTTCCACGCCCAGAGCGCGGCGCTGCACAACCTGATCGAGGGCGTGGTGAAGGTGCTGATCTTTCTGGCCTATCTGATCCTGTGCTCCAAGCAGAAGGATGTGCGCCGGGTGTTCTGCTATCACGGCGCGGAGCATAAGACCATTTTCTGCTATGAGGCGGGCCTGCCCCTGACGGTGGAGAACGCCCGCATCCAGCCCAAGCATCATCCCCGCTGCGGCACCAGCTTCCTGTTCGTGGTGATCATCGTCTCCATTCTGGTGTCCAGCCTCGTGTTCCCCTACATCAACTGGCAGAATATCTGGGTGCGCATCGGCGTGAAGCTGCTGCTGCTGATCCCGGTGGTGGGCATCACTTACGAGTTCAACCGTGCCGTGGGCGCCCATGACAACAAGCTGACCCGCATCCTCTCCGCCCCCGGCATGTGGATGCAGAATTTCACCACCAACGAGCCGGACGACTCCATGCTGGAGGTGGCCATCGAGGCCATGAAGCTGGTGCTGCCGGAGCAAGAGGGAAAAGACCGGTGGTGAGAAAAACTGACAGGAACTGACAACGATTCGTATTATGGCGACAACATATAACAATTTGTATATGGATATCCGGCAGGAGCTGCACCGCGCGGGCATCGAGGGCGCGACCCTGGAGGCCCGTGAGTTGGTGGCTTTCGCCTCCGGTAAGACCCGGCAGGAGCTGCTGCGGGACGGACGGCTGTATGTGCCCCAGGAGGTGGAGCAGCGGGCCGCCGCGCTGGTGAAGCGCCATCTGGCGGGGGAGCCGCTGGCCTATCTCATCGGTGAGTGGAGCTTCTGCGGCATGGATCTGGACGTTGACGAGAATGTTCTGATCCCCCGCGTGGACACCGAGGTGCTGGCGGAGCAGACCATCGGATTTGTGAAAACGCTGCAAGAGCCCCGTGTACTGGACCTATGCGCCGGCAGCGGCTGCGTGGGTCTGGCGGTGGCCAAGTTCTGCCCCGGCAGTCATGTGGTGCTGGGTGAGCTGATGGAGGGCGCGCTGCGGGTCTGCCGCCGCAACATCCGCCGCACCGGTCTGACGGCGCAGGTGCTGCCCTGGCAAGTAAATACCCTTGACGGGCCGCCGCCCCGCTTTGGCGAGTTTGACTGCATCGTCAGTAACCCGCCCTACATCCCCGACGGCGATATCGCCGGGCTAGACGTGTCCGTCCGGGACTATGAGCCGCTGACGGCGCTGGAGGGCGGCGATGACGGCCTGGATTTCTACCGGGCCATCAGCGACAAATGGCGCACGGCCCTGCGCCCCGGCGGGCGGCTGTATTTCGAGGTGGGCATCGGCCAGGCGGACGATGTGCTGCGGATCATGCGGGCCCAGGGGTTTGGTGATATCGAGGTGGTGCCGGACACGGCGGGTATTCCCCGCGTGGTATACGGCACCCTTCATGAAAGCGTATTTGATACCGAATGACGGAGAGATAAAAGGAGGAAGATCCATGGCAGCGAAGAAGGAGACCGCGGCGGCCACCGCCGTCAACGCGGATAAGAAAAAAGCGATCGAGACCGCCATGCAGCAGATCGAAAAAATGTATGGCAAGGGCTCCATCATGCGCTATGGCGACGGCAACGTGGCCAATGTGGAGGCCATCCCCACCGGTTCTCTGGCGCTGGATTTGGCGCTGGGCATCGGCGGTCTGCCCCGTGGCCGCGTGGTGGAGATCTACGGCCCGGAATCCTCCGGTAAGACTACGCTGGCCCTTCATGTGCTGGCAGAGGCACAGAAGATGGGCGGCGAGGTGGCTTTCGTGGACGCCGAGCACGCGCTGGACCCCACCTATGCCAAGGCGCTGGGCGTCAACGTGGAGGACATGCTGATCTCCCAGCCGGACACCGGCGAGCAGGCGCTGGAGATCACGGAGGCGCTGGTGCGCTCCGGCGCCATCGACGTGGTGGTGGTGGACTCCGTGGCGGCACTGGTGCCTCGCGCCGAGATCGAGGGCGAAATGGGCGACAGCTTCGTGGGTCTGCATGCCCGCCTGATGAGCCAGGCCCTCCGCAAGCTGACCGGCATCATCAACAAGACCAATACCATCGTCATCTTCATCAACCAGCTGCGCGAGAAGGTGGGCGTCATGTACGGCAACCCCGAGGTCACCACCGGCGGCCGGGCGCTGAAGTTCTATGCCTCCGTCCGCATCGACGTGCGCCGGGTGGAGACCCTGAAGGCCGGCGGCGAGGTGGTGGGCAACCACGTCCGCGCCAAGGTGGTCAAGAACAAGGTGGCGCCTCCCTTCCGTGAGGCGGAGTTCGATATCATGTACGGCGAAGGTATCAGCAAGCTCAGCGAGCTGATCGACCTGGGCGTCAAGCTGGATCTGGTGCAGAAGAGCGGCTCCTGGTTCAGCCTGGGCGACGTGCGTCTGGGCCAGGGCAAGGACGCCGCCAAGGAGTACTTCCGTCAGAATCCCGATGCCGCCGCAGAGTTGGAGAAGAACGTCCGGGAGAACTTCCATAAGCTGATGGGCAACCAGTCCAAGATCGCCGCCCGTGCCGCGGGCCGCGCCGTGGACGTGTCCGCCGACGATTTTGACGACAGCGACGAATGAGGATCACACGGATCGAAAATTCCAAACATGTGCAGGAGCGCGTGCTGGTGTATCTGGAGGAGGGCGACCCCCTCCGGATCACCCAGAACGAGCTCCTGCAATTTGGCTTGTATCAGGGTATGGACTTATCCCCTGAACTTGTGGTACAATTACAAAATGCGGGCAGCCGCTCCCAGAGCCGCGCCGCCGCGGCGCGACTGGCGTCGGGGCGGATGCTGTCCCGTAAGGAGCTGACGGACAAACTGAACCGTAAAGGCATCGACCTTAACATGGCGGAGGAAACGGCGGATTGGCTGGAATCTCTGGGCGCGGTGGACGATGCCGCCTACGCCGGGGTCATCGCCCGGCACTACGCCGCCAGCGGTTACGGCCCCGGCCGGGTGCGGCAGGAGCTGCAGAAGCGGGGCATCCCCCGTGAGCTGTGGGAGGATGCGCTTTCCCAGCTGCCGGACAGCGCCGGCGCTATCGACGGCTTCCTGAAAAAGAAGCTGGGCGGCAAAACGCCCGACCGCGCCATGCTGAAAAAGCTCAGCGACGCCCTGCTGCGGCGGGGCTTTTCCTGGAATGATATCCGCCCGGCCCTGAATCGCCTGGGCGGGGAAATAGAAGAATAGAAACGAGGAGACCTATGAACGTATCCTTTATCTCCCTTGGCTGCGACAAGAACCGCGTCAATACGGAGCAGATGATGGCCATGTGCCTGCAGGCGGGCATGACCGTACAGGAGGATGTCAACGGCAGCGATGTGGTGGTCATCAACACCTGCGGCTTTATCGACAGCGCCAAAACGGAGGCCATCGAGACGATCCTCTCCGCCGCGGAGCTGAAGGCGGCAGGCGAGGTGAAGAAGATCCTGGTGACCGGCTGCCTGAGCCAGCGCTACCGGGATGAGATGATGACGGAGCTGCCGGAGATCGACGGCATGATGGGCACCGCCGACTACGGCGATATCGTGTCCGCCGTGGAGCAGGTGATGGCCGGAGAGGACTGCACCCATTTCAGCGACATTAACGGCGCGGTGGAGGAGCTGCCCCGCGTGCTGTCCACCCCCACCCACTTCGCCTATCTCCGCATTGCCGAGGGCTGTTCCAACAGCTGCGCCTACTGCATCATTCCCAAGCTGCGGGGCCGCTACCGCAGCCGTCCCATGGAGGATATCCTGACCGAGGCCCGCGCGCTGGCGGCGGACGGCGTGAAGGAGTGCATCGTGATCGCCCAGGACATCACCCGCTACGGCATAGACCTTTATCATGAGAAGAAGCTGCCGGAGCTGCTGCGGGAGCTGTGCAAGCTGGATTTCCACTGGATCCGCCTGCACTATCTCTATCCCGACACCATCACCGACGAGCTGATCGACACCATCGCGTCGGAGCCGAAGATCTGCAAGTATATCGACATGCCTGCCCAGCACTGCAACGACACCATCCTGAAGGCCATGCGCCGCCACGAGACCCACGCGGGTCTGCTGGCGCTTATGAAGAAGCTGCGTGAAAAAATCCCCAGCGTGGTGCTGCGCACCAGTCTCATCACCGGCCTTCCCTATGAGGATGAGGCCGCCTTCAACGAGCTGTGCGAGTTCCTGCGGGAGACCCGCATCGAGCGTGCGGGCGTGTTCCCCTACTCTCCGGAGGAGGGTACGCCTGCCGCAGAGATGCCCAACCGCGTGGACACCGCCGAGGCGGAGCGCCGCGCCGAGCTGGTGGTGGACGTACAGTCCCGCATTATGGACGATTTCAACGAGAGCCGCATGGGCGATCTGGCAGAGGTGCTGTGCGAGGGCTTCGATGCCCAGTCCATGCAGTACATGGGCCGCAGCTACGCCGAAAGCCCCGATATCGACGGACATATCTATTTCACCAGCGAGGCCGACGTGGACCCCGGCGACTTCGTAATGGTGCGCATCACCGGCGCCATGGATGGCGAACTGGTGGGCGAAAGGGAGGAATGAACCATGCCGAAAAATATGGCCAATTATCTGACCATCGGCCGCGTGCTGATGATCCCCGTGTTTCTGGTGCTGATGTATCTGGACTTTCCCGGTAGCCGCTATTGGGCGCTGGGCGTGTACATCGTGGCCTGCCTGACGGACTTTGCCGACGGCTATATTGCCCGGCATTATAATCAGATCTCTGATTTCGGCAAGTTCATGGACCCGCTGGCGGATAAATGCCTGGTGATGGCAGCCCTGTGCTGCTTCGTGGAGCAGGGCGATATGCTGGCGTGGATCCTGGCCATCGTGCTGGTGCGGGAATTCGCCGTGTCCGGTATGCGCCTTGTGGCCGTGGAGAAGGGCCGTGTCATCGCCGCCGCGTGGTCCGGCAAGATCAAGACCGCCAGCACCATGGTGTGCATCTGCCTGATCCTGTTCGGCATTCCCCATTGGCTGAATATCGTCTGCCAGATCGTGATTCTGGTGACCACCGTGTACTCCGGCGTGGAGTATTTCGTGAAGAACGCCGATGTGTTCAAAAGCGCTCGGGAGGCTTGACACCGGGGCGAAAGACTGCTACAATAATACGCGACAAATGAACAGCGCGACGATCGGAAAGAGTATGTCCATCCCACGGGGATAGAGAGAGGGGGCCACCGGCTGAAAGCCCTTTTACCCGCTGCGGGCAGAAAGTGCGTCCGGGAGCGCGGGGGATATGGAAGCCCTCCGGCTGGCCGCCGTCAAAGTGCCGAACTTGAGTGATAAACGAGAGTGGAACCGCGAAATAACTTCGCCTCTCAGACAATGCTGTCTGAGAGGCGTTTTTTATATTGCCGAAAATCTTCGATTTTCCGGCAAAACGTCATTTTATCGCATAAAACAAATTAACCATATAAAAGGAGAAACCACCATGTATCTGTATAATTCCGCCACCCATCGCAAGGATGAATTCAAGACCCATACCCCCGGCCATGTGGAGATGTATACCTGCGGCCCCACCGTGTACCACTTCGCCCACATCGGCAACCTGCGCTCCTACATCATGGAGGACGTGCTGGAGAAGTACCTGCGCTACGCCGGTTACGACGTGAACCGCGTCATGAACATCACCGACGTGGGCCATCTGACCTCCGACGCCGACGAGGGCGAGGACAAGATGCTCAAGGGAGCCAAGCGCGAGCATAAGACCGTCATGGAGATCGCCCAGTACTACACCGACGCCTTCTTTGAGGACTGCCGCAAGCTGAACATCAAGCGCCCCGACGTGGTGCAGCCCGCCACCGGCCTCATCGACGACTATATCAAGATCATCACCAAGCTGCTGGACACCGGCTACGCCTATCAGGCCGGCGGCAACATCTACTTCGACACCAGCAAGCTGGAGCGCTACTATATCTTCAACGACCACAACGAGGAGGATCTGGC
>CAVHKA010000064.1:0-10340 GCA_963636325.1 Agathobacter sp. | reverse complement strand
CCGTGCAGCGGCGCACCTGGTGGGCAGCCAGGGCGACGCCATGAAGATGGCGGCCAGCAATCAGGGCGGCGCGGCCATGGCTTTTATGGGTATGAACATGGCCGGTCAGGCGGGCGGCATGAACGCCCAGGACCTGTTCGCTATGGGTCAGCAGCAACAGGCCCAGCAGGCGGCGGCGCAGCCCGCTCCCGCGGCAGGCGGCTGGACTTGCGCCTGCGGCCACAGCGGCAACACCGGCAAGTTCTGCGCCGAATGTGGCCAGCCCAAGCCCGCGCCCGCCGGTGAGTGGAAGTGCGCCTGCGGCGCGGTGAACACCGGCAAATTCTGTGCCGAGTGCGGTCAGCCGAAACCCGCCGCTGAATGGACGTGTTCCTGCGGTACCGTCAACAAAGGCAAATTCTGCGCCAACTGCGGCAAGCCCCGTCCGTAACGCAGCAGGGCAAACGGGGGCACCGTCCCTGTTCGCCCTATGACCGCACAGCGAAAGGAGAAGCGCATGTACGATTACGATTACTACTACGAGTACAGCAGCACCCCGGTTTACAGCCCGACGACGACCATCATCTCTCTGGCGCTGGGCGTACTGCTGATCGTGGCCATGTGGATGATCTTCAAAAAGGCGGGCAAGCCCGGCTGGGCTGCCATCGTGCCGTTCTACAACAGCTATGTGATGTACGAGATCACATGGGGCAGCGGCTGGCGGTTCCTGATGCTGCTGATCCCCATCTACAACATCATTCTGGCCATCCAGACGCAGGTGAAGCTGGCGAAGGCTTTTGGCAAAAGCGGCGGATTTGCCGTGGGCTTGATCTTCCTGCCCTATGTATTTGATCCCATTCTGGCCTTTGACCGTTCCGTCTATCTGGGCGTTCCCGGCAAGGGCAGCAACGGAAGCCGCGCACAGCGGGAAGGTTACGCGCCCAACACCGGCAGCTATCAGCAGCCCCGGCAGCCGGAGCCGGAATTCAGGGCGACCTTCTGCCCCAACTGCGGCGCAAAGGTCAACGGCGGTAAGTTCTGTGAGAATTGCGGCAAGCCCCTATGAAAAAGGGGATGGTCGCCTTGATCGTTGTGGCCGCACTGATCATTACCGGTGCGGTAGCGTATCGCTGCTTTGTCGCCGGGCAGGCGGAGGAATCAGCCCTGCCGGAGATCCCGGCGGACGCTGTGCTGCTGTCGTTGGACTGGACACAGATCGGCGGCGAGAGCGCCAACGGCTCCTTCGTATTCGTTCTGATGGCGGAGGGCGGCGCGTATACCCTCTCCGATGGCGCGGACAGCATCCCGCTGTCTTCTGCACAATGGCGGCAGGTGGAGCAGACGCTCCGCGCCGGAGAACACCGTGCCCCGGTGCAGCTGCCGGAGGGTGTGGAGGTGCTGGACGCCACGGAAAGCACCCTGACCGTCACATGGCAGCGGACAGACAGCAAGACCATGACCGCCGTATATGACGGCAGCTATGAATCGGAACTGCGGCAGCTGCTGTTTGGTTTTCTGACAGCGGAGCCCTAAGAGATATAAGAAAACGGGAGGAACATTATGGCATCCCAAATCACCAATTATAAATGCCCGGCCTGTACGGGGCCGCTCCATTTTGTGGGGGCGTCCGGCAAGCTGGAGTGCGACTTCTGCGGCGGCAAGTACGACGTGGCGGAGATCGAATCTCTCTATGCCGACAAGGAAGCCAAGGCCGTGGAGGCAACGGAGAAAGCAAACGAAAAAGCGGAGCAGAACCGCCAGAAAATGGCGGACATGGAGGCGGAGGGGTGGGACACCTCCGGCCTGAACAGCGACTGGGGCGCGGAGGCCGACGGCATGAAGGCTTACAACTGCCCCTCCTGCGGCGCGGAGCTGATCTGCGACGCCTCTACCGCCGCTACCTCCTGCCCCTACTGCGGCAACCCCGCCGTAGTGCCGGGACAGTTCAGCGGCGCATTGAAGCCGGATTACGTCATTCCCTTCAAGCTCAGCAAGGAGGACGCCGTGGCGGCGCTGAAAAAGCATTACAAAGGTAAGCCCCTTCTGCCCAAAGCCTTTACCAACGGCAACCATATTCAGGAGATCCAGGGCGTGTACGTCCCCTTCTGGATGTTTGACGGCATGGCGGAGGGCAGCGTGGACTATGAGGGTCAAAAGATCCGTTTCTATGAGACCAGCACCGAAAAAGTCACCGCGACGGAGCATTACGAGGTGCGCCGCGGCGGCTCCATCGCCTTTGAGAAGGTGCCGGTGGACGCCTCCAGCAAAATGCCTGACGACCATATGGACTCCATCGAGCCTTATGATTACGCTGACTTAAAACCCTTCTCCACCGCATACTTACCGGGCTTTCTGGCGGATAAATACGACGTCAGCGTCGAGAACAGCCGCGACCGGGCCGACACCCGCTGCGCCGCGTCGCTGGAGATGGCCCTGCGCCGGACGGCCAGCGAATACGACACCTGCCTCCCCTTGAACCAGAGCATCCGCCTGAAGCGGGGCAAGGTGCACTACGCCCTGCTGCCGGTGTGGATGCTGCATACCAAGTGGAACGGCAAGGACTTCCTGTTCGCCATGAACGGCCAGACCGGCAAGCTGGTGGGCGACCTGCCTACGGACATGGGGAAGTTCTGGGGTATCTTCGCGGGCATTGCCGCGTCCATATCCGCCGTGATGACGCTGTTCATCATGCTGACGTAAGGGGAGGGGAGAACCATGAAACAGAGATTAGTGACCCTTCTGCTGGCGCTGGTCATGGCGCTGACGCTGACCGTGCCTGTCTGGGCGGAGACCCGGAGCGGCGACGTGCTCGTCTACGATACCGCCGACCTGCTGACCGAGGACGAGTGGCAGGCGCTGGACGCGCTGGCGAACCAGATCACATGGCGCTATGACTGCGCGGTGTATATCGTGACCGTGGACGATTATGAGCAGTACGGCAGCGACGCGTATAGCGCGGCGGCCAATATCTACAACAGTCAGGACTTCGGTGTTGCCGGCGCGCGCAATGGCCTGCTGCTGTTACTCAGCATGTGGGACAGAAGCTACAGCATCTATGTTCGGGACGGTTATGCCAAGAGCATGGTAAGCGATTACGCACAGGGATTGCTGGAGGACAGCTTCCTGCCCTATTTCGGCAGCGATGACTGGTACGGCGGCTTCAACGCCTATCTGATTACCTGCGCCGACTTCTTTCAGCAGGCGGAGGACGGCCACCCGGTGAAGCGGCCTCTTACGCAGGTGCTGCCCATGACGCTGGGCATCGGTGTTGTGGTGGCGCTGGTGGTCTGCCTGATTTTGAAGGCTATGATGAAAACCGTCCGCAAGGGCGCGGAGGCGGATGCCTACGTCACCGCCGATGGCCTTACGCTGACGGAGCGGTACGACCGCTATACCCACACCACTGAGACCCGCCGTCCCAAGAAGGATAAGGACAGCGGCAGCCACTCCGGTGGTGGAGGCTCCGGCCGCAGCGGACATTTCTGAGAACAGGAAAACGGCGGGTGTCTACCCGCCGTTTTCCGATAAGAGGTATTGTATGAAAAAGAATGACTACGCCTTTTTTGCCGCCATCCGGGCGGATGATATCGAGACGGTCAGGGCCATGACCGCCGCCGATCCGACACTGGTGAACACGCCCGCACCGAAAAAGCCTGCCGACACACGGGGGATGTCGCCCTTGCAGGCGGCCCTCTGCACCGGGTGGCACCGGGAGATCGCGTGGTTCCTGCTGGAGCACGGCGCGGATGTGAACTTCTGCGCCGATGCCAGGCTGGACGGCTATCCTGTGCTGTTCGACGCCGTGAACGCCGCCATATGGAACGCCCGCCGCTATGCCTGGGACGGGCAGGACACCACGCCCATGCGCCTTGTGTGGAAGCACACGCAGGCCGAAGCCGATGAGGCCTTCGCTTTCCTGCGGCGGATGCTGGAGCTGGGTGCGGACATCCGTGCCACCGACCAGTATGGCCGGGGCGTGCTCATGGAGGCTGTAGAGGAGACCAGCCGCCTGTGCCCCATCCGTAATGAGGAGACCGGCGAATTCTACCCCGGCCGCCCCGTCACCGAGGAGATGCGTCACGACATCCGCCGCATTTTCCGGATGCTCATTGATGCCGGAGCCGACCGTGAGAATCGCTCCGCCTATTCCGGCATGACCATCCGCCAGCACTACGAGGGCAGTCCTGTGTGGGAGCTGTGCGGCGATCTGTTTGATTAACGCGCTTAAAGGAACATGACACCCTGACCGAGGAGTTCTTCTTATCCGCAAAATTTACGGAAGCAGCGGCATTCAGCAAATACCTGAACGATGAAGTGATGCGGGACGTATTTTAGAGAGCGGTGCAGAGAATAGATCTGAGCTTTCGCAGTCCTGTGTACCTGCTTCCTATGGCTTTTTGCACAACGGAAGAGTCCTCCTGAAAACTGGTGCCTGTTCAAATTGAATTTCCGATTTTGCAAAGACATTCTGCAGAAAATGTGGTATCATGCAGTCAGCACTGAAGGATTCGCAAGGAGTGTGGGCGCATGACGGAACAGGAAATGTGGGAAGCGGTACAGCGGTCGGACGCCAGCTATGACGGCTTGTTCTTCTATGCGGTCAAAACGACGGGCATTTTCTGCCGCCCCTCCTGCAAGTCAAAGCCGCCGAAGCGGGGAAACCTCCGCTATTTCGCCTCCGGCGACGAGGCCCGTGCCGCAGGGTTCCGTCCCTGCAAGCGCTGCCGCAGCGACCTTCTGGAATACCAACCCATGCGGGAGATCGCGGCGGAGATCAGGGCGCAGCTGGATAAGGCGGCTTCTTTGGACGATATTGGCCTGACGCCCCGGCGGATGACAGAAATATTCAAGCGGGAGTACGGGGTCACGCCAAAGGAATACGTCGACTCGCTTCGCCTTCGTGCGGCAAAGGAGCTGCTGGCACAAACGGAGGAAAAAATAATCGACGTGGCGTATCAGGCAGGATTTTCCAGTCTTGCCGCGTTCAACCGCTTTTTCAAGCAGCAGACCGGACTAACGCCGACGGCGTACAGAAAAGCCGCGAGAGGGTGATGGCAGTGTATTTTGAATACGGCGAAAAGGAACTGGACTATCTGCGGCAAAAGGACAAGCGGCTGGGCGAGGTCATTGACCGCATCGGGCATATCGACCGCGCGGTGGATACGGATTTGTTTTCTTCCGTCATCCATCACATCATCGGGCAGCAGATCTCCATGAAGGCCCAGGCCACCATCTGGCAGCGGATGCAGGAGGCGCTGGGCGAGGTGAACGCTGAGACCATTCTGGCGGCGGGCGTTCCCAAACTGCAAGCTCTGGGCATGACCTTCCGTAAAGCGGAATACATCACAGATTTCGCCGGAAAAGTCCATACGGGCGCGTTTGATCTGGACGCGGTGGCCCACATGAGCGACGGGGACGCCATCCGGGCGCTAAGCGCCTTGAAAGGTATCGGCGTCTGGACGGCGGAGATGATCCTGCTGTTCTGCATGCAGCGGCCTGATGTTTTCAGCTACGATGACCTTGCCATCCAGCGGGGGCTGCGGATGGTCTATCATCACCGCGGCATCGACCGCAAGCTGTTTGAAAAGTACCGCCGCCGCTTTAGCCCCTATTGCAGCGTGGCAAGCCTGTATCTGTGGGCGGTGTCCGGCGGCGCGATCCCGGAGATGCGGGACTATAAGCCAAAGAAATAGAAGCGGAGGTATGACGTATGACTTTCACGCAGCACTATGACTCCCCGCTGGGCGGTATCCTGCTGGCGTCGGACGAAGTTGGATTGACCGGCCTGTGGTTCGACGGGCAGAAATACTTTGCCCGCGACCTGCCTGCGGAGCGTATGGAGCAGGACACGCCTGTTCTTTTGGAAGCCAAACGCTGGCTGGACATCTACTTTACCGGCCGGGAGCCGGACTTTACGCCGCCGCTGCATCCCATCGGCTCCGCGTTCCGCCAGGGCGTGTGGGACATTCTCTTACAGATCCCCTACGGACAGACCGCCACCTACGGCGAGATCGCGCGGCGGCTTGCCGCGAAGCAGGGCTGTCCCCGGATGTCCGCCCAGGCGGTGGGCGGCGCGGTGGGACACAATGAGATATCTATCATCATTCCCTGCCACCGTGTGGTCGGCACAAACGGCAGCCTGACCGGATATGCCGGTGGAATTGACAAAAAGGTGAAGCTGCTGGAATTGGAGCATACCGACATGACGGACCTTTTCGTGCCGCAGAAGGGCACCGCCCTTTGACACACCGTGAACCAGACGCAGGTATAGTGTACGGGATGATCAACGGCAATGCTGTCAAGCGAGAACATAAGAAGATCACGATAAATAAAAAGAGGCATAGATTTTTTGACGGAGCAAGAGATCCCGTAGGGAGCGGCCGAGCACAAAGCTGGTGTTGAACATGGAAGAACCGGTTCCTGCAGCGCTTTCCTGCGCCGCGCACAGCATTCATATGAAACAAAGGAGCGTGAGGATGTTTTCCTCACGCTCCTTTGCCATCGATCAACAAAGGCAAGCAGCATGTCTTTCCGGCGTACTTCTGCCCGTCAAAACCGTGTCTGACCTTGTTGATCGATGGTATCGCATATTGTTTATGCTCCACTTCCCAGATCCAGCTCATAGGTACACAGGTAGAACAGGAACGATGTCATCTGATAGCGGCTGATGTGGGTGTCATAGGCCGCCAGCAGTTCGCCCAGCTCACTGTCACGGGTGGTGATGTCTCGCTCGTCACACCACAGCATGGCTCTGGACAAATCGCGGTTCAGATAGGGTGCGTCCTTCATCACCTGCTGCAGCATCTCCTGATCCACGCTGGTGTCGATGCCGGCCAGGGCGGCGTAGCGGTAGATGATCAGACAGGCCGTCTGATAGTCCATGTTGTTGTCATAGGCGGTGTGCAGGTCATTCCGGCGAAGCAGCCCTGTCTGATAGGCCCAGCACACGGCGTCATAGTAGGGGCAGGCGGAGCCGTTGAATTTCTCGTTTTCATAGTCCGGCGGCAGGGCGGAGTTGTCCGTCTCCGGCCTTTGGGCGATGCGGTACAGCACATCCACGAATTCACCCACCTTCGCCGTGGCCTTTCCGCCGAAGGTGTCCGGCGTCTCCGGGTCTATATACCCGTTGCGGTACATGTAGAGGACGCTGGCCTGGTTGAAGATGCCCGTGATGTCCGTAAACACTACCGTATCTTCCAGACTGCCGCCGCTGGGCGCCTTGCCGAAGACGTGGGCGTAGTAGTCACTGTTGACGATGTTGCTGGACATCTGGAACTTGTTGTCCACATACAGGCGATAGGCGTCCAGCAGCTCATCAGAGATGGTGATGCTCTCGTCAGCGGGGATCACGGTCTCCGTGCCGGCGTCATACCGGAAGGCCTTCGTCAGGAAGGACTTGTCCGACAGTATCGCCATGTGGCTGCCGTTGGACAGCACGTCGGTGCCCGCCAGCAGCCGGGAATCGTAGTCCACGCCGAACAGGTTCAGCAGTGTGGGCAGGATATCCGCCGTAGAGCAGTATTCGTCCACCACGATGTTCTCGGAGAGACCGGGAACATAGCAGATAAAGCTGTTGCGGTATTTCTCAAAGGTGGTATCCAGCGTTTGACCCGCCAGCTCGTTATACTCCTCCTCTGTCAGGCCGTAGGGGTAGTGATCGTTGGTCAGCACGATGCAGGTCTTGTTGGCCACACCCGCCTGCTCCAGCCGCTCCATCAAATAGGTCAGCGCGTTCTCAAGCTCCAGATTGCAGGCGATGTACGCCTTCACCGACTCGGAGTAGGGCAGGTCTCTTACCGCATCCCGATTTTTGCCGCTCATGGTGTTGTCCCAGTTGTACTGATAATGGCCGCTGAAGGTCATGTAATAGGCGTGGAAGGGCTCCTTGCTGCTGAGATAGTCGTCCACCGAGGCCTCCATCATCTCCAGATCGGAGGAGGGCCAGTCGATCTTTATATCCAGCCCGGAGTCCGCCGCCTTGAAGGTATAGCCCATGTTGGCGTGGGTGATGTTCCGGTTGTAGAAATCGCCGATATAGTCGTGATAGCCCCAGGTCTGGTAGCCCTTTTCCTTCAGGGCGTTACCCAGGCAGAAGGGCAGATAGTTGGTGCCCGCCACGTTGAAGCTGGAATCCGTCTTGGTGCGGGACATGTCGGGATAGAGGCCCATGCACATGGTGTATTCGCCGTTGGTGGTGACGGACTGGAACGTGCCGTAGTAATTATCGAAAATAATGCCCGTGTGGGATAGCTTGTACAGGGTAGGCGTCAGCTCCTCGCTGATGAACCAGGGGCAGAAGCTCTCGGCACAGACGGTGATCAGATTATAATCCTGCAAAAGCCCGGTGTAGTTGTTCTTCCGGGTGGGGATTACCTGAGACAGATACTCGTCCGTGGTCCGGAGTATAGCATTGTCGGCCTCCTCCGTCAGTGTGTAGAGGTCGATGTCCTCGATAACATTATAGGAGTTGCTGCTGTAGATCCGCTTGGTGGATTCTGTGCCCAAGGAGGACGGCGTGATGGCAAAGCCGCCGTCGTTGTCGAAAAACATATAGCGGAACTCCTGGGCCGTGGTGGCCAGCATGCCCACGTTTTTATAGCTGCTGTCGGTGGAGGTGTTCACGTTGGTGAAGATCTTGTACACAGAGAAGGGTTTGTTCCGCCCGGCGTACATGATCCCCGCCGTCACCAGCAGCAGCGTCAGCAGCACACCCAGCGTGGCCAGCGCCTGCTTCCAGCCAAGCCGTACCTTCAGCGCTTTCACCTTCCGCAGAGTGAGGCACAGGATCAACACGATCAGAGGCACCAGCAGCAGGAGGATAGCCGTCAGGTTCTTGCCGATGCCGTACAGGATCTGGGAGTTGAAGTTGACGATGACGTTCTCGCCCATGCTGACCTGGCTGATGGGCATGAAGTTGCCGAAGATGCCGTAATAGACCAACTGCACTTCGGCAAACAGCACCTGCACGGTAATCAAGAGTGCCCCTACGATTTGCCGCAAGATACGGGGCAGGTATGCGGTCAGCAGGGAAAAGATCACGCCGCCCAGCAGAGCGAACAGGACGGGATAGACGATTCGCTTATCCAGCGAGCGGTAGACGCACAGATGCAGACACAGCTCCACATAGACACTGGTGAAGCAGAACAGCAGCAGACTGCGGAGCCACTCCTGCCACAGGCCGCGGCGCAGGCCCTGCGCCGTCTCAGGCGTCTTGCAAGACGCCTGATGAGGTTTCGATATTTCATTGGATTTGGTTTTCAGCATATATGTCTCCTACCGAGAGTATCCCTCTAAAAACGGGGGCGAAATTTGTCTGAATTTAGACGCGAGGCATATCATACTGCATTTGTTGCGAAAAAGCAATGATTCCCGCAAAAAATTCAAGAAAGATTTACAGGCTTTTCTGTAAGATTTTATCATTTTATGGCAGATGCCCGCACATAGTATCATTCTCTGACGCGGAAAAGGGCTGTCACGCAAAGCGTGACAGCCCTTTTCATATGGACGTATGACGTATTGAGTAGAGAAGTGACGCTTTACTTCTTCACACCCTCCACGGCGGCTTTGATGGCGGATTTCTTTGCTCAGGACGACCTTCCACGGCGGCAGCGTCTATCATGTGGAGCAGCTGCGCACATTGCTGATGCTGACCGCCGCCCGGCGATACAGGAGCCTGATCCTGCCCCAGGTCAAGGCCCTTGCGAAGTGCGACCGGGAGAAGGGCAGCCAGTACTGCGAGACCCTCTATCACTACCTGACCTGTGGACGCTCCCTGAAGGACACCTGCGAAGCGCTGTTTACCCACCGGAACACAGTACTGTACCGCATCCACAAAATGCGGGAGGACTTCGCCGTTCCGCTGGATGAGCCCTCCTTCTACACGGAGCTGCTGCTGTCCGCAGCGCTGACCCTGTTGGACAGCAAAGGCGCGGAGTTTTTCATAGACGATTCGGAGGGAGCCGCCATCGAAAGGGGCTGAGATGATACAAAACTGACACACAAAATGCGTGTCAGTTTTGTATGAGAGAGAAAGCAGCTGGCTTTGTATCTCGTTTTATCAGCGGCTTGGGCGGTAAAAATCACTCTTTCACTTCTGGAAGTTCTGTGTTATACTATAAAAGCAAGCAGCTTAGCGACCGCCGCTATGTCCTTGCACCTGCGAAAATCATGAAATACGCAAGCTGCCGATGGCGGCTTTTCAAAAACACGACAGTTAGCGCAAACTAACTATCGCGGTCATAAATAATCCCTGACCGGTCAGAGGGGTACGAAAATCGTACCGCATGACAGATGAAAAGAAACTGGTAAACATCGCTTGACAAGGGCACACAGAGAAAAACAACTGAAAATGAGCTGCCAAG
>CAVHKA010000063.1:0-10364 GCA_963636325.1 Agathobacter sp. | reverse complement strand
CCTGGGCGATGGCGGAGTTCAGCTTGTGGCTGCCGGAGGTGTTGTTGCCCTCGAACTTGTAGTAGATCTTTGCGGGGGTCTGGAGCTTCTCCTCCAGGCAGTAGGCTCGCACCAGCGGAGAGGGGCGGTACATCTTATAGAAGTTGCGGATATCCTCAGGAATTTCAAAGTAGGCGGTGGTGTCGTCCATCTCCTGCTTCACCAGCTCAGCGCAGAACACGCCGCCCAGCTCCTCGGCGGTCATGGGCTTCAGGGTGCCGGGGTTCAGCAGAGGCGCGGGCTTGTTGGTCATGTCCGCGCGAACGTTGTACCAATATTTGGGCATCTCATCCTCGGTCAGGTAGATCTTGTAGGGGATGTTTCTGTCTTTGAGCTCTTTCATGATGGTTCTCCTTTATATTCTATAATGTATACCATCAGTTGACAAGGGCAAACGCGGTTTTGACGGGCAGAAATGCGCCCATACTGCGTCAAGTCCCTTGACAATACGGCAAGTATTCTCTGCGGGCCTTTTCTTGTCTGGACACATTTCTGCTCCGACAAAACTGCAAGGCACCTGCCAGCGATGGATTTTCGAGTGATTTTTGGTTTTTGAGACGCAGGCGGGCTGACGCCCGCCAAGGCGAAAAGGGCAAAAAGCGCCGGAAAGACACGCTGGCAGACGTGTTTGCCCTTGCCAACTGATGGTATCTTTCTACTTACGCGAAATAGTCGATTTTCATGGCGTGCTTGACCTTATCCAGCGTCCTAGCGGCCTCGGCCTGGGCGGCAAAGCTGCCCTTGCGCAGGATCTCCATGACGGCGGCGGGGTCCTTGGCCAGCTCCTGGCGGCGGGTGCGGATGGGTTCCAGCGTCTCCTGCAGGACGTTATTCAGGAACTTCTTCACCTTCACGTCGCCCAGGCCGCCCCGCTCGTAATGGGCCTTCAACTCCGCCAGATCAGCATACTCCGGCAGGTAGCGGGCAAAGTGCTCGTCGGTGCAGAAGGCGTCCAGATACATGAATACGGGGTTATCCTTGGTGTTGCCGGGGTCGGACACCTGCAAGTGGTTGGGGTCGGTATACATGCCCATGACCTTGGTGCGGACATCGTCGGGATCGTCGGCCAGATAGATGCAGTTGCCCAGAGACTTGCTCATTTTGGCCTTGCCGTCGGTGCCGGGAAGGCGAAGGCAGGCCTCGTTGTCCGGCAGCAGGGCGGTGGGCTCCACCAGCGTCTCGCCGTACAGCTCGTTGAAGCGGCGGACGATCTCTCGGGCCTGCTCCAGCATAGGCAGCTGATCCTCGCCCACGGGAACGGTGTCGGCCATGAAGGCGGTAATGTCCGCCGTCTGGCTGACAGGGTAGGTCAGGAAGCCCATGGGAATGCTGTGGTTGAAGCCCCGCAGCTGGATCTCCGCCTTGACGGTGGGGTTGCGCTCCAGACGGGCCAGCGTCACCAGATTCATGTAGTAGAAGGTCAGCTCCGTCAGCTCGCTGACGTGGGACTGCACCAGAATGGTGGACTTGGCCGGGTCGATGCCGCAGGACAGGTAATCCAGCGCCACCTCAAGGATGTTGTCCCGCACCTTCTGGGGATGGTCGAAGTTATCGGTCAGCGCCTGGGCGTCGGCGATCATGAAGAACAGCTTTTCAAATTTACCGCTGTTTTGCAGCGTAACGCGGTTGCGGAGGGAGCCTACAAAATGTCCCACATGAAGCCGTCCGGTAGGACGGTCGCCTGTCAGAATGATCTTTCCCATGATCGTTTCTCCTTTTTGTATGTAAAAATTATTTTTGATAAAATAAAAAATCCTGTCTCATGAAATCATTCATGAGACAGGATGTAAAAACAATTCCTGCGGTACCACCCACATTGACGCAATAACGTCCACTCTGCACGCACCATCATGCGCTCCGCCGGGGTAACGGTCGCGGATGCCGTCGGGTATTACTGACCGTTTCCGGTGTTCTCCCCGCCCTCGTAAGTCCATTCGCCGTACATTCCGCTGCCCCGCTCCCACCAACACGCGGCTCTCTGAAAGGTTCCTGTACAGGTACTCCTCTTACTCAATGGTTTGCTTTTTTGATTATGGACGTACTTTAGCACTTTTGAATTGGGTTGTCAAGAGGGAATTTTTCAAGTGTGCAAAAATATTTGTAGGGGCCTCGCCCTGTCATTGCGAGCCAGTGCTCACACTGGCGCGGCAATCCGTCTCCCGTGTCCTTACGCAAAAGGAAAACAGATTCCCACGACAGTGACATCGGTCACTGTCTCGGAATGACAGGCTTTTGGGGCGGACAGAGTCGTCCGCCCCAAAAGGCTCTTCAGACAATCGCCGCCCCATGAAGCGTCTCTTTACAGCGCCCGCATGAACTCCGGCTTCAGGCCCACGCCGGAAAGCCCTGTCTGCACCTTGTCCAGCAGCGCCTGCCGGTCACGGTTCAGCGTTCCCTTCAGCGTCAGGTAGTTGCTGGCGTGGTTCATGCGGAACACACTGCCCTCGGAGTCGATGTGCTGCAAAAACAGCTCCGTCTCCTTCAGCACCTCCACAGGGCTCAGCAGGGTGAATTCACCATGGCGCACCCACCGCTCCAGCGGCGTGCCGTGTTCCACCATCAGCGTCAGAAGGCCGATGTACTCCGGCTTCATGGCGCTGAGGGCCTCCGCCGTGCCGACGGCGTGCTCCCGCCACAGCGCCACGCTGCCAAGGCCGGAGATGGCCGTCACCGACAGCGCCAGGCCGCAGCGGCGGGCCTTCTGCCCCGCGGCCACAATGGCGGCGGCGCTGTGGCCCTTGTTCATCCGCTCCAGCACCGCGTCGCAGCCGGACTCCAGCCCCATATACACCATCTGCAAGCCCCGCGCCCGCAAAAGCCGCAGATCGTCCTCCGACTTCACCTGCAAGCTGGCGGGCGAGGCATAGCAGGTCACCCGCTGGCACTCCGGAAACAGGCCGTAGATCAGGCCCAGGATCTGCACCAGATCGTCGGTTTTCCGCATGAGGGCGTCGCCATCCGCCAGAAAGACCCGCTCCACCCGGCGGTACAGCTGGCGGGCCGTCTCAAAATCCTCCCGGATCTCCTGCATGGGCCGCATGGCAAAATGCTTATCGTCATACATATCGCAGAAGGCGCAGCGGTTGTGGCTGCACCCGTAGGTCACCTGCACGATCAGGCTGTACGCCTCGGACGGCGGACGGTAGACCTTTCCCTTATATCGCATGGTCATCACTCCT
Source organism: Agathobacter sp. (assembly GCA_963636325.1). GTDB lineage: Bacteria > Bacillota > Clostridia > Oscillospirales > Oscillospiraceae > Vescimonas. The sequence continues at coordinate 7,146 of CAVHKA010000063.1, read as the reverse complement.
TTGCCGCTATTATGCCATACTTTCCGCCGTTTGAAAAGCATATTCTTTCCCGGCGGCGCATAGGCTGTGGCATATCAACAAACGAGGTGGACATCATATGGACAATAATTTCAACCGCGTGCAGCTGTGCGGCACGGTGGACAGCGCCCCGGAGCTGAGCCACATCAACCACGGCGTTTCCTTCTATAAATTCACACTGTCGGTGGAGCGGCTCAGCGGTCTTGCGGACAAGCTGACGGTGATCGTCTCGGCGCCGCAGCTGGAGGCCGTGCCGCTCCGGGAGGGCGACACGGTGACGGTGCGGGGCCAGCTGCGCTCCTTCAACAACAAAAGCGGCCAGGGCAGCCGCCTGGTGATCTCCGTGTTCGCCCATGTGCTGGAAAAGGGCGGCGAAACGCCCCTGAACGTGATCCAGCTGTCGGGCGTGCTGTGCAAGCCGCCGGTGCTGCGGCGGACGCCCCTGGGCCGGGAGATCAGCGACATCATTCTGGCGGTGAACCGCCGCTATGGCCGGGCGGACTATCTGCCCTGCATCGCATGGGGCGCGGTGGCCCAGCAGGTAGCGGCCATGACCACCGGCGACCGTCTGACCGTCGAAGGCCGGGTACAGAGCCGTACATACACCAAGGTGGAGAACGGCGTCTCCACCGAGCGCACCGCCTACGAGGTGTCCATCATGCGGCCCGCCCTGCTGGAGGAGTTCCTGTTCTGACTTGACGTGTCCCCGCACCCGCCGTATAATGGCGGAAGGAAAGGGGGCGGCCCATGTGGATAAGTGCGAGAGCTGCGTATTCTACAGCTACGACGAGGACTATGACGACTATATCTGCGAGATGGATCTGGATGAGGACGAGATGGTGCGGTTTCTCTCCAACCAGAGCAGCCAATGCCCCTACTGGCGTCCGGGGGACGAGTATTTGACGGCAAGGAAGCAGTAAAATAACTGGCATGAAATCTGACGATTTCATTGCCAAAAGGGATTGCGTCCGCTGCGCGCGTCCTTCGGACACACTGGCGGCCGAGAAGAATTTTTCTGACGCGCATGTCGTCAGAAAAATGATTTGATTTTTTCGCGGCGTCTGAGCCGCGAACTCTGCGAGGCTTTCATATCAGTCAAACACACCGCCTGCGGTTGCCACATAGAATGGAACGCGGGCGGTGTACTGTTTTCCGTCGCCGCCGCGTAATCTGCTCTTCTCAGGAGGTTTGCCATGGCAACCATTACCAACCAGGCGGCACTGTCCTATAACGGCATCACCACCCTCTCCAACATCGCGGTAGGCGAGCTGGTGGAGGTGCTGACCGTTACCAAGACGGCGGCCGACACCACCTATACCCCCGGCAGCACCAAGACCTACGCCATCTCGCTGGTGAACTCCGGCGCGGCCGCCTTCACCGGTCTGACCATCACCGACACGCTGGGCAGCTATGCCTTCAACAACGGCACGCTGTATCCCCTGACGTATGTGACGGGGTCGCTGCTGTACTACGTCAACGGCATCCTGCAGGCCACCCCGGCCATTGCCGACACCGCGCCCCTGACGGTGACGGGCCTGTCGGTGCCAGCCGGCGGCAGCGCCATGCTGGTCTATTCCGCCACCGTCAACGAGTTCGCGCCGCTGGGCGTGGAGGACAGCATCGTCAACACCGTCTCTGTCACCGGCGGCGGACTGGCCGCGGCGGTCACCGCCACGGAGACCATCAACGCCTCCACCGCGCCGCAGCTGTCCATCAGCAAGAGCATCTGCCCCTCCACCATCGCCGAGAACGGCACCCTGACCTACACGCTGACGCTGCAGAACCGGGGCAACACCGCCGCCGACGCGTCCGACGAGCTGGTGATCACCGACACCTTCGATCCCATCCTCAAGGATCTGTCGGTCAGCTTCAACGGCACGGTGTGGACGGAGGGCGTCCACTACACCTACGACGCGGCCACCGGCGCTTTCGCCACGGTGACGGGCGCGCTGACGGTGCCTGCCGCCACCTATACGCAGGATACCGCCACCGGCATCTACACGGTGGACCCCGGCGTTTCCAATCTGGTCATCACCGGCACGCTGTAACGAAGCAAGGTGCCAAAGGCCCCCTTGTGCAAGGGGAGGCTTTGGTACGGCGCATCGCCAAGAATAACCGCAAAAAATGACCGTCCTTGCGGACGGTCATTTTTTATACTCTTTACCGCTTGCCCAGCTGGTAGAAGGCCACGGCGCTGGCGGCGGCCACGTTCAGGCTATCCACTCCGTGGGCCATAGGGATGCGCACCGTATAGTCGCAGCGGGCGATGGTTTCGGCGGCAAGGCCGTCACCCTCCGTCCCCAGCACCACGGCCAGCTTCTCCTGCGAGAGCAGGCGGGGATCGTCGATGGACAGGGAATCGTCCCGCAACGCCATGGCAGCGGTCTTGAAGCCCAGTTGCCCCAGCAGCCGCATGCCGCCCTCCGGCCACGCCGCCTCCTCTGGGAAATACGTCCACGGGATCTGGAACACCGTCCCCATGCTGACCCGGACGGCGCGGCGGTACAGAGGATCGCTGCCCTGACTGCTCAGCAGTACGGCGTCCATGTTCAGGGCGGCGGCGCTGCGGAAGATGGCCCCGATGTTGGTGGGGTTCATGACGTTTTCCAGCACCGCCACGCGGCGGGCTCCGGCGCAGACCTGCTCCACCGTGGGCAGCTGCGGGCGGCGCATGGCGCACAGCATGCCGCGGGTCAGCTTAAAGCCCGTCAACTGCTCCAGCACCTCCAGCGGCGCGGCGTACACCGGAATATCCGCCGGGCACCGCGCCAGCAGCTCCGACGCCTTGCCCTCCACATGCTTGCGCTCCATCAGGAAGGACACCGGCACGCAGCCCGCGTCCAGCGCACGGCCGATCACCAGCGGGCTTTCCGCGATGAACAGGGCGTTGGCCGGGTCGGCCCGGTTCACCAGCTGATTCTCCGTCAGGCGGGCGTAGACGTCCAGCTCCGGGGCATTAAAATCCGTGATCTCGCGCAGATCCATGGTCGTATCCTCTTACTCTCTTCCGAAGCGGGCCGGCAGAGTCGCCGGCCCCTACGGGATATTATTTCTCGTGAATGATCAGCTCCGTCACATCGGGACGGGAATAGTGGCCGCAGGGGTCGAACTCCATGCGGGCGCGGGCGGCCTGATCCGGGTCGATGTCGGCGTAGATGATGGTCTCACAGTCCCACACCGGCTCGGTCACATAGTGGCCGTAGGGGTCGATGATGGCGCTGCCGCCGTTGCAGGGCGCCTTGGGCAGGCGGGCGATCTCGTCGGCGGCAGGGCCGTGGTAACCGGCGGGATACATGTTCTTGGTGAAGTACTGGTTCACATGGAACACGAAGCACTTGCCCTCGATGGCGATGTGCTTGATGGTGTCGTGCCATTCGGGGTTATTGTTGGTGTTGGGGCAGAGATACAGGCTGACGCCCTTCTGGTACAGGGCCACGCGGGCCAGGGGCATATAGTTCTCCCAGCAGATCAGCGCGCCCATGGTGCCCCAGGGGGAGTCCACCGTGGGGAAGTAGTCCCTGTCGGCGTCGCCCCAGATAATGCGCTCCGCGCCGGTGGGCTTCAGCTTCCGGTGGTTGCACAGCAGCTTGCCGCCCGGCCCGAAAATCATATTGGAGCAGTACAGCGTACCGTTATTCCGGCCCCGCTCCGTATAGCCGATGGAAACGTAGGCCCCCGCCTCCTTGGCCACCGCGCCGATGCGGTCGGTATCCTCGCTGGGGCAGAGGACGGCGTTGTCATAGTATATTTTCCAGTCATCCCGGCACTCCTCGGTGCGGCTGCCCACGGTGAAGCCGTAGGTCAGACCGTAAGGATAGCAGGGGATCAGGGATTCGGGAAACACGATCAGCTCCGCGCCGTTTGCTCCCGCCTCGCGGATCTGGGCGCACACCTTGTCGATGGTGGCGTCCTTGTTGAACATCACCGGGGTGGCCTGTACCAGCGCCACACGCAGCTTCTTTTGCAGGTCTTTCATGGGGGATGCCCTCCTCATTTTGATTGTGGCACTATGGTAGCAGAAACAGCGGAGTTTGTAAATCTCTTTTGCAGCACACTTCCAGTTACTTCCAGAAAATTTTGCGATACCATATATTAGCAAATTGTGAGAACAGCGTAAAGAAATCACTTATTTTCGTGAAAATCCTACAAAGTTCATCGGTCTTATTGGGCGAAATATCCATAATTTGGCTGTTGACTTTCGCGGTTTGAAGTTCTAAAATCAGTGCCAACAAAAACAAACAGCCGGAGCGAACCGGCAGAAAGGAGACCGCCATGGCACGTCAGATGATGCACAGCACCGCTAAGACCCGCAGCCTGAATACGGTCTCCTATTTTGCCTGGATGGCTCGCTATTTTGCGGGCTTCTATTGGTATGCCTATTTTTGCTCCCGATACCGTAAACCGGCTGAAATGACATAAGCGTAAGACCCATTTTTTACCAGTGGCGTCAAGCGGCTTCGTCTTTCGGACGGAGCCGCTTTTCATTTTGTCCCATCCACACTTTGCACATTTTTGAGAAGGAGAAAATTATGAACGCGATCCTTGCTGCTGCGATCATCTTCGTGGTGTTCGCCGTCGGAGACATGATCTCCGCCAAAACCAAAGCCATTGTTTCCATGCTGCTGGTGGCCTCCGTTGTCTTTCTGGCAGGCTTCTGGGCCGGCATTTTCCCCACCACCATGTTCGCGGATTCCACGCTGCTGAGCATGGCCGGGCTGCTGGTGACCATGCTGCTGGTGCATCTGGGCACCACCATCAAGCTGCGTGATTTCGGCGCCCAGTGGCGCACCGTTATCATCGCGGCGGTGGCGTGCATCGCCATCTCCGCCGCCGTGTTCTTCCTGGGCCAGCTGATCATTGACCGCGGCTTCGCCCTGGTGGGCGCGCCCATCCTGTCCGGCGGCGTGGTGGCCACGCTGACCATGCAGGATATGGCCAACAAGGCAAACCTCCCCGACCTGGCGGTGTTCGCCACGCTGGTCATGTGCGCCCAGGGCTTCGTGGGCTACCCCGTGGCCTCCCTGTGCCTCAAGAGCGAGGCCAAGCGCATCAAGGCGCAGCTTGACGCCGGTGAGCTGAAGGTGGACGTCTCCGCCGGAGCCGCGCAGGCTGCCGCCGCGGGCCGCAAGAAGCTGATCCCCGCCCTGCCTGACAAGTACAACACCCCCAACGCCATCATCGCCAAGGTCATTCTGGTGGCCCTGCTGTCCGTGTGGGTATCCAGCCTGTTCCACGACGCCGTCAACAAGCTGGTATGGTGCCTGATCTTCGGCGTGCTGTGCAAGGAGCTGGGCTTCCTGGATGAGGACGCCCTGGGCAAGGCCCACGCCACCGGTATCGTGATGCCCATCATCACCCTGTCCATCTTCACCAACCTGGCCTCCGCCACCCCCGAGATGGTGGGCAGCATGGTGGTCCCCCTGCTGGTATGCGTGGTCATCGGTACCGTCGCATTCTCCGTGGTATCCATCCTGGTGGGCAAGATCTTCGGTTACAGCTGGCAGATGTCCATGGCCATCGGCAGCTCCTGCCTGTTCGGCTTCCCCGGCACCGTCATCATCTCCAACGAGGTCTCCGAGTCCACCGGCACCACGGCCGAGGAGAAGGCCGCCATCAACGCCCAGATCATGCCCAAGATGCTGGTGGCCGGTATGGTCACCGTGTCCATCACCTCCGTGCTGGTGGCCGGCGTGATGAGCGGCTGGCTGTAAGATAAGCGGATTTCCAGAAGTGAGGTAGTGAAAATGTCCGAGATCAAGACGTTTGTTGACAGTATTTTTGAGGAGCTGACCGCCATCCGACGGGACATCCACGCCCACCCGGAGCTGGGGATGCAGGAGGTGCGCACCAGCGCCCTCATCCGGCGGGAACTGGAGAAGATGGGCATGGACGAGATCCAGCAGCCCCTGCCCACCGCCGTGGTGGGTCTGCTCCACGGCGGCAAGGGCCCCGGCAAGTGCGTGGCCTTCCGGGCGGATATCGACGCCCTGCCGGTACACGAGGAGACGGGTCTGCCCTTCTCCAGCCAGAACGAGGGCGTGATGCACGCCTGCGGCCACGACCTGCACACCACCATGCTGCTGGGTCTTGCCAAGACCCTGTGCCACCTGCGGGATTCCTTCGCCGGTACGGTGAAGTTCATCTTTGAGCCCAGCGAGGACACCATGCCCGGCGGCGCACGGAAGCTGGTGGCGGCTGGCGTCATGGAGAATCCCCATGTGGACGCCATCTTCGGGCAGCACGTCTGCCCCTCGGAAAACGACACGGTGGGCACGCTGAACCTGTACAAGGGCTACTTCACCAGCGCGGTGGATCTGTTCCACATCACCGTTCACGGCAAGAGCGGCCACGGCTCCGCGCCCCACACCGCCCACGACGCCATCGCCTGCGCCGGGTATCTGATCACCGTATTGCAGACGGTGGTCTCCCGCCGCACCGACCCGCTGGCCACCGCCGTGCTGACGGTGGGCACCATGTCCGGCGGCGACGCGGTGAACATCACCGCGGGCGAGGCCAAGATGGTGGCCGTGCTGCGCACCTTCGGTGACGAGGTGCGGGAGACCGCCATCCAAGAGGTCAACCGCATCTGCAAGGGCATCGGCATCGCCTTCGCCTGCGACATCGAGGTGCAGCTTGAGGAGGGCTACGCCGCCACCTACAACGACAGCGCCCTGATCGATCTGGTGGAGTCCTCCGCCACTGCCGAACTGGGCGAGAGCGCCGTGCGGCATATCACCCAGCCCTTCTCCGGCAGCGAGGATTTCAGCTTCTTCGGCAAGCTGACCGGCACGCCCTGCGCTTTCATGATGATCGACGCGGGCCACGGCGAGAATCAGGTGTCGCTGCACAACGGCAAGATCGTCTTTGACGAAAGGGTCATGATCTCCGGCGTATCGGCCATGAGCCGCATCGCGCTGGAGTACCTGAAGAAGTAATCTTCTCTCCCGCTTCTTCTGTATAAGATACCAGGCGGGGTACGCAATGCGTACCCCGCCTGGCTTGTTTGTTTTAGGGATGGTTCGGACAAGGCTCCCCTTGTTGCAAGGGGGGAGAGAGCCGTGCGCTGCCAGCGGCAGATGAAGTACGGCGAACGAGTGGCAGCGGTCAAACTTTCGGCGGCTTAAATGC
>CAVHKA010000062.1:0-10445 GCA_963636325.1 Agathobacter sp. | reverse complement strand
CGCCGATGATGCCGCTCATGGCGGAGTAGCCCAGAATGGTGGTCAGCGCGATGGTCACATTCTGGATAAGGGAGGGGACGCTCTCCGGGATCATCACCTTGCAGATGATCTGCATGGGGGTTGCGCCCATGCTCTGGGCGGCCTCGATGATGTTGCCGTCCACCTCGCGGAGGCTGGTCTCCACCAGCCGGGCCACGAAGGGGAAGGCCGCCGCCACCAGCGGTACGATGGTGGCCGTGGTACCGATGGAGGTGCCGATCAGCAGGCGGGACAGGGGGAACACCATGATCATCAGGATCAGGAACGGCACGGAGCGCAGCAGGTTGATGATCACATTCAGCACCTGCATCAGCCAGCGGGGGAGGGGCAGCACGCCGCCCTTTTCGCCCACCACCAGCAGTACGCCCAGGGGCAGACCGATCACCAGCGACAGCGCCGTGCTGAGCACCGTCATGTAGAAGGTCTCCCAGATGGCGAAGGGCAGGGAGGGCAGCACCGTCATCAGATCCTGTACGGACTGGGCGCTGAACAGATTACTGTACATCGTGATCGACCTCCTCTACCTGTACGTTGGCGATGGTTTTGATAAAAGCAACAGCCCGGTCAAAGTGGGCGCTGGGGATGCCCAGCATCATGCTGCCGTAGACCTCTTCGGAGAGGCTCTGGGTGCTGGCGGAAATGACGTTGCAGAAGATGTTCTCCTCCGCCGCCAGCCGCGCCACCATGGGGATGCTGGTGGTCTTGCTGTCCTTGAACACCAGCCGTACCAGCCGCTCACCGGCGGGATCGTATACCTGGGCGTCGGCGCCGCCGGGGAACACCAGGCGGCGTCCCGCGGCGGACTTGGGCGCGGCGAACACCGTGCCCACCAGGCCGGATTCCGCCACCACGCCGCCGTCCAGAATGGCCACATGGCTGCAAATTTCCTTCACCACGCTCATCTGGTGGGTGATGACTACCACGGTGATGCCCAGCTTCTTGTTGATGTCCCGGATCAGCTCCAGGATCTGCCGGGTGGTGTTGGGATCCAGGGCGCTGGTGGCCTCGTCGCACAGCAGCACCTTGGGATCGGTGGCCAGCGCGCGGGCAATGGCCACACGCTGCTGCTGGCCGCCGGACAGCTGGGCGGGGTAGGCGTTGGCCTTGTCAGGCAGACCCACCAGCTCCAGCAGCTCATGGGCGCGCTTCTCGGCCTCGGCCTTCTTCACGCCCACCAGCTCCATGGGGAAGCATACGTTCTTCAGGCACGTCCGCTGCATCAGCAGGTTGAAGTGCTGGAAGATCATGGTGATGCCCCGGCGTGCCTCACGCAGCTGGACGGGGGTCATGGTGTCCAGCCGCTGGCCGTTCACCACGATCTCGCCGCTGGTGGGACGCTCCAGCAGATTGATGCACCGCACCAGCGTGCTCTTGCCGGCGCCGGACATGCCGATGATACCGTAGATGTCCCCGTCCTCAATGGTAAGGGAGACGTCCTTGAGCGCGTCTACCCCTCCGGCGGTGCCGGAATCAAACGTCTTGCTGACGTGTTTCAGTTCGATCATGGACGTCTCCCTCCTTCTTCCTTACTTGCTGGTCACAGCGTCCAGAGTGGTCTGCTTGCCGCCGTACAGGCCCATGGGCTCCACGTGGATGGCGGAAACAGAGACGATGTGAGTGCCGTTCTGGGCATTGAAGTCCTCCAGATAGGGCAGGTGCTGGAAGTAGTTGGCGTCCACGGTGCCGTCGTCCACCACGGTGTTGGGTACAACGTAGTCATTGTAGACCTGGATGTCCAGGGTGATGCCCTTGTCGGCCAGGATGGTCTTGGCGACCTCCAGGATCTCGGCGTGGGGCGTGGGAGAGGCGGCGACGGTGATGGTCTCGCCCTTCAGGGCGTCATAATCCACAGAAGCGTCATAGCCGTCGGTGGGGTTCTCCACCACGGAGACCACGGAGCCGTTATACTTCTCGTTGATGAAATCAACAACCTGCTGGCTTTCCAGAGCAGCCTTCAGGGCCAGGGTCTTGGGGGTGTTCTCGTTGCCTTCCTTCACGGTCAGGATGTTGGCGTAAGCGGAGGCGCTGCCCTCGATCAGCAGGGAATCGCTGACGGGATTCAGACCGGCGTTGATGGCGTAGTTGCTGTTGATGACGGCGTAGTCCACATCCTGCAGCTGGTTGGGCAGCTGAGCGGCCTCGGCCTCGACGATCTCAACGTTGTACAGATTCTCCACGATGTCGTTCTTGGTGGCGGTGATGCCTGCGCCGTCAGCCAGCTTGATGATGCCGTTCTCCTGCAGCAGCAGCAGGGCGCGGGCCTCGTTGGTGGTGTCGTTGGGAACGGCGATCTTGATGACGGGCTGGGCGTCGTCGCCGTCAGTGGTGCTGCTGTTGCCGCCGCAGGCGGTCAGGCTCAGGGTCAGGACCAGCGCCAGTGCCAGCGCGGCCAGCTTCACGAAGTAATTGTGCTTTTTCATGATGTTTGTCTCCTTCTAAAATGTATTGAATGATTGGCGATCAGGGGCTATAAGCGGCGGTACACAATGGGGGAAGTGCGTCCGGCCTCGCCGGCGGGGCCGGATGCGCAGCAGTTTTACCGGAGCGGAAATGCGTCCAGACAACGAAAAGTCCGCAGGCAATACTTTGTGTCTTGGCAAGGGCTTTGAGGAAGTATGGGCGCATTTCCGCTCCGGCAAAACCGTACTTACCTCGTTGCGTGCCGCTGCAAAATAAAAACGGTGGAAGGTCAATCGACCTTCCACCGTTCATGACTGTTATTCATCCTGTTTCAGCAGGACGCCTTACCGTCAGGGAAAATCAGTTGACCAAATTGAGCGCGACGAAACATGCACATGCTGCGCATGCACATCTCCATAGACATCATCATCACGGCGCTCAGCTTCTTCATCACTGATTTTCTCCTTTCCTCGGTTCTCAATGGCGTGTCCGCCTTGGATGGTGGCATGGTAACGCTTTCGGTGCCATTTGTCAACCCCCTTTTTTGCATTCCGGCCATTTGTAAGAAAATCCGACAGACTTCACCTACTGTTTTTGTATGGTTTCGACACAAGAGAAGCGATCGGAATAATGACGGCTTTTGGCTGTCATTCGTTGGTGATATTGCATAAAGGAACAAAAAGCCTGTCATTGCGAGGAGGGCGTAAGCCCGACGCGGCAATCCGTTCCCCTGTATCGGAAAACGGATTCCCACGGTCGCTTCGCTCCCTCGGAATGACAGGCAAAGGTCAACTTTGCTTCAAAAACCGTCTCAAAAACCACACCGCCATCACGGCGCACACGGTCTCGGAGATCACCGGCGCGTACCAGATGGCATTGCCGCCCACGGTGAAGGCCAGCACCGCCAGTGCCGCGGCCTGAAACACCAGCCCACGGCCCACGGAGATGCAGATGGCGCCGGCGGGACGCTCCGCCGCCGTCAGGAAGCCGCCCATCAGGACGTTGCTGCCCAGCAGCAGATAGCACAGGCCGTACCGCCGCAGCGCCCCGGCGGCGTCCGCCACCAGTCCGGGGTTTTCGTTTCCCAGGAAAATACCGGCGATCTGGGGCGCGAACACCATCACACCGGCGCAGATGACCGCCGTCATGATCCCCACCGCCGTAAAGCCGTACCGCAGCAGCTTGCGATAGCCCGGCGCGTCCTCCTTGCCGTAGTGATAGCTCACCAGCGGCTGACTGCCCTGGGAGATACCCAGCATGGTATTGATAATGAGGGTATTCACATAGGCGATAATAGTGTAGCACACCAGACCGTCATCTCCCAGACACCGCAGGATAATGCGGTTGAACAGGAAGATCATCACGCCGTTGCACAGCTCCGTCACGCCGTCGGCCACGCCGATGGGCAGCAGCCGCTTGTAAATATGCCAATCCATTTTGAACTTCACAAAATGGAAGGTGTTGTGTCCCCGCAGGAAGTGGCGCAGATAGATCACGCAGGTCAGCAACTGGGAAAGGCCCGTGGCGAACGCCGCGCCCCAAACGCCCCAGTCCAGAAGAAAAATGGCCACATAGTCCAGCACGCAGTTGGTCAGGCATCCGGCGATCACCGTCAGGATGGCGATGCGGGGATACCCGTCGGTCTTGATGAGCACCTCCATGTTGTAGGACACGATGAAGCACACCGCGAAGGGGGCCAGACCTCTGAGATAGTCAATGGTATACTGATAGGTCACGCCCTTGGCGCCCAGCAGCACGGCAAAGGGCTCCAGGAATACGAACACCAGCACCGTGATGGTCACGCCGATGCATGTCAGCAGCACTATATTCTGTGAGAACAGACTGTTGGCCTTTTCCCCTTGTCCCTGTCCCAGATAGATGGCGATAATGGTGCTGGTGCCCACGGCGAAGATCACACCGACAGAGAACAACACATTGGTGAACGGCACCGCCAGATTCACCGCCGCCATGGCGTATTCTCCCACACCCTTGGCCACCATCAGACCGTCCACAATGGAGTAGAGGCTGAACACCATCAGCGACGCCACCGTGGCGGCTACGAAATGTAGGAACTGCGATAAAAGACTGCGCTCATTGAGCATTTTAGATAGTACTCCTCACTTTCCGCCCTTTTCTTGAAAAGGGATATTTTTTCTATTCTAACGAAATAAAACAAATATGTCAAATATAAGTTTCGTCAAGACGAAATACCGGTAATGCGGCGGAAGTCTCCACGGAAAAATGTGTGTTGAAAAAATAACAAAGCTTGTCAAATTGCCGCTCTTTGTGTATACTGGTTTTGCTTACTGGGAAGAAAATATACATCATATTAAGGAGTTAAGGAATGGGAATTGCGGACGTCATATCGCTGCTGGGCGGCATCGCGCTGTTTTTATACGGCATGGCCGTCATGGGCGACAATCTGAAAAAGGTGGCCGGCAGCAAGCTGGAGCTGGTGCTCTATAAGCTGTCCGGTACGCCGCTGAAGGGTGTGCTGCTGGGCACCGGCGTCACCGCCGTGATCCAGTCCTCCTCCGCCACCTCCGTGATGGTGGTGGGCTTCGTCAACTCCGGCATGATGAAGGTGCGGCAGGCCATCGGCGTCATTATGGGCGCGATTTTGGGCACCAGCGTCACCGGCTGGATTCTGTGCCTGAACAGTCTCTCCGGCGGCAGCGGATGGGTGGAACTGCTGTCCACCGCCACGCTGACGGGGCTGTTCGCCATTGTGGGTATCCTGCTGCGGATGGTGAAGGGTAAGCCCAACCGCAAGCATCTGGGCAACATCCTGCTGGGCTTCGCCGTGCTGATGTACGGTATGACCGCCATGTCCGGCGCGGTGGCGCCATTGAAGGAGAGCGAGGCGTTTATCCAGATTCTTACCAAGTTCTCCAATCCGCTGCTGGGTATTCTGGTGGGCCTTGCCTTTACCAGCATCCTGCAAAGCGCCAGTGCTGCCGTGGGTATCCTGCAGGTGCTGGCCGGCACCGGCGCCATCACTTTCGAGATCGCCCTGCCCATCACCATGGGCATTGCCATCGGCGCGGCGGTGCCTGTGCTGCTGTCGGCCCTGGGCGCCAACATCAGCGGCAAGCGCACCGCCTTCGTGTACCTGCTCATCGACGTGCTGGGCGTGGTCATCTGGGCGACGCTGTTCTACGCCGCCAACGCCATCTTCCATTTTACCTTCCTGTCTGTCGTCATGACCACCGTTACCGTGGCGCTGATGAACACCTTGTTCCGTCTGGCCACCGTGGCGGTGCTGACCCCCGCCATCCCCCTGATGGAAAAGCTGGTGGTCTGGCTGATCCCCGACAAGGGCGGCGAGCTGCTGTCCCAGCATGACATGGACCGTCTGGAGGAGCGCTTCCTCCAGCACCCGGCACTGGCCATCGAGCAAAGCCGTCTGGTGACGGATTCCATGGCGGAAAAGGCGCGGGACAACCTGCTGCGTGCCATGGCCCTGCGTGGCGAATACAGCAACCGGGGCTATGAAATGGTGGACGAGTCCGAGCAGCTGATCGATCGCTATGAGGACAAGCTGGGCACCTATCTCATGAAGCTGACGGCCCGCTCCCTGTCCCCGGCCCAGACGGAGGAGGTGGCCAAGTACCTCCACACCATCTCCGATTTCGAGCGTATCTCAGACCACGCCTGCAACGTGGCCGACGTCTGCCAGGAGATCGACGAAAAGAAGATCGAATTCTCTGACGAAGCTCTCCACGAGCTGGAAGTGCTGGAGGGCGCGGTCACCGAGATCCTGGGCATCTCCATCGAGGCCTTCACCGGCGGGAACCTGCAATTGGCCGCCCGTGTGGAGCCGTTGGAGGAGATCATCGACGGATTGTGCGACGAGATGAAGTCCCACCATGTGGACCGCTTGCAGCAGGGCGTCTGCACCCTGAATCAGGGCTTCGTATTCAATGACCTGCTGACCAACTACGAGCGCGTGGCCGACCACTGCTCCAACATCGCCGTGGCCGTCATCGAGGTGGAGAGCGACAGCTTCGACACTCACGAGTATCTTAACAGCGTCAAGGCCATGAAGGACGCCTCCTTCGCCCGGTACTACGACGAATACAAGAAAAAATACACCTTTTAAGGAGGCGCTTGCCCCATGAGAGCCTATGTGATGGATGCCTTTGCCGACCGCGTGTTCGGCGGAAATCAGGCGGGCGTGGCCCTGCCGGACCATCCGCTGGACGATGCGGTCATGCAGCAGATCGCCGCGGAGTTCAAGCATTCCGAGACCGCTTTTGTCACCGTCAACGGCGACGGCAGCGTGACGCTGCGGTACTTTACCCCCGCCGGAGAGGTGGACCTGTGCGGCCACGCCACCGTGGCCTCCTTCGCCCTGCTGCGGCAGGAGGGCCTGATCGGCGACGGCAGCCATATCGCCCACACCAGGGCGGCCGACCTGAATATCGAGGTCTCCGGCGGCACAGTGTGGATGGACATGGCCCCGCCGCGGCTGCTCCGGAAGCTGACGGCAGCGGAATGGCCCGAACTGTACGCCGCCTACGGCCTGACGGCGGACGACCGCCCGGAGGGCCTGGAGCCGTGGATCGTTTCCACCGGCCTTGCGGATATCATGATGCCCGTCCGGAACCACGATACCCTGATGCGTGCGGTGCAGAACGAGGCGGCGGTCACGGAGCTGTCCCGCCGCTATGACGTTACCGGCGTCCACATGTTCTGCCCCGGCGGCGACGCCCGCACCGCGTATTGCAGCAACTACGCGCCCCTGTACGACATCCCGGAGGAGTGCGCCACCGGCACCAGCAACGGTGCCCTGACCTATTACCTGTACCTCCACGGCATGGTGCGCCCGCTGGCGGAGAACACCTTCCTGCAGGGCGAGCATATGCACCGGCCCTCCGTGATCCGCAGCCGTCTTTATGACGAGGGCGGCGCGGTGAACATCCGCATCGGCGGCAGCGCCGTCATGAGCATGTCCTGCGATATCAAGCTGTAAAAAAACACCCGTATGACCGTGGTCATACGGGTGTTTTCTATTTCCAATGCTTCAGCGTGGACAGATAGCCGTCGAACTGCGCACGGCGGACATCCTCCGCCGCACTCTCCGGGTTTGGCATATGGGCCACCAGAAAGTCCAGCAGCGACGCCTTGTCGGCATAGGCAAACCGCCCGTCGGCATAGCACCACTTGCAGTAATCCTCGTTGAACGCGCCGTCCGTCTCGCGGCTGGTAGTGCCATCCTCCAGCGGCATCCCGCAGCACTGGCACACCAGCGTCCGGGGCGAGCCCAGCAGCGTATTGATGGACGCGTCCAGCACCTTCGACAGCAGCTTCAGCGTCTCCACATTGGGCATGGTCTCGCCGTTTTCCCAGCGGGACACCGCCTGACGGGTCACATGCACCCGCTCCGCCAGCTCGTTCTGGGACAGGCCCTGCTTCGTCCGCAGCGCCTGAATGATCTCTTTCGTCTCCATTTGACCGCCTCCTTGTGGAATCAGCTTACCACATCCGGCGGGATCTGACAAGCAACCGTCTGTTGCCCCCTTACTCCGCCTTCGGCTTGTCCTCCTTGTAGGCAAAGATGACGCCTACGGTGATCAGTACCGCGCCGATGATGCTCATGACGGAGATAGGCTCATCCAGCAGCAGCCAGCCCACGAACACCGTCACAAAGGGGGAGGCGTACAGGTAGTTGTTGGTGACCACCACGCCCAGCGCCTTGAAGGCGATGTTCCAGATGGCGAAGCACACCGCGTTGCCCATCACGCCCAGGAACAACCAGCTGATCAGCACCTTTACATCGGTGAACAGCGGTGTCAGCACCGGCATGCCGTCGGTCAGCAGCATCAGCGGCACGGCGGTCAGGAACGCCCACAGGAAAACCCGGCGGGTGACGATGAAGTTGTCGTACTGTTCGGTGTACTTTTTAATAAGGATAGAATAGATGGCCCACATCAGTGCTGCCGCCAGCGCCAGCAGATCGCCCACAGGGCTCAGGTGGAAGGACATCTGGCCGTTCAGCACCACCAGCACCACACCGGCGATGGCGATGACCGCGCCGATGTATACATACTTGCCCAGCCGCTCATTGCCGCGGCTGAACAGCTGCGCCAGCAGCACCGTCAGAATGGGGCTCATGGCCACCAGAATACTGACGTTGGCGGCGTAGGTGTGATCCAGCGCCGTATTTTGCAGATAGAAGTAGAAGCTTCCGCCGGTGATGCCGATGAGAATGAACATCAGCTCATCCTTCCAGGGCAGCTTCATGGTTCTGGGCCGCAGGAGCCACAGCGTGATATACGCCAGGCCCATCCGCAGGGGGATGATCTGGATGGGTGTGAAGTACACCAGCAGATTCTTGGTCAGCACAAAGCAGCTGCCCCAGACCAATATGGTGATGATGGCGAAGATATGGCCCATCAACTTTGACTTTTCCATGGGAAACGCCTCCTGAGATATTTTTTCGCAACATATCTATTATAGGGGAGGGGAGAGGGAAAATCCAGAGAAAAATACATTTTTCCGCAAAATTTTCTCCTGAGAAAGGCGGTTGCCCTTTCCGGGGAAACGTGGTATCATGGCATTGGAACAATTTCCGCAAGGAGGAATTAAAACATGCAGCATGCAACACTGGTGGTCATGGCGGCCGGCATGGGCTCCCGTTACGGCGGCAACAAGCAGGTGGACGGCGTCGGCCCCCACGGCGAAATCTTGATGAACTACGGCATCTACGACGCGGTTCGGGCCGGTTTCGATAAGGTGGTGTTCGTGATCAAGCCGGAGATCCGGGAGCTGATCCACCGTCTGGCGGGCGACGCGCTGGAGACGCTGCGCACTCCGGACGGCCGCAAGGTGGAGTTCTGCTATGCCGAGCAGACCTTCGACTCCGTGCCGGACTTCTATCATATCCCCGAGGGCCGCACCAAGCCCTTCGGCACGGCCCATGCGGTGCTGTGTACCCGACCCTATGTCCACGAGCCCTTCTGCGTCATCAACGCCGACGACTATTACGGCGTGGACGCCTACCGCACCATGTATGAGGCGCTCCGGACCCTGCCGGAGCGGGGCAAGGCCGTCATGGTGGGCTATCTTCTGAAAAACACCGTCAGCAAATACGGCACCGTCACCCGAGGCGTATGCCACACGGCGGACGGCTGCCTGACCGATATCCGCGAGACCATGAAGATCCAGCAGTTCCCCGACGGCAGTATTGCCGACATGGCCGACGGCGTCCGCCGGGACTTGGACGGCGACAGTGTGGTATCCATGAACTTCTGGGGCTTTTCCCCTGCCATTTATGAGGACATGGAGCGGTATTTCCACGATTTCCTCCGCCGGGTGGGGAATGACGTCAAGGCTGAGTGCCTGCTGCCCGCCATGGTGGGCGACCTGATGGACAAGGGAAAGCTGACGGTCTCCGTGCTCCATTCCGCCGACCAGTGGTTCGGCATGACCTATCACGAGGATCGTCCCCGTGTGGCGGCGGCTTTGCAGAAGCTCCACGACGAGGGCGTATATCCCGACAAGCTGGCGTAAAACAGAGGACTTCGGAAGAACTTCGTAGGGGCCGACGACTCTGTCGGCCCGCCGATGGACACAGGATTGCCGATAGGGGCAGACAGAGTCGTCCGCCCCTACGGAATTACTGTCGGTAGGCAGTGCGTAGGGGCCGGCGTCCTCGACGGCCCGCACGGCTTACGATGGTATTTTCGGTGAACGGCGGGCGGGGTAGAACCCCGCCCCTACGAAACGCCTATCGGTAGAAGGCCGTAGGGCGGGGCCCATGTGCCCCGCCGGTTCCACGGCGCGCCATCGCAAGAGTCCGTAGGGGCCGATGCCCTCATCGGCCCGCCGATGAACACAGGATTGCCGATAGGGGCGGACAGAGTTGTCCGCCAAACAAGTGCGGTAGAATTCCGTAGGGGCCGACGACTCTGTCGGCCCGCACGGCGTAAGATGGTACCTTCAAAGACAAGATGGATGCTACAGCGGCATAGCCGCTGAGATCGACACTAAAAATATGCCAC
>CAVHKA010000061.1:0-10536 GCA_963636325.1 Agathobacter sp. | reverse complement strand
ACCCGTGTCCAGTACTCATAGCCGAACTCCTTGCCCAGAATAGCCAACTCGTCATCGGGAATGATGGGGTACTGCTGATTGGTGGGGGAGTCGAACAGCAGGGGATAGCCGTTGGAAACAAACATGTCCCGGATCTGGAAGGCCATATCAATGGCGTTGCGGGCGATCTTGAAATACAGATCGTCGGTGAACAGGGTGTCGAACTGGATGCCCAGCAGACGGCCCTTGGCCAGCATGCCGCCCCGCTGCTTCATCATGAAGCGGAAATCCTTCTTCAGCGCCGGGTTCATAATGACCACAGCCTCACCGAACAGGGCGCCCACCTTGGTGCCGCCGATGTAGAACACATCGCACAGGCGGGCCAGCTCCGGCAGAGTCACGTCGTTGGCCTCGCACACCAGACCGTAGCCCAGGCGGGCACCGTCGATAAACAGGGGCAGCCCATAGGCGCGGCAGATATCGTAAATGGCCGTCAGCTCCGCCTTGCTGTACAGCATGCCGGTCTCGGTGGGCTGGGAGATATACACCATACCGGGCTGGACGATGTGCTCGGTGGACTCATCGTGCTTGTGCCACTCCACATAGTCAGCGATCTGCTGGGCGGTGATCTTGCCGTCGCCGGTGGGCAGGGTGATGACCTTGTGGCCGGTGGACTCGATAGCGCCGGTCTCGTGGCAGTTGATGTGGCCGCTGACGGCGGACAGCACACCCTGCCAGGGCCGCAGGATCGAAGCGATGACAGTGGTGTTGGTCTGGGTGCCGCCCACCAGGAAGTGGACGTCGGCATCAGGCGCGTGGCAGGCGGCCTTGATCTTCTCGCGGGCCGCGGCGCAGATCTCGTCCTCGCTGTAGCCGATGGTCTGCATCATATTGGTTTCGGCCAGCCGTTCCATAATGGCGCTGTGAGCACCCTCCAGATAATCACTGTTGAAATAGATCATAAATGGATACTCCTTTTTCAAAGTTTTCCTGACGCTATTCTATCCCATTTGACGTAGTAAGTAAAGGGAAATTTCTAATATAGCTTGCAAAATCAGATATAATCTGCTACAATAGCAAAGATGACAAGGAGGCTTGTTAAATGAACAATACGACACACGATAATTACCCCGAGTATCCCGAGGGCGGCAAGCGCGCCAGCGGCGGCCGCCGCAGAAAAAAGAAAAAACAGAGCCGCGCTCTGTACTATGTGATCCTGTTGGTCCTGCTGGGCGTGCTGGTGTTTTCCGCCGTAAAGATCATCAGCTATTTCAAGCAGCAGTCCGATGCCGCCAATGCGCAGCAGGAGATCTCGGACACTTACATTACGCCAGGTACTTCCGCAGATGACAACACAGACGACACCCAGAAGGACAACGATAAGGATAAGACCACAAAGACGCCGGACGATGAGACCATTACCGTCAACTTTGACAAGATGGTGGCCGACTATCCCGATGTGGTGGGTTATATCTATTGCGCCAATACCAATCTGAAGAACCCGATCCAGTACGGCAAGGGCAACGACTATTACCTGACCCATGACAGCAAGGGCAACACCAACAACAACGGCAGTATCTTTGTGGAGCAGGTCAACAGCGGCAGCTTCTCCGACAACAACACCATCATCTATGGACACAACATGAAGTCCGGCATGATGTTTGCCGACCTGACCAAGTATAAGGATAAGAGCTATTACAGCAGCCATCCCTATATCTACATCTATACCCCCAGCCAGAATTACCGTCTGGATCTGTATGCCGGTTTTGTTTGCGAGCATGATGACGAGGTGTACGCCACCTCTCTGACCCAGGATCAGCTGAAGGCCATGGCCGCAAAGTCCACCTTTACCTCTAATATCGGTACGCCTACCGGTAAAACGGTCACATTGTCCACCTGTTCCTATGAGTTCGACAATGCCCGCTATGTGGTTGTGGGTGCGCTGAATCCCGTCAATTAAAACAATTAAAACATGAACGATAAGGAAGAAGCGCCTGTGCATCGCACAGGCGTTTCTTCCTTGTTGGGGTAAGAGGATATGGGAGGTTATCAGGCATAGCGTTCTTCATGGGGAAGAGACGCTTTCCGGCAATGCATGATGCGGAAGATCCGTTGGGCAGGGGTCTCGCCCTCCGATTTGCGTAGGGCGGCAGACATCTTCGCCAGACGCTCCGAATCGGCCAGCAGCGCCATGGCGGTATCCGCCAGCAGTTTGGGCGTCTTAGCGGTGACCGCGCCGTCTTGCCGCAGGAAAAAGTCCAGATTGTGACCCTCACAGCCCGCCACGGTATCCATCAGCACCATGGGCAGGCCGCAGGCGGCGGCTTCCGTGGTGCTCAGGCCGCCGGGCTTGGTCAGGAATACGTCGGCGCTGTGCATCAGCTGCGGCACGTTGTGTACCATGCCGTGGATATGGACCTGCCGGTTCCCGGCAAAGTGCTTTTGCAGCTTACTGTACAGCTCATCATTGGCGCCGCAGACCACCGTCAGCTCCTGCTCCGGCGTCAGGCGGAGAGCCAGTTCTTCGACCAGCTCCCGGATTGGGCCGCAGCCGATGCTGCCGCACATCATCAGAATGTGTTGATGGTCGGCGGGAATGCCCAGTTCCGCCTTGGCGGCGGCTTTGTCGGTAGTGCGATAAAACTCCGGCCTGACCGGCAGGCCGCTGGCCACCAGCTTTTCGCGGGGGACGCCGCAGGCGGCGAACTCGTCCTTCAGCGTCTCGTCCGGAATGAAATAGTAGTCCAGGGCGGAGTCCTCCACACTGGGGCTGCATGTATAATCGGTGGCCACAAAGCCGGTAAGCAGCGGCATGGGGTGTCGTTCCAACATGGCCGTCACCGCCAGCGTCGGGAAAACGTGGGTGCAGATCACAGCGTCGTAATCCCCGGCGCAGATGAAGCGGTACAGCCGCTCGGAGCCGGAAGTGAGATAGCGGTATACGGTGGTGCCCTCCCGGAACAGAGAGGTGCGGTTCTCCACATTGCGGTAGCCAGCGCCGTACAGCTTCGGTGCGTGACGGTAAATGCGGGAGTGCCAGTCGGCAATGAAGCGGGAGGCGTGCTTGGAGATGAATTGCAGCGCCTCCACGATCTCACATTCTTCTCCCTGCGCCAGATACGCTTCCTGTATGGCCTTGGCGCAGGAGTTATGCCCCTCGCCCGTATTGCAGCTCAGTATCAGCGTGCGCATGGGTGTCCTTCCTTTCCTGTTTTCGTTGCTGTAAAGCTAATAGTCTTTCCAGTCGCGGACGGTTATAACGTTGAATAATGATAAAGGGCAGATTGCCCAGCAGAATATATATGACAGTCAAAACAGCGCCGCCTACGCCGGGCCAGATGGCAAGGCAGGCAAGCCCCGTCACCGACAGCAGCGTGTGAATGAACTCCGCCACGCAGGTCTCCTGGATCATGCGGGGCAGGTCGCGGAAGGTGTCCGCCGTCAGCTTTTTCACGGGCATCAGCCCCGGAAGAATACGGCTCATGTCCGGTACGCGGCTCTGCCATTCTTTTACATGGAGGACACGGAACAGCTTTTGCTCCTTGGGCAAGCAGCGGTAGGGGAAGGCGTCGCTGCGGAACCATTGCTTGGGCAGCAGCCGTCCCAGCAGAAACGCGGCGATACCGGTGGCCGCCAGATACAGGGCGCAGCGCAGAAATTTCATGATCCAATCCTCCTTCCACCATATCCAGTGTTCCATCTTTTTCCCTATTTTAAAAGGGAAGCTGCAACAAAACCTCAATTCAACATCAAGCTTTGTTGAACTTTCGGCGCAAAAAATATCCCGGTCCTGCTGACCGGGATATTTTTTTGCTTATAGGGGAAGCCGCACCGTAAAACGGCATCCGGCTTCCGGAAGGTTTTCCAGCGTGACCGTGCCGCCGCTGAACTCCACGATCTTCTTGACCAACGGGAGGCCCAGACCGTTGCCGTCCATGACGCGGGAGCTGTCACTTTGGTAGAATTTGTGAAAGACCCGCTCCTGCTCCTCCGGTGCGACGCCGGGGCCGTTGTCATCGATGGTGAACACAGCAAAGCCATTCTCCTGCCGCAATCGCAGTGCGATCATGCCGCCTTGGGGATCGAACTTGATGGCGTTGTCGATGAGATTGCTCCACACATGGATCAGCAGACTTTCATAGCCGCTGTATAAGATCTTGTCCAGCTCCACATCGAAATCAATCTCCTTTTCCGTCCACTTCTGCTCCAGTGCCACGATGGCCTGCCGCACCTGCTCGTCAAGGCGGAAAACCGTGCGCTGCGGGTGGATGGACTGGTTATTGATCTTGGACAGCAGCAGGATATTGCCGGTCAGCGTGGAGAGACGGTGGGTGTTGAACAGGATCTTTTCAATATAGACCTCCTGCTCGGCCTGCGACTGCTGGTGATCCTGCAAAAGGGAAGCATAGCCCTCGATGGCGTTGATGGGCGTTTTGAATTCGTGGGATACGTTGGAGATAAAGTCGGTTTGCAGCGTCTCCGTGGCGCCAAGCTCCTTGACCATCAGATTGAAGCTGTCATAGATGTCGTTGACCTCCTTCAGGCGGCTGCGGCATTGGGCCGTGACCTGGAAGTTGCCGTTGGCCACCTCCTTCATGGCCTTGCCCAGCTGGGTGATGGGATCAATGAAGGAGCGGGAGATAAACTTGGTGATGGCGCCGCCCACCACCACACTGAACAGAATGGCCCATACGAAGATGGGGATGCTGACCGTAACGCCCAGCCAGCGCCGCAGAAGCCAGCCTGCCAGTTCCGACAGCAGCACTACCACCACGAACTCCGCCATGCAGATCAGGAAGAATTTGACCCGCAGCGTGACCCTTGGGGTAAGCTCCTTTTTCACAGCTTCACCACCTTATAGCCCACGCCCCGCATGGTGACGATCTTGAAATCCGGATTGTCCCGGAACCGTTCCCGCAGGCGGCCGATGTGTACGTCCACCGTGTGGGTGTCTGTCTCGGAGCTGTAACCCCAGATATCGTCCATCAGCTGCTGGCGGGTGAAGATACGGCCGGGGAATGAGACCATCTTGTACAGCAGCATGAACTCCTTCTGGGGCAGCGTCATGGTTTCTTTCCCGGTGTGGACAGACAGGGAGTCGCACTCCAGCACCGTGCCGCCGATGACCTGCCGCCGCTCGTTGGCCATCTGTGCCCGCCGCAGCAGCGCCCCCACCCGCAGCACCATTTCGTTGATGTTGACGGGCTTCACCATATAGTCGTCGCTGCCGGAGAGGAAGCCCAGGCGCATATCGTCAAAGGCGTCCTTGGCGGTGATCATCATGACGGGCGTGGTCATGCCGGCCTCCCGCAGCGCGCTGACCAGCTGATAGCCGTCCATCTTCGGCATCATGATGTCCGAGATGATCAGGTCGTAATAGCTGGTGTCAAGGGCGCTCAGTGCTTCCTCCCCGTTGGAGACGCCCACCACGGCATAGCCGTTTTTGGTCAATACATGCTGGAACAGCTGCCGCAGCTCCCGGTCGTCCTCCGCGATTAATATTTTAAACATAGGAACCTCCTGTGTGCTGTTTTACGCAGCTATTATAGCACAAAACCTGCCGCTGGACATCAAATATTCCTCAATCATGGTTCAATATTTGTTGAGGTTCGGACGGGGATTGTGAATAATGGAAGGCAATGCTTGCCTGTGAGTACGGATAGATGTATAATATAAACAATAACAGCTAAAAAACGGCAGGGGAGATAATATCATGTATGATATGCCGTACTATGCCCATGTTCGGGAAAATGCCAATGGCAATAAGGAATATCAGACGGTTGCCCAGCACCTGACGGGCACGGCTGAGCTATGCCGCGTTTTTGCGGCGGCATTTGGGGCGGAAGCCGACGGGGAACTGGCAGGACTGGCCCACGACATCGGCAAATGCACGGAAGAATTTCAAAATCGTCTGTTGAATGACGGCCCCATTGTTGACCACGCCACAGCGGGCGCAATGGCCTGCGCCGTGCGGGGCAACCGCTATGTTTCCTCCTGCGTGGCGGGACATCACGGCGGTTTGCCGGATTTCGGCAACATGCGGACAGCCCGGAAGGATGACGGGACGTTCTATGGACGGCTGCTGAAAGGACGCGAGGAACAGTGCTTGGAACGCTGCGGTGAAAGCGGCGTGGTGTTACCTCCGTCGATGGTCTCAGCGGTGCAGGAGCTGGCTCCGCTGCAAGCGTCCTTCTGGACGAGAATGCTCTATTCCTGTCTGGTGGACGCCGACTTTCTGGATACGGAACAGTTCATGAACGGTGAGCGATGGCGGGGCGGATACGATGATATCCCTACGCTATTAGCACGACTGCAGGCGTATATTGATCCGTGGCGGCAGCCCAAGACAGAGCTGAACCGGCTGCGCTGTGAGATACTGAATACCTGCGCAGAAGCGGGTAGTAAATCAAAAGGTGTTTACACACTGACTGTCCCTACCGGCGGCGGGAAGACGGTGGCGTCGCTGGCCTTCGCGCTGCGCCACGCGATGGAACACGGGATGCAGCGGGTGATATACGTCATTCCGTATACCTCCATCATCGACCAGAACGCTCAGGTGTTCCGGGATATTCTGGGGAGCGGCAATGTGCTGGAACACCATTCCGGCGTACAGTTTGACCTCTCCGACGGCGCACCGGCGGAGGCTGTCCGGAAAGCGCTGGCCACGGAAAATTGGGACATGCCTGTAGTGGTGACCACGGCGGTGCAGTTCTTTGAGTCTATGTACGCCGCCCGTTCCTCTCAGTGCCGCAAGCTGCACAATCTTGCCAACAGCGTCATTATCTTCGACGAGGCGCAGATGCTGCCGCTGCCGCATCTGCGGCCCTGTGTGGCGGCCATGGTTTCACTGGCAGAGCAATTTCATTCAACGGTGGTGCTTTGCACCGCGACGCAGCCGTCGCTGGACGACCTGCTGCGCACTTATGCGCCAGACTGTCCCGTGACGGAGTTTTGCCCGCAGACGGCGGCACTGTATAACCGTTTCCGCCGCGTGACCTTCCAACAGGCCGGAACGCTGACGGATGAAGCGTTAGCGGAGCGGTTGAGTGAGCAGCGGCAAGTCCTCTGCATCGTTAACAGCCGTAAGGCGGCCCAAAGCGTATACGCACTGCTGCCGCCGGAGGGCAGCTATCACCTGTCAACCCTGATGATCCCGGCCCAGCGTCAGGCACTGCTTGACGAGATCAGAGAGCGACTGAGGCAGGGCGAACCGTGCCGGGTGGTCTCCACCTCGCTGATCGAAGCGGGTGTCGATGTGGATTTTCCTGCCGTGTACCGTGAGCTGGCGGGACTGGATTCCGTCATGCAAGCGGCGGGCCGCTGCAACCGCGAGGGAAAGCGTCCTGCGGACGAGAGTGTTGTCACGATCTTTGAGTGGACTGAGCTGCCGCCGCTGCTGTTCCAAACCGCCATCGGCGCGGCCAGAGAAGCACTGGGCGATGATCGTGACCCCGCCGCTCCTGAGACGATGGCACGGTATTTCCACAGTTTGCGCAGTCTGACCGGCGACGCACTGGACAAGCAGGGCGTTATCAAGGCATTTACGCAGGGGATCGAAGGCTGTGAATTTCCGTTCCGGACGGTGGCGGAGAAGTTCCGTCTCATCGACCGGAATACATATACCATTTATATTCCCTATGGCGAGGGTGCGGCGCTGCTCCAGCGGCTGAGAGATGGCGAGTGCTCCAAGGAGCTGTACCGTAAACTGAGCCGCTATGCCGTCTCCGTATATGATAAGCACTTTCAGGCATTGTATCATGCGGGCGCATTGCTGACGGCGCGGGACGTTCCCGCATTGGACGGTGACAGCGCTATTCTGACAGACCTGACGCTGTACAGCGAGACTATGGGCTTGTCTTTGGAGCCGGAGAACGGTAAGGCGGAGTTTATCTGATGTCCGTTTTATTGGACACGTTATCATGTAAGCTATATTTATAAGCAAAGAGAAGGGAGTGATCTTATGGCGATACAAGTGGAAGTATGGGGCGATTACGCGCTTTTTACCCGTCCAGAGATGAAAACAGAGCGTGTAACTTACGATGTCATGACGCCGTCGGCGGCCCGCGGGCTGCTGGAAAGCATTTACTGGCACCCCGAAATACGGTGGCGCATCGACCGTATCCATGTATGCAGCCCCATTCGCTTCACCAACATTCGCCGCAACGAGGTGAAGGACACCATCAGCGCCCACAAGGTTAAAACCGTCATGGAAAAAGGGCGGGGTGAACTGTATCTTGCTGCGCCGGAGAGCATCCAGCAGCGGGCGGCCATGGTGCTGCGGGATGTACACTATGTGATCGACGCCCATTTTGACCTGACGGAGAAGGTTGCGCCCGGTGACAACGCCGGAAAGTTTCAGGACATCATCAAGCGCCGTTTGGAACGGGGCCAGTGATACAGTATGCCCTATTTCGGCACGCGGGAGTTTCCCGCCCATTTCCGCCGCTGCACGGAACTGCCGCCCTGTCCGGAGGAACTGAAAGGCGTCCGTGATCTTGGCTGGATGCTGCTGGATATGGACTACACCGATTCCCAGAACATCACGCCCCGGTTCTTCCGGGCCAGCCTGACGGACGGCATGATGGTCGTTCCGCCATGGGACAGCGAGGAGGTGAGGGGATGATCCTGCAAGCGCTGACGCGGTATTACGAGGATCTTCTCCAACGCGGCGAGATCGCCGCGCCCGGCTGGAACCCGGCAAAGATCAGCTTTGCCCTGTGTCTGGATAAAGACGGTCAGGTGACGCAGGTGATCCCCACGATGGAAGAAGTAACAATGGGGAAGAAAACCGTCCTGCGTCCGCAGTTGATGATCCTGCCGTCGGCGGTAAAACGTACCGTTGGCATTGCTTCTAATTTCCTGTGGGACAACTCCGCCTATCTGCTGGGCGTTGACCAGAAGGGAAAGCCGGAGCGCAGCTATGACTGCTTCCGCGCCGCCGCAAGCCTGCACCATACCGTGTTGGATGGCGTGGATTCGCCCATTGCCAAAGCGATTCTGGCTTTCTTCGACACCTGGCAGCCGGAAAAAGCGATGGAACACCCCGCCTTGTCCGGACAGTACGAGGCAGTCACCGCAGGCGGGAATCTGCTGTTCCGGGTGGATGGATGCGATTCTCACGAGAACACTGCCATCCGTGAGGCGTGGCAGCGGTACCGGGACGGCGCGGATGAGGACGCCGTGAAAATGCAGTGCCTTGTCACAGGCCGTGAGGATGAGATCACCGCTACCCATCCCGCCATCAAGGGTGTGCGGGACGCCCAGTCCAGCGGTGCGGCGCTGGTGTCGTTCAACGCACCGGCCTTTTGCTCCTATGGACGGGAGCAGAACTACAACGCCCCGGTAGGCAAGTACGCTGCCTTTGCCTACACCGCCGCCCTGAACCACCTGCTGGCCAACAGAGACAATGTGCAGGTTATTGGCGATACCACCATCGTCTGCTGGGCGGAGGGCGCAGATCCTGTTTATCCCGATATGTTCATGTCCTTCATGTCCGACAGTATGCCATCGACCATATCGGACAACGACCTGCGCGCGGCCCTGAGAGAACTGGCCGCGGGGCGATCCTGCAAGGATTTGGGCGTCGATCCCAACCGAACCTTTTACATTCTGGGTCTGGCGCCTAACGCGGCCCGGCTTTCTGTTCGCTTCTTCCTGCGGGACAGCTTCGGCAGGCTGATGCGAAACGTCAACGAACACTACGAACGGCTGGAGATCGTGAAGCCTGTCTACGCAAAGCCCGGTTTGCTGTCCCTGTGGGCGCTGCTGCGGGAGACGGTGAATCTCAATTCTAAGGATAAGTCTCCTTCACCGGCCATGGCAGGAGCCACGGCACGGGCTGTCTTTTCCGGCGGACTGTACCCTGCGTCGCTGCTGGAGGCTGTCATGCTGCGGATCCGCGCGGAGCGGGATGATAACGATAAGAAAACTCGTAAAATTACCTGGGGACGCGCAGCCATCATCAAGGCGTATTATCTGAAAAATCCACATAAAGACTGTCCAGAGGAGGTTTTGACCGTGAGTCTCAACGAAGCCAGTACCAACATTCCCTACACGCTGGGCCGGTTGTTCTCCGTTTATGAAGCGGCACAGCAGGCGGCAAATCCCGGCATCAACGCAACCATCAAGGATAAGTATTTCAACTCGGCGGCGGCCATGCCCGCCAGTATCTTCCCGGTGCTGAACAATCTCTATCAGAAGCATCTGCGGAAGCTGGAGACCGGACAGCGCGTCCATTTTGACAAGCAGGTCAGTGCGTTGAAAGGCGTGTTGGGCGAGAGTTATCCTACCCGCATGACACTGGCCCAGCAGAGCGCTTTCGACCTTGGCTACTATCACCAGACACAGAAGCGGTATACGAAATAAGGAGGAGAATGAAAATGTCTGAGCCTATCAAGAATCGGTATGAATTTGTGGTATTTTTCGACGTAGAGAACGGCAACCCCAACGGCGACCCCGATGCGGGCAATATGCCCCGTGTGGATCCTGAGAGCGAATGGGGTCCCATCGCCCGGGACGTGCGTCTGGCGGAGGAGACCGGCTGCGCGTACCATGTGT
>CAVHKA010000060.1:0-10714 GCA_963636325.1 Agathobacter sp. | reverse complement strand
CATCGCCGGTTTTCAAGACCGGTGCTTTCGACCACTCAGCCATCTCTCCGTATGCGAAAATCCGTAGCAAGAACCCAGACGCAGGTTATATCTTACCATGCCGCGGGCGTTTTGTCAACAAAAAGAAAGTGACTCGATAAAAAAATAAAAAAATCGAAAATTAGGGGTTGCAAAATGGAAAATGATGTGCTATTATAAATAAGCTGTCTGACAGACAAGTGAATATCCGGGTGTGGCGAAGTTTGGTATCGCGCTTGAATGGGGTTCAAGAGGCCTTGAGTTCGAATCTCAACACTCGGACCAAAAATATCCTTACGCTTTGGCGTGAGGGTATTTTTTTGTTCCCGGTGTCGAGAACTCAAGGCCTCTTGCATTAAAATAAACGGCCTTGTGTTTTTTACTATCTGCTATTATAATGCATTTTATGAAAGAGGATGTTACGGCATTATGAAAGGGAGTACGTCATGAAAACGATTGGGCTGCTTGGCGGAATGAGTTGGGAGAGCACCGCTCATTACTACCAGATCATCAACGAGGAAGTACAAAACAAGCTGGGCGGATTGCATTCGGCGAAAATTGTCCTGTATAGTGTGGAGTTCTCTGAAATCGAACAATATCAATCCAGCGGCCAATGGGAGAAGTGCGGCGAGATATTGGGAAAAGCCGCCAAGGGCATTGAGACTGCCGGAGCGGATTTCGTTCTGATTTGCACGAATACGATACACAAGGTTGCCCCGCAGATCGCGTCTATGATACAGATACCGATTATACACATCGCGGATGCAACTGCCGATGAACTTGAAAAATGCGGCATCAGGCGCGTGGGGCTTCTGGGAACGAAGTACACGATGACGCAGGATTTTTATAAAAACCGCTTGGCTGACAGGGAAATCGAGGTGCTGATTCCGAATGATGCCGATGTGGACGTGATAAATACTGTTATATTTGAAGAGTTGTGCGTCGGTAAGATCAACGAGGAGTCTCGAAAGAAATTTCAGCGGATTATTGAAAAGCTGAAAGAGGACGGCGCAGAGGGCATTATCTTAGGCTGTACCGAACTTGGCCTGCTGATTCAGCAGTCTGACGTTTCTATCCCTGTATTTGATACAGCCGTCATTCACGCAAAAAGAGCAGCCCAAATCGCAATGGAGGAACGTTCACGCTGATAACAAAGGCGGGAACATCGGTTAAGATGTTCCCGCCTTTCGCCGTTTTACGCTTTTGTCAGGTACGCGCCGTCAAAGCCCGCGGCCCTGACGGTCGCCAGATATGCCTCGGCCCGCTCCCTGCTGCGGAACGCGCCCACCTGCACCCGGTACAGGGCGTCAGGGGCCTTGTAGGGCATCGAGAAGAACTCACATACCGCCTTGGCCGTCTCCTCAGCGATGAGCTCCATGTTGTCGATCAGCCACTGGGCCTCGCCCGGCTCGTCGTGGAAGCCGAACTCCGGCAGCACGGCGGGCATGTGGGGCGCCCGCAGCTCATACAGGCCCGCGCTTTCCACCAGCCGCTCCGATGTGCCCGGCGACAGCGGCGCGATGCGATCCTGTATCAGCTTGCCGATGCGTCGGCTTTCCGCCGAGGGGTAGCAGTGTACCCGCGTACCGGCCACCTTGCCGTTGAAGCCGTTGGTGTGCAGGGCGATATGCAGGTCGGCGGGCCATGCGTTGCTGGCCTTCACCCGGTCGTACATATTGCCGAACTGCGCGTTGACCACATCGAAGCCGCAGCGCGTCAGCGCGGTCTCCAGATAGTCGGCGCAGCGTCCCATCTGTTCCTTTTCATTGGTGGGCTTCCCGTTCCACAGGGCCTGCGCCGCATAGGCGTTGCTGGCCCGATCCTCGGGGCTCAGATATACCTTCGGCATGCTCATTCCTCCAATTCAGGCAGACCGGCCAGAGAGGTCAGCAGGCTCAGGATGCCCGCCAGCACGCTGGCACTGACAACCATCAGCCAGTTGACATCGCCCAGCACGGCGCTGGTGCCGATGGTGGCGATGGCTGCCTGAGCTACCGTCTTGATGGCGCGGATGCTGGCCGCTTTGCTCCAATTTTTCCAGTTTTTCATGTGTCGCTTCCTTTCCGGACGTTCAGTCCTGTCCCATTCTATGCGTTTTTTCCAGATCGGTAATGCGGTGGTTGGCCACCTTCACCCGCTCATCCAGCAGAGATACCGCTTCCTCCAGCGCATAGGTGCGCTCCACCACCTGATTGTGCCGGTTCACCTTTTTTTCCAGCTGTTCCAGCCGATAGGCCAGCAGCGCGGCGCTTTTCCGGTTGGCAAGATAGCTGCCCGTCAGCGTACCCGCCAGCCCCAGCGCCGCCACGATAATGGATTCCAATGTCCTTCCTCCTTACGAATTGCCGATCGTCACGCTGGAACTGAATGGGATCTGCAATACCTCGACCACCATATCGCTCTCGGGCCTGGTTTTGGCGCAGATATCACATTCAGGCGTATAGTAGCCGCTGGCAGCCCATGCGCCCAGCTTCAAACCGGCGGCCGTAAACGCGTCCTCATAGCCAAGCGCGGGCTGGAGAATGACGGCGACGCCCTGACTCGTAGGGACAGCAGGGCCCACCTTGGTCAGAAAAAGCCAGGGGTAATCGGCGCTATAATCCGCGCTGTAACTGGCGCTGTTGATCCAACTGCCGGCACTGATGTGGATGCTGAACCGGATGGCATTGTTCGTGATGCCCGCCATAATGGCGTCAAACTCAGCCTCCGTCCCGGTATAGCCCGCGTCCCGGACGGCTTCATAGGCGGTTCGGCCCATCGGGCCGGTGGCACCTTTATCGCCTTTATCGCCCTTGTCACCTTTGTCGCCCTTTTCCCCCTTCAGCGCCGCCAGCTGCTCGGCCGTGAAGTCGTCGTAGGTGAACGGGTCGCCCTTGGGGCCCTGCGCTCCAGTATCGCCCTTTGCGCCGGGTTCGCCCTGCGGGCCCTTTGCACCGGTATCCCCCTTCGGCCCTCGGGGCCCTTCGGGGCCCGTCTCTCCCTTCGGGCCCTGTTCTCCCGGTACGCCGGTATCGCCCTTTTCACCTTTCGCACCGGGTTCACCAGGTGCGCCCGGCGCACCGGCGTCACCCTTTGGCCCCTTCAGTGCGCCGACGCTGACCCACGCGGCTTTGTCCACATCCCACTGGTACACAACATTGTCGTCCGCCGTTCCCACGAACCACGCGTCCCCGGCTTCACCGGCGGGATGCGCCGCCTGAAGGACGGAAAGTTCGGCATACAGCCCCTTGACGGTGTAGCTGTTGCCGTCCTCGCCCTTGGGGCCCTGGGGCCCGGCGGGGCCGACGTCGCCCTTTGCGCCGTCAAAGACGCCGGATGCCTTGGCTTTCGTCAGTGCCTCCTCCAGAAGCGCCGTATAAAAGGGACTGGTGGGCTCCATGGCCGGGTCGCCCGAGGGATCAGCGCCGGGCTGGATCCAGCCGCAGTCCGCGTAGATGGTGGGGATCACGACCTGCCCCGTCTCGTCCAGGCCGTATACGCCGATCAGCAGCCGCTCTCCCGCATAGGCCAGACACTCCCAGGGGACCGCGCAGGTATTGTCGCTCCAATCCGCCTGCTCCACGCTGCGCTGGACGCTTCCGGCCCGGAACACGGCGATTTTCCGCAGGGATGTCCATTCGTCACCGGAGAAAGCAAAGTCCACCGAAGCGCCCACCATGCCGCCGGTCAGCGTGGCCGCCTTTGTGACGGCGGCATCTGCCGCGCTGACCGCGATCCTGATATCGCTCATGCAAATTACCTCCTTTTGTTTTGAAAGACTGCGCGTCTTTCTATCCTCGCCGCGGGAGAGGGCCACTTGTTGCCCACGGCAGGGCAACGATCTGTGCGAGAAATTCAACAGTTTTCCGCCTCATCGTGGATTTTTCTGCGAAATGCACCTTTTTTATTGACGAAAAGCGCCTGTTTTGGTAAAATTTACACAGAAAATGCCGCCCGGTGGGGCGGCGGAGAGAGAAGGAGTGCCGTCATGAAAGATCTCAAGCATCTGATCTATTTTGAGGACCTTTTGCAGCAGGCGCACAACGCTCTGGTGGAACAGGCCACCAGCCAGGGACAGGTGGCGCTGGGCTATAACTGCTACTACATCCCGGAGGTACTGCTGAATCTGCCGGGCTGTTTTTCCTCCCGGCTGCGGGCCCCCAACAGCGCCACGGCGGATGTGGCGTCCTACTACATGACCAACCGCAACTGTCCCTATGTCCGCTGTATTCTGGAGCGAGCCATCGAGGGCGGCTTCAACTATCTGGGCGCCTTGTTCGGGGCGGAGGGCTGCGCCGCCATGGAGCGGATGGAGGAGCATTTCTTCCTGCTGAAGCCCGTGGAGAACGAGCGCTTCTTCGTCACCATCATCGACCCGCCCATGAAGGGCGATCAGACCAGCCTTGACTACTATAAGGCCCAGCTGAAGGAAAAGGTGCTGGACAAGCTCCATCAGGTCTACGGCATCGACACCTCCGACAAGGCCCTGCGCGCGGCGGTGGAAAAGCACAACGATCTGTGCCGCACCATCACCGAGATCGGTGATTTCCGCAAGCTGGACAATCCCCCCATCACCGGCTATGAGTTCCATGTGATCCAGCTGGTCAGTCAGGTCTGTCCCCACGACCTGATCCTGCCCTATCTGAAGGAGACGCTGGAGGAATTGAAGACCCGCCAGCCGGAACCCCAATTCCCCTTCCGGGCCCGCGTGGTACTGGCCGGCAGCGAGATCGACGATCCCGAGTTTACCAAGCTGCTGGAGATGTGCGGCGCCATGGTGGTGGCCGACCGGTACTGCTTCGGCAGCTTCCCCAGCCGGGAGGAGATCGAGATCCGGGACGGCGAGACCGCCTATGACGCCATCTGCCGCCACTACCTCCACTGGAATCAGTGCGCCCGGTTCATGGACGGCGGCAAGATCGATCAGCGCCACGACGAGCTGGAGCGTCTGGTGAAGGAGTACCACGCCGACGGCATCATCTATGAAAGCATGAAGTTCTGCGAATTCTGGAGCTATGAAAAGGTGCTGGCCAGCCATATCCTCAGCGCCGAGCGGGGCATCCCCTGCTGCACCATCGAGAAGGAGTACACCCTGGGCTCGGTGGGCCAGCTGCGCACCCGGTTCCAGGCCTTTGTGGAAAGTCTGGAGATCAAGAAGATCGAAGCGGCCCGAAAGGGGGAGACAAAATGAAAAAGATCAAGAATCCGCTGACCACCGCCTGTGCGGCCATCGACAAAAAGCTGGAGCGGTTTGACCCCAAGTGGCAGGCACGCCACGGCACCGGCGGCCTCCGCAGCCGCTATCAGGACAAGACCGGCATCGCCCGCTATCGTGAGTGGCGCGGCGTGAAGGACACGCTGGTAGACTACGGCGCGTGGCTGAATAACCTGCTGGCCATGGGCAAGATGGTGGCCTCCGCTCCCGTTCCCTGCCTGAAGGGCTTCTGGGAGTACCGCTGGATGGGCTCCTATCTGGGCACCTTCGCCTTTATCGACCGCCTTTTCGAGGGCTTCCGGGGCGAGGAGCTGCGCATCGCCCACATGAACATGCACTGTATCGTGGTGAGCCTTACCAAGAAGATCGCGCTGGTGCTGTCCAACGACAGGCGCTTTGGCGGCGGGCCGCTGTCCGACCGGATCGTGCCCATGGACGAGGTGCTGCCGCCCCTGTTCATGGCGGGCTTCCCCGGCCTGATCCCCATTCCGCTGCAGACCCTGCCGGAGTTCATCATCTGCGACATCGACCAGAAGCTCCAGCCCCACTATATCGACGTGGCGGAGTCCTTCGGCCTGGCGGCGGACGTGTGCTCCCGCTGCTCGGCGGAGACCGGCGTAGCCATCGACGATGACTTTCCCATTTTCGGCAAGGCCATGCTGTCCACCAACATGCCCTGCAACGCCAGCGAGGCCACCTCCATGTTCCAGCGCCGCCGCATTGCCCTGCCCGACTTCCCGGTGACCATGGCCATGATCCACAACGAGCCCGGCGCGCATCCCTACTCCAAGCAGGTGCTGAAAGACGCCATCGCCTTCATTGAGAAGGAATACGGCGTCAAGTACGACTGGGACGCCCTGTTTGACCGGGCCGCCCATATGAACGAGCAGAACACCATCGAGCTGGAAAAGTGGGACATCTTCAAGACTCCCTACTCCGCCCTGTGCGGCATTGCCGAGACGCTGTACCGCCTGTACTCCTGGGCCAGCGTCAACGGCCAGGAGGATCAGTTCACCAGAAACGACCGCAAGGTGCTGAAGCTCATGCAGCGGGCCTATGAGCGGCGCTATGAGCCCTTCGGCGGCACCACCCGCCACCGGGCCTTCCTGTGGGGGCCCTCCGCCGTGTACTATACCGACTTCCCCACATGGACCCAGAACTGCTGGGGCATCAACATCGTGCTGAACATGGACTCCACCATGGGCCACAACATGATCTCCACCACCGACCCGGAGCAGGCTATGGACGATCTGGCTCTGTTCTCGGAAAAGGGCGTCATGCGTCACCACGCCGTAGGCGGCTGGGACAACGTGAACGCCGTGTGGGACTGGGCCAAGAACTTCCACTGCGACATGGTGCTGTTCAACGACAACGTGGCCTGCAAGGGCATGAACGGCGTCCACGCCCTGATGGAGGAGCAGGCCCGTGATCTGGGCTTCCACTTCATCTTCGTGGAGCACGATCTGGAGGACTGCCGCACCATTTCCCGCCGGGATATGCGCCGCTGCGTCAACGATTACATGTCCGTCATTCTGGGTGAAACGCCGCTGGATGCCACGCTGGTGGACTTTGACGACAGCGAGGCATGGTAAGGAGGAAACCGCACATGAAAAAAGCATTGAAGACCATCGGCAAGGTGCTGTGGAAGCTGCTGATCGTGGGCCTGATCGGCTTCGTGGTCACGTTCGCCATCTACATGCTGAATCTGGAAAACAAGCTGATCTACCGCTTTGTCTATCCGCTGCTGCAAAAGCATTACGACAGCCAGAAGCGGGATAGAAAGATCTGAAGATTCCCGCCGCGGGAAGGGAAAAGCGTAAAACAGCTATTGCCTTACCTACCGGATTGGTGGTATACTAAGGCATATTTCATCCGGAGGAGGAGACCATATGATCTCGACAAAGGGACGCTATTCCATCCGCATCCTGCTGGATCTGGCCCAGCATTATAATGGCCGCTTCATCCCCATGAAGGACGTGGCCGCACGGCAGGATATTTCCCTGAAATACATCGAGCGCCTGACCCCGGCGCTGAAGGCGGCGGGGCTGATCGAAAGCGTACACGGCATCGGCGGCGGCTATCGCCTGACCCGGCTGCCGGAGGACTATACTCTGTGGGAGATCCTGTCGCTGGCGGAGGGCGATCTGGCCCCGGTGGCCTGTCTTCAGGCGCACGCCGAGCCGTGTGAGCGGGCGGCGGAGTGCCGCACCCTGCCGGTGTGGGAGGGCTACTACAAGCTGACCCAGGAGTATTTCTCCAAGATCACGCTGGCCGACCTGCTGGACGCGCCGACCGCGGACAATTATGTGATATAAGCGAACAGCGCCGCGGGCTTAGCCCACGGCGCTGTTCTGGTTTATATGAGGAGAGGAAGGAAGATGGCACAGGAAAGTGTGCGTTTAATCAGCAAACAGAGGAGTGGAGAGATAGCGGTCGCCGGTATCCGGCAGAAGCACAACGATGTTCTTCCCGGCATTCTCCGGACGCTGGGCCAGCTGGATGGCGGCCCACACCGCCGCGCCGGAGGAAATGCCCACCAGCACGCCCTCGGCCTTGCCGATCTCCTTGCCGGTGGCAAAGGCGTCGTCGTTCTCCACGGGGATGATCTCGTCATAGACCTTGGTGTCCAGCACGTCCGGCACGAAGCCCGCGCCGATGCCCTGGATCTTATGAGCGCCTGCCACACCGGTGGACAGCACGGCGGAGGACTTGGGCTCCACGGCCACCACCTTGACGGCGGGGTTCTGGGCCTTCAGATACTGGCCCACACCGGTGATGGTGCCGCCGGTGCCCACGCCAGCCACAAAGATGTCCACCTTGCCGTCGGTGTCGGCGTAGATCTCCGGGCCGGTGGTGGCGTAATGGGCCTTGGGGTTGGCGGCGTTGACGAACTGGCCGGGCACAAAGCTGTTGGGGATCTCCTTGGCCAGCTCGTCGGCTTTGGCGATAGCACCCTTCATGCCCTTGCTGCCCTCGGTCAGCACCAGCTCCGCGCCGTAGGCCTTCATCAGCTGGCGGCGCTCCACGCTCATGGTCTCAGGCATGACGATGATGATGCGGTAGCCGCGGGCGGCGGCCACGGAGGCCAGACCGATACCGGTGTTGCCGGAGGTGGGCTCGATGATGACGCTGCCCTCCTTCAGCAGGCCCTTGGCCTCGGCGTCGTCGATCATCGCCTTGGCGATACGGTCCTTGACGCTGCCTGCGGGATTGAAGTATTCCAGCTTCGCCAGGATCTTCGCCTTCAGGTTGTGTTTCTTTTCGATATGGGTCAGCTCCAGCAGGGGGGTCTTACCGATCAGCTGGTCAGCGGAAGTATAAATGTTAGACATGATAAGTTCTCCTTTTCTATGATCATCAGATGTTGTGTTGTTACAATTGTGATTTTGTTTCTTTACAGGCACAGACAGGGACAACATCGGTGATCCATAGGAAACGAGAAGGTAATGTGGCGCATGACGCACACCTCACAGTCTTATAAAATTACTACCAACCAAGTAGGTTGGTTATGTTATAGCACAGCGGTATAGAAATGTCAAGCATAAAATCAAAAAATTTCCGGAAAAATATGTCAGCGGACAGCTGTCCCAAATCTGGCGGAGACTCCCGCAGGGATGGGGTTGACAAAGACCGAAGCGCCCCATATAATATAGAATTTGGAACAACACACGCATAGAAAGGAAACACCATGAGAAACATTACCTGCAGCATTGCCGATACCCGCAAGCGCGTATTCGCTGAGGTGGCGAAGATGGCGTATGACGAGGATTATTCCCGGATGGAAAAGCTGCCGTATGAAATACTTCCCGGCGAAAAGGCCACCGTGCGCGAGTCCATCTTTCTGGAGCGCGCTATCGTGGGCGAGCGCATCCGCCTTGCCATGGGCCTGCCGCTGCGCTCCGTGTCGGAGCACAGCCTGCTGAGCAGCGGCGTGGAGGAGAGCGCTATTGCGGAAAAATACTATGATCCTCCGCTGATCAACATCATTAAGTACGCCTGCAACGCCTGCCCGCCCACCCACTATGAGGTGACCAATATGTGTCAGGGCTGTCTGGCCCACCACTGCTATCACGCCTGCCCCAAGAACGCCATCTCCTTCGTCAAGGGCAAGGCGGTCATCGACCAGGAAAAGTGCATCAAGTGCGGCCGCTGCAAGCAGAGCTGCTCCTATCAGGCCATCATCAAGTTCGAGCGTCCCTGCACCGAGGCCTGTGGCATGAACGCCATCACCAGCGACGAACTGGGCCGCGCCCAGATCGACCAGGACAAGTGCGTCAGCTGCGGCATGTGCCTGGTGAATTGCCCCTTCGGCGCCATTGTGGACAAGGGCCAGCTGTTCCAGTTGATCCACGCCATCAATCAGGGCCAGAAGGTCATCGCCATCATTGCCCCGGCCTTCTGGGGCCAGTTCGGTGATAAGGTCACCGCCGGTCAGATCAAGGAGGCCATGAAGATGCTGGGCTTTGCCGCGCTGGAGGAGGTTGCCATCGGCGCCGACCTGTGCGCTATCGAGGAAGCCGAGGAGTTCATGGAGAACGTGCCGGAGAAGCAGCCCTTTATGGCTACCTCCTGCTGCCCCGCCTGGGCCATGATGGCCAAGAAGGAGTTCCCCGGTATGGCCCCCTATATCTCCATGACCATGACCCCCATGGTGCTGACGGCCCGGCTGATGAAGCGCCGGGATCCCAACTGCCGCGTGGCCTTTATCGGTCCCTGCGCCGCCAAGAAGCTGGAGGCCAGCCGCCGCAGCGTCCGCAGCGAGGTGGACTTCGTGCTGACCTTTGAGGAGCTGCGGGGCATGTTCGAGGCCAAGAACATCGACTTCAGCCAGATCCCCGATGTGGAGTCCCACTTTGAGGCCAGCGCCCCCGGCGTAGGTTTTGCCGCCAGCGGCGGCGTGGCCAAGGCGGTGGAGGACGTGATCCACCGCGAGAACCCCGATATGGAGGTCAAGACCGTGTACGCCGAGGGTCTGCGGGAGTGCCGCCAGATGCTGCGCATCGCCCGCACCGGTAAATACGACGGCTATCTGCTGGAGGGCATGGCCTGCCCCGGCGGCTGCATCGCGGGCGCGGGCACTGTCCGCCCGCCGGAGAAGTCCAAGGCGTGGCTGGAGAAGTACAAGGCTGCCGCGCCGCTGAGCAATCCGCTGGAAACGGCGTATATCAACGATCTCTCCCTGCTGCACGAGGACAGCGAGGAATGGGAGCGGGTCAGCCACCACTGAAAAAAAGGAAACAAAAAGAGAAACGCACCGCAAGGTGCGTTTCTCTTTTCAGTCTGTCAAAGAACCTCGCCACAGGCGGTTTTTTCTGTTATAATAGAGGAAAGGGGGCGTAAGGATGGAAAACTGGAAGAAAAATTCACGGAAAGACATCGTAATGGTGGATGTAGATGCATTGGTACCCCAGGATCACTTGCTGCGCAAAATAGAGAAAGTTATGGACTATGAGTGGCTGTATGAACGGCTGGACCCGTACTACTGCCATGACAATGGCCGTC
>CAVHKA010000059.1:0-10772 GCA_963636325.1 Agathobacter sp. | reverse complement strand
ATGCTTGTGTGGCTCAGCTGGCAGAGCAGCTCACTCGTAATGAGCAGGTCGCCGGTTCGAATCCGGCCACAAGCTCCAAAAAAAGAAGTCGCCTTGTGGGCGGCTTCTTTTTTTGTCGAGCTTGCCCGGAGTCGAAGTTTATGCCCCCTTGTGGGGTAAATCCGGCCACAAGCTCCAAAAAAGAAGTCGCCATGTGGGCGGCTTCTTTTTTTGTCGAGCTTGTCCGGAGTCGAGGTTTATACCCCCTTGCGGGCCTTACACCATGCGGCAGGCTTCGCAGTCGTCGCAGTCGGGGAACTTGCTCTTGTCATAGGGAATGTTGTTGCGGTCATAGTAGTCCTTGACAGCGGATTTGATGGATTCCTCCGCCAGCACCGAGCAATGCAGCTTGTGGGCAGGCAG
This sequence comes from Agathobacter sp., assembly GCA_963636325.1. Lineage (GTDB taxonomy): Bacteria > Bacillota > Clostridia > Oscillospirales > Oscillospiraceae > Vescimonas. The sequence goes on along the minus strand of CAVHKA010000059.1, from coordinate 10,370 downwards.
ACCGCCCAGGGCGTCCACCACCTGCTTGTTGGTGACGGCCAGGGCCTCATCGATGGTCCTGCCCTTGATCAGCTCCGTAGCCATGGAGCTGGAGGCGATGGCGCTGCCGCAGCCGAAGGTCTCGAATTTCACGTCCTCGATCACATCGCCGTTGATCTTCAGGTACATCTTCATGATGTCGCCGCACTTGGCGTTGCCCACCTCGCCCACGCCGTCGGCGTTGGGGATCTCGCCCACGTTCCGGGGGTGCATGAAGTGATCCATTACAATATCGGTATAAAGAGCCATGATATGATCCTCCTTATTCTACAATTATTGTTTGTTTACAGAATGAACTGCCGCTGGCCGGAGAGCAGTTCCTTCCACACGGGGGACATGCCCCGCAGGTATGCCACCACCTCGGGAATGACCTGAAGCATATAGTCAACTTCCTCCTCGGTGTTCCACTCGCACAGGCTCAGGCGCAGGGAGCCGTGAGCCACCTCGTGGGGACGGCCGATGGCCAGCAGCACATGGCTGGGGTCCAGCGAGCCGCTGGTGCAGGCGCTGCCGGAGCTGGCGCAGATACCCTTGGCGTCCAGCAGGAGCAGCAGACTCTCGCCCTCGATACCCTCGAAGCAGAAGTTCACGTTGCCGGGCAGGCGGTGGATCGGATCGCCGTTGAGGGCAGAGTGGGGGATCTTGGACAGACCGGCGATCAGCTTGTCCCGCAGGGCGGACACCCTGGCAGCGTTCCCGTCGATATGATCGCAGGCCTCCTTCAGCGCGGCGGCCATGGACACGATGCCGGGGATATTCTCCGTACCGGCCCGCTTGCCACGCTCCTGCGCGCCGCCCTCGATGATATTGGTCAGATGGATGCCCTGACGGGCGTACAGCACGCCCACCCCCTTGGGGCCGTGGAACTTGTGGGCGGACAGGGACAGCATGTCGATGTTCTGGGCCTTCACGTCGATGTGGAGGTGGCCCGCCGCCTGCACGGCGTCGGTGTGGAACAGGACGCCCTTTTCCCTGCAAACGGCGCCGATCTCCGGGATGGGCATGATGGAGCCGATCTCGTTGTTGGCGTACATGATGGTGACAAGGCAGGTGTCCTCCCGGATGGCGTCGGCCACCTGCTGCGTGGTGACAGTGCCGGTGGGTCCCACGTCCAGCAGCTGTACCTCGAAGCCCTCCTTTTCCAGCTTCTTCAGGGTGTGTAGGATGGCATGATGCTCGAAAGCGGTGGAGATGATGCGCTTCTTGCCCTTCCGCTCACCGATGCGGGCGGCGGAGACAAGGGCCTGGTTGTCGGCCTCGCTGCCGCCGGAGGTGAAGGTGATCTCCCGTGGCTGGCAGCCGAGACATGCGGCTACGGTCTCGCGAGCGTGCATCAAGGCTTCCGCCGCCTGCTGGCCAATGGTGTGCAGGCTGGAGGGATTTCCGTAATAGGTCTCCATATAGGGCAGCATCGCGTCGATGGCCGTGCGGCTCATTTTGGTGGTGGCCGCGTTATCTGCATAGATCTGCATGGCGTTCCTCCTGAATGTGTATCATTTGGCAGATGGTCGCTTCTCTTTTGCCCACTTGCCTTATAGGTTGATCTGATGATAGCATGATTTACCCACTATGTCAATAGGTAATTTCTCAAAATGTAAAACCTCCGGAACCATACAGTTCCGGAGGCTCTGCTGCCATCATCAACGCGCCGTTTCTCCCGCGGTCACGCGGAACAGCGCGGCGACGGTCTTTCCCTTGAAGAACGCCGTGGCGGTGGGGTATCGGGCCGCGGCGGCATCATCGCGCTCGTTATAGACCTCCACGCCCGACGCCGTGATATGCAGCGCCGCCGTGTGCAGGCCCCGCGCTTCCTTCAGCAGCGACAGGGCTGTATAGCTGCACAGATACACGCCGGGGGCAAGCGCACCCTTTTTGCAGGGTACGCAGTTCACGCCGTGGGCGGCAAAATACTCTGGCAGACGGCGGGGGTCCGTTCCCAGCGCGCCGCCCAGCAAGGGCAGACCGTTGTCCTCGAATTCACCGATCACCTCCGTCAGCGTCTGCCACCGTTCCAGCAGACACATGGCGTTATAGGCGGCAATGACCTCGCCGCCATTATAGCGCAGGGGATAGCCGCCGTAGGTCAGACCGGAAAGCGACGGATCGCCCTGGGCCATGACAGGCGAACAGGCCCCATCGGCTTCGGGACGCAGACGCCACGCCCGTTCGGCAGGGAGGAACACCGCCTCCACCGGCACAGCGAAACACCGGGCGATGCGCAGCGCCACCTCCAGCGACGGCACGGAGCGCCCTTTTTCAATGGCAATGATGGACTGGCGGGAGACGCCAACGGCCTTCGCCAGCTCATCCTGCCGCATATTCTGTTCCCGCCGCAGCTGGGCCACCCGATTCTGCATGCCGCTCACTCCGTTTCATAACAAAGCTCCACCGGCTCGCCGCTCCCGCGGTCATAGAGCCGTCCGTTTTCGGCGTAGTAGGTCTCGTTCCGCTCATCGCAGGTCACGACCCATTTCTGCCGGATGATGTAGTTCTCCCCGGTGCTGTAATACCCCGCAGGGACAAGTTCTCCGATGTTTTCCATTCCGGACACATAGCGCCCCAGATGCAGCCGCACCGTCAGCGTCAGCTCCGTGACATTCGTCTGGGGCAGGAAGCCGACCCGCTCCGCGCCCCGGAAGGTCTCCGGCAGCGCCACGCCCCAGCCATAGGGCAGCTTTTTGAAGGCGGTACCGTAGATGAGCCCGCCCAGAGACGTGACTCTTGCGCCGCCCACCCGGTCGGGGATGGTATAATCTACGGTATCGCTCTCGCCGTCCCATACGCAGACACCCGCGAAAGCCCGCAGCCGGTCGGCACGGAGGTAGTACCGGACGCCGTCCCGTTCCACCATGGCGCTTTCGTGATAGTCCCGGCCCGCCACGAGCCATACCAGCGCCAGCAGGAGCACCGCCGCCACAGCCCATTTTATCCAGCGTTTCATGTGGCACCTCTCTATAAAGTAAAGTTTACTTGACTTTATGATGCCATATTTGTTTTAAAATGTCAAGTATGATTTACATTTTGACGCTGAAAAAACGGTCCCCCGCCGCAGCGGGGAACCGTTGGTTTACATTTCTTACATATAATGATACTTCTTCTGCTTGCCCAGCAGGAAGCTCAGCCCCACGCCGAAGGCGCAGATCTCCGCCACGACCTCGGCCCACCAGATGCCGTCCAGATCCCAGATCATGGGCAGCAGCAGAACGGCGGACAGCTTGAACACGAAGGTGCGCTGGAAGGAGATGATGGCCGACACCGCGCCGTCATTCAGTGCTGTGAAGAAGGAGGAGTTGAAAATGTTGAATCCCACCAGCACGAAAGCCAGCGTGGAGATGCGGAAAGCATGCACCGTCATCTGGCAGAGTACATCGTCATACCCCACAAACAGCCGGGACAGCGGAACGGCCAGCGCCTGTGCCGCGCCCACCATGATAAGACCGCACGTACCCATCAGCAGCACGCTCTTTTTCAGCAGGTTTTTCAGCTCACCATGGTTGCCCGCGCCGAAGTGATAGCTGACGATGGGTGCGCAGCCGATGGCGTAGCCGATGAAAACGGCGGCGAAGATGAACTCCACATACATCAGCACGCCGTAGGCCGCCACGCCGTTCTGGCCCGACAGCCGCAGCAGCTGGAAGTTATACAGCATGCCCACCACGGAGGCTGTCACGTTGCTGACCAGCTCCGACGCGCCGTTGCCGCTGGCCTGCAGGATGGGCCGCAGCTCCAGCTTTGTTTTCGTCATACGCAGCAGGCTGGAATTGGGCCGCAGGAAGTACACCAGCGGCAGCACGCCGCCCACCACCTGACTGATGCCGGTGGCGATGGCCGCGCCGGCCACGCCCCAGCCGAACACCGCCATGAACAGCGCGTCCAGCGCCATATTGGTAACGCCTGCCGCCACCGTGATCCACAGGCCCATCTTGGGCTTTTCCGCCGCGATCAGGAAGCTTTGAAATACATTTTGCAGCATGAAGGCGGTGTTGAAGGCCAGCACGATGCGGCCATACAGCACGCAGTCCGCCAGCATCTCCTCATCCGCGCCCAGGAAGATGGAGATGGGCTCCATGTAGATGACGCCCACGGTGGAGATGATGACGCCGCAGATCAGGGTCACCACGATCATCATGGTGAAGTACTGGTTGGCCCGGTGCTTGTCCCCCTCGCCCATGGTCTTGGCCACCAGGGCGCTGCCGCCGGTGCCGAACATGAAGCCGATGCCGCCGAAGATCATGATGAAGGGCATCACCAGATTCACCGCCGCGAAGGGTGTCTTGCCCACAAAGTTGGACACGAACAGGCCGTCCACCACACCATAGATGGAGGTGAACACCATCATGATGATGGACGGCAGCACGAACCGCAGCAGCATTTTATAGGTAAAGTGATCGGATAACTGTATTTTCATTTTCATGGTTTACTCCTTGGTCTGCGCCCCGGCGCGGGGCAGGTATTGCCGCAGGGCGGCATTATAACGGCGGCACAGGGCCAGAAACTGTGCCTGCTCCGTTTCCGTCATGGTATTCATGGCCGCCGTCTCCGCCGCCATCACCGGGGCCACGGTGCGGCGAACCAGTGCCTCGCCCTGTTCTGTCAGTACCAGATGCTTGCTGCGGCGGTCACGGCCCTCCGTTAATTGAAGATATCCCTCCGCCATCAGCTTTTTCAGGGCGGAATGTACCGTCTGCTTGGGCTGGTACACAGCGGCGCACACATCGCTCTGTGTCAGGGGACGCTCCGCCTCCCGCAGGGCGTACAGCACCCAGAAGGCGCAGTCCGACAGGCCGAAGCTCCGGGCCACCGCCCGGTACAGCTCGTCCTGCTCCTTATAAAGTTCATTATACACCGCCAGCGCGGATGCCCGTCGTTCCATGTCGTGTCCACCTCTTTTTGTCTGAAATCGGACTTTTACAGTATAGTCCGATTTCGGACATTTGTCAAGAGGGGCTTCATAAAAATAACAGGCCGCTTGCGGCCTGTTATTTTTACGCTTTTTCAGAACGACACCGTCAGCAGCATCTTGAAGCGCTCCTGTCCATAGACGGCGTGGGGCACATCCTTGGGCATCACCAGCGTCTCACCCTCGGTCAGCACAAATACGTCGCCGCCCACGGTGAAGCGTCCGACGCCCTCCAGCACCGTCACCATGGCGTCGCCGCCGCTGGCGTGGGTGGAGATCTCCTCGTCCTTGTCAAAGGAGAACACGGTGACGCTCATCAGCTCGTTCTGCACCAGCGTCTTGCTGACCACCTGGCCCTCCTGATAGGCCACCAGATCCTTCAGCAGCAGCTTTTCCTTCTTGGCGATATTCTTATACATGGTCGTACCTCCTGTTGTTTTTCCTATTTTCTGCCGTGCCGCCCGCGCTTATCCCGCTTGTCCACCGTTACGGTGAACATAATAGGCAGGTCGATATGCAGCGGCGGCAGGCGCAGATGCTTGACATATTGATCATAAAAGTCCGGAAAGCGCATGGGCTCCGGCGCGGAGGAGTTGGGAAAGGCGTAGCGCCCGTCTTCACACCGGCGCACCAGCACATAGTGGCGGGAGCGGCCGGTATGGTACCACAGGATACCGGCCCTGGCGTCCTTTAAGTTCCGATAGCGCAGGCCGGTGACCTTCATGCCGAAGCGGTACACGCCACGGCAGACATGGCCGATGGTGGTACCCATCACGCCCCGCAGAAACACCCGCTCATGGAAAAACTGCCAGACCTCCGTTTCCGTGACCGGCTGGGCGAAATAGCGGGCGGCGTTATACACCGCCATAAAGCCACAGCCCTGCTTTGCCACCGTGCGGCAGCCGTAGGGAATATCGGGCATCAGGCTCTGGCGGATCAGATAGCCGTCCTCATCACGGCAGCGGGCGGGAATGTCCATGGCGGCGCCTCCTTGCTTTTTCTGTATCATACCATCTTTCCGCGAAAAGGGCAAGGCGCGGCGTTGCGATTTCCCCGGCAATATGATAGAATGAGCAAAAACACAGGAGGTCTGAACATGAAGCTTTCCTTCTTTCCGGACAGCGCCCCGCAGGCGGGCTGTGCCTGTTACGCGGACACCTCACAGGGCGGCGGTATTCCGGTAACGCCGCCGGTATATGACGGCCATCCCCACGAGACGGCGGCGCTGACCGCGTGCTATCATCAGGTGCTGGACGCGGCCCTCTCCGGTGGTTATGGCAGCGTGGCCATCCCCACGCTGGGCGCGGATGGCGGCTGGCCGCCCCAGTTCGCCGTTCCGGCGGCGCTGGTGGCGGTGGACAGCTGGCGCAAGGCCCATCCGGACGCCCAACTGGCGGTGACGCTGTGCGCGCCGGACCGGCGAACCTATGAGTTGTATGAGGAGTTCGCCGTCACGGAGAAGGACGCGCCTATCCCCGGAAACGTGGTGGGCTTCTTCCACGAATACGGCCCCAACGGCTGGTTCAGCAACTGGTATCCGGCGGTGTTCACCGTGGACGGCGTGACGTACCTCAATGCGGAGCAGTATCTGATGCGTCAGAAGGCTCTGTGCTGCGGCGATACCGCCACTGCCGCCAGAGTGATGGAGAACCCCGATCCCAAGACGGTGAAGCTGCTGGGGCGGGCCATCACCCCCTATGACGACGCCAAGTGGGCAGCGGTGCGGCAGGAGGTCATCTACCGGGGGCTGCTGGCCAAGTTTGGCCAGAACAGCGGCCTGAAGCGCCAGCTGCTGGCCACCGGAGACGCCCTTATTGCCGAGTGCTCCCCCAATGACCGCATCTGGGGCATCGGCCTCCCGCTGGACGATCCCCGCCATCAGGATCCCGCCCGGTGGCAGGGCGAAAGCATCCTGGGCAAGGCCCTCATGCGTGTGCGGGAGACCCTGCGGCAGGAAAATACGTAAAAAACAGCCCGTGGAGCACTGCTCCATGGGCTGTTTGTTATGCATAGATAGATATTTGTCCCCTGTCCCACCCTGCCGGGGAAATCGACGCCATGGTCGTAACGATGCATTGTATTGATGCGCGTGTGCGGTATGCGGCGCGTGCGTCATACAGTGGGGAATCGAACCCCGGAGCTGCGCCCGCTCCATCCATACTGCGAGGACTCATTCTCAGCCTCAGAGATAGCGCCCGCCTTTTCCCGGCTCCTTGATGCACTTATTGCAGTTCTGTGGTCCAGTTCAGGGACTGGATGGTCTCCTCCAGCAGCCGCAGGTCGCGGGACATATCGTCCACCTGCTTCTGCATCTGGGACACCTTCACGGTGCTGACGATCTTGATCTCGGTACGCAGGCCGCGAGGCACCACGTCGCTGGCGCTCTGCAAGAACTCCCGGTAGAGACCCAGCTTCATTTTCAGGCAGTCCCGCCGGGCCAGCAGGGCCGTCAGGCTCTCGCCCGTTTCGCTGCGGGCGGCGGTGTTGGTCAGGTTGATGCGGCAGATCAGCTCCTCCAATTGGGAGCTCAGGTTCTCCAGTTCGGCAAGCAGCGCCTTCGGCTCCTCGGCGGGCTGCTCGCCCTCCTGCACCTTGGCGTTGTTCATCAGCCGGGAACCCAATTGGGCCATGCGGCGTTGAAGGTCGGCCCGCTGGGCCAGCGCGTTGGCAAGCTTCATGATATCACTCCTTGATGGTATAGCCTTGGTCGGCCAGATACTGGTACAGCTGGCGGATATGCTCGTGGTTGCGGGTCTCCACCACCATGCGGACGCGGCAGGAGCCCACGCCTACCTTCATGCTACTGCGCTCGTGGTACACCTCCAGCACGTTGACGCCCTCGTGAGACAGCGCCGCCAGATAGGTGGCCAGGGCGTTGGGCTGGTCGGGCAGCACGGTGGAGAAGCTGGCGATGCGGCCCTCCGCCGTCAGGCCGTGCTTGATGATGCGCTCCAGCATGGTCACATCCACGTTGCCGCCGGACAGCAGGGCGCACACGGTCTTGCCCTTCACATCCAGCTTTCCGGACATGACGGCCGCCACGCTGACGGCGCCGGCGCCCTCGGTGATCAGCTTCTGCTTTTCCAGAATGGTCAGGATGGCGGCGGCGATCTCGCTTTCACTGACGGTGACCACCTTGTCCACATACTGGCGGCACATGTCGAAGGTCAGCTCACCGGCGGTCTTGACCTGGATGCCGTCGGCCATGGTGCCCACCTTGGGCAGGGTAATGATCTTATCCTGCCGCAGCGCCTCGTACATGCTGGCCGCGCCCTCGGCCTGCACACCGATGACCTGGCAGGAGGGCTTCAGCTCCTTCACAGCCTTGGCCACGCCGGACACCAGTCCGCCGCCGCCGATGGCAGTGACGATCATGTCCACATCCGGCAGCTGCTCCAGAATTTCCAGACCGATGGTGCCCTGACCGGCCATGATGCTGTAATCGTCAAAGGGATGGATGAAGGTATAGCCCTTCTCATCCCGCAGGCGGATGGCCTCGGCATAGGCGTCGTCATACACGCCGGGAACCAGCACCACCTCCGCGCCGTAGCTGCGGGTGGCCTCGATCTTGGACAGGGGCGCGCCCTGGGGGATGCAGATCACCGCGTGAATGCCCATGTCGCGGGCGGCAAACGCCACGCCCTGGGCATGGTTTCCGGCGGAGCAGGCGATAACGCCCCTCGCCTTTTCCTCGTCAGACAGCGTGGCGATCTTGTAGTACGCGCCGCGCAGCTTGAACGCGCCGGTCTTTTGCAGGCAGTCGGCCTTCAGGAACAGGCGGCACTCGTCGGTGATGCCGGTGCTGGGGATCACAGGGGTCTTGTTGATGACGCCGGACAGTACGCGCTGGGCGTCGTGCAGCATTGCCATAGTCAGCATAGCAGTTCCTCCTTCACAATTGTGCGCGGGACGTATACATTATTGAGTTTTCTGTATTTATAGTAGCATACGCCATCCGCAAATGCAAGTAATTACAGGTGTTTTTTCGCAAGTTTGACAAATCGGGAAGTTTTGTCTATAATATATATTTGGTGTGGTATCCGATGGCGGAACCAGATGAACCTTCGATGAACGTCCGTAGGGGCGACCCTTGCGGTCGCCCGCCGAAGCCGCCGATACCAATTCGGGTGACCGCAAGGGTCGCCATTACGAAACCACCATTGTTGACAAAAGAGATTTCCCTGTACCACTACATCAACATATAAAAAGGAGTACCCCCACATATGGAGCAATACAAACGCCGACCGGGCGACCGTAAGGACGGCCGGCTGCTGCGGGAGCTGGATTCCCTGCACTTCATCACCGGCATCATCTACCCCAACCGCTGCGATAATGAGGCCTACATCTCCCAGCGCGTCGACCTGACGGGCATCAACGCGTACCTTGCCAAAAAGAACGAGACGGAAACGGACTTCCCCTATACCATGTTTCACCTGATCGTGACGGCGCTGCTGAAAACCATTACACTGCGGCCCAAGCTGAACCGCTTCATCGTCAACAGCAACTTCTATCAGCGCAACGAGGTGTCCGCCGCCTTCGTGGTGAAGAAGCAGTTCTCCGACAAGGGCGCCGAGGCGCTGGCCTTCCTCCACAGCAAGGAGGATTTCACCGTGGAGGACGTGCACGAATACATCCGCTCCCAGGTGCAGGCCTGCCGGGGCGAGAAGGCCGACTCCTCCACCGAGAACATGGATATCCTCAACAAGCTGCCCCGGTGGCTGGGCAAGACTGCCGTCAAGTTCATCATGTGGCTGGACAAGCACGGCTGGGTGCCCGACGACATGGTGGCCACCGACCCCTATTACAGCTCCGTCACCCTGTCCAATCTGGGCTCCATCAAGCTCAAGTGCGGCTATCATCATCTGACCAACTGGGGCACCTGCTCCCTGTTCTGCATCATCGGTGAAAAGAAGCTGTCCCCCATCTACGACGCCCAGGGCAATGTCACCATGCATGAGACGCTGGATCTGGGCCTGACCATCGATGAGCGGCTGGCCGACGGCTATTACTATTCCAAGTCCGTGAAGCTGCTGAAATACCTGCTGGAAAACCCCGAAGAACTGGAGAAGCCTTTGAAGGAGGAAGTACAATATGAGTGAAGTCAAGACCCCGTGGAAGGACTATCTGGGTGACGTGCCCATGCATCTGGACTATTTCCAGGGCAGCATGTTTGACGCCGTGGCCCGCATGGCCGAACTGTATCCCAACAACATCGCTTTCGATTTCATGGGCAAGTCCACCACCTACCGCAAGATGGTGCAGGAGATCGAAAAGTGCGCCAAGAGCTTAAAGACCCTGGGCGTGCGGCCCGGCGATAAGATCACCATCGCCATGCCCAACTGCCCCCAGGCCATCTATATGTTCTACGCCGTCAATCTGGTGGGCGGCATCGCCAACATGATCCACCCCCTGTCGGCGGAGAAGGAGATCG
>CAVHKA010000058.1:0-10865 GCA_963636325.1 Agathobacter sp. | reverse complement strand
CCCTTGAAGTGGCGGCTGGCCTTGTCGGTGGTATTGTTGGCGCCGGTGGACTCGATGATATACTCGGCCTCGCTGTCGGCCCAGTTGATCATGGCGGCGTCAGACTCGCTGTATACCTTGATCTTGTGGCCGTTGACGATCAGATCGCCGCCGGCGTGCTCCACCATGCCGGGAAAGTTGCGGAATACCGAGTCGTATTTCAGCAGGTACACCATGTAGTCGATGTCCGCCTTACGCAGGTTGATGCCGCGGATATCGAAGGTCTCCGGGTTTTCGCACATAATGCGCAGGACGATGCGTCCGATGCGGCCGAAGCCGTTGATGCCGATCTTGATAGCCATATTGTTATCCTTTCACTTCATCGTGCCGCCATGCGGCCCCTTTTTTGTTCCATTGTCCATTATAATACGAAGCGAAGGGAATGTCTCCCTCTGAAACGAAGAATAAATGTAGAAAAAATGTTATCTATTTTGTGCATTTTGGCGCATTTTCATAACTTTTCGAGTGGTATAAGTGGAATGTTCCATACATTCTTGACCTTGTCCGATCAATGCTGTCCGATCAAAAACTCCCGCGCCGTTTCCGGCGCGGGAGTGCGTATGCTCTCAGATGCCCGTCAGGTCGAAGGGCGGGGTGTACTCCGCACGGGCGGCGGTGCGCTCCTGGGTGAAGCCGTCGGTGATGCCGCAGTTCTCCATGTACGCCACGGCGGCGCGGTACTCCGACCGGGTCACATGGCGGCGCAGAACGCCCTCCGCGTCAGGCTGGGGCGTGTACTGGCTCATGAGGGAGAACAGCACCTCGCCGGGCCGGAAATTCTCCGCCACCCAGTCGATGCAGCGGCGGGTGTTGTCCATCTGCCCCGGCAGCACCAGATGCCGGATCACCACGCCCCGTTTGAGAAGGCCGTCCTCCAGCACGCAGGGCCCCGTCTGGCGGAACATCTCGCGGATGGCCACCGCCGCTACGGGGAAATAGTCCGGCGCGGCGCTGAGCCTTCCCGCCAGATCGCCGTCGGCGTACTTGAGATCAGGCAGGTAGATGTCCACCTTCCCCTCCAGCCGCCGCAGGGTCTCCACGGATTCATAGCCGCCGCAGTTATACACCACCGGCACGCTCAGTTTCGGTTCCAGCGCGGGCAGTATCCACGGCAGGAAGTGGGTGGGCGTCACCAGATTGATGTTGTGGGCCCCCTGGGCGATCAGCGCTTCAAAGATCTCCCGCAGCCGCGCCGCGGTGACGGCCTTGCCGAAGCCCCCGGCGGAGATGCTGCCGTTCTGACAGTAGCAGCACCGCAGGGTGCAGCCGGAGAAGAACACCGTGCCGCTGCCGTTGCCGCCGGAGATGGGCGGCTCCTCCCACATGTGCAGGGCGGCGCGGGCCACCCGGACGCCCGCCGGCATGGCGCAGAAGCCCTTCCCTTCCGTCTCCGTCCGCTCCGCGCCGCAGCGGCGGGGACACAGCGTGCAGATCATTTCCGCAGCCGGTGGAAGTCCGGCCCCAGATCCCCCGCCATCCAGTGGCGGCGGCACAGCCCGATGTACCGGTCGTTGGCGCCCAGCACCACCTGCGCGCCCTCCTTCAGCACATGGCCCTCCTCATCAAAGCGGGCGTTGAAGGCCGCTTTCTTGCCGCACCAGCAGATGGTCTTGACCTCCTCCAGCTTGTCGGCCAGCACCAGCAGGTGATAGCTGCCGGGGAACAGGTCGCCCTTGAAGTCGGCCCGCAGGCCGTAGCAGATCACGGGGATGCCGCAGTCGTCCACCAGATGCACCAGATAGTAGACCTCCTCCTTGCTGAGGAACTGGGCCTCGTCCACGATGATGCAGGCGTACTTTTGCAGTTCCTCGTCGGGCATGGCCTGCATCTCGTGGAAGTAGACGCAGGGGTGCTTCAGTCCGATGCGGGAGGACACCATGTGGTCGCCGTCCCGGGTGTCGATCTGGGGCTTGACCAGCAGGGTGTCCTGTCCCCGCTCCTCATAGTTGAAGCGGGCCATCAGCGCGTTGGCGCTTTTGCTGGAGCCCATGGCTCCGTACTTGAAATAAAGCTGTGCCATTGTGGTTCTCTCCTTATATATCTTCTATCCTTTGGGCGGTGTTCGTTAAACGCATGTAGGGCGGGGCCCATGTGCCCCGCCGTCATAGGTGCGGCTACCGTGCGGCGGGCCACACGGGGCCCGCCCTACGGCATTCTACCGTACTCGTTCGTAGGGCGCGATGCCCTCATCGCGCCGCCGTACAGCGATTCGGCTTCTGCCGTTGCGGTACGCCAAAGGCCCCCTTGTGTAAAGGGGGCTGTCACGGCGCAAGCCGTGACTGGGGGATTGTCCATTAACCGACAACCCCTCCGTCAACGCTTTGCGTTGCCACCTCCCCTTACACAGGGGAGGCTTATTATTTCTCAACCTTCCCAAACGCCGTGGGCATGGGGTATCGCTCCCGTTCCTCTCCGGTGCGCCAGACCCACTCCGGCGGACCTTCGCCCTGTACGTCCAGCGTGAACACCGTCATTTCCCATATGATGTGGGTGAAAACGTGCTTCTCCGTGAAGCTTTTGCCCCACAGGTGGGGCGTCAGGCCCCATTGGGCCAGCTGGGCCGCCGCCTGAGGCTCCGTCAGTGCTCCCGGTACGTTGGGGAACTCCCACAGCCCCGCCAGCAGGCCCTTTCCGGGCCGCTGCCGCACCGCCGTGGCGTCGCCCCGCCGCAGGAGGAACACCGTCAACTGCTCCGTCCGCTTGCCGGACTTCTTCTCCCGCACCGGCAGCTGCCGCTGCAAGCCCTTTTCCCGGGCGGCGCAGAAGTCCCGGGCCGGACAGCCGCCGCACAGCGGCTCGCCGTTGGGCAGACAGACCATAGCCCCCAGGTCCATCAGCGCCTGGTTGAACGCGCCGGGGTGGTCGTGGGGGATCACCTCCGCCATCCACTGGCGGAACAGCGCCCGCACCTTCGGCTCCAGCACATTGCCGTCGTGGCCGGACAGCCGCGCCGCCAGCCGCAGCACATTGCCGTCCACCGCCGGGACGGGCTGTCCAAAGGCGATGGCGGCGATAGCGCCCGCCGTGTAGTCCCCCACCCCCGGTAGGGCGGTCAGACCTTCGTATGTATCGGGGAACACGCCGCCGTGCCCCTCCACGATGACCCGCGCCGCCTTTTGCAGATTGCGGGCGCGGCTGTAATAGCCAAGCCCCTGCCACAGGGCCATCAACTGCTGCTCATCGGCGGCGGCCAGCGCCTCCACCGTGGGGAGGGCTTCCATGAACCGCGCGAAATACGGCAGCACCGCCGTGACACGGGTCTGCTGTAACATGATCTCCGACACCCATGTGCGGTAGGGGGACACCTGCTCCCGCCACGGCAGCACGCGGCGGTTCTGATCATACCACGCCAGCAGGGGCGGCGGCAGGGCTTTCAGTTGTTGGGGCGTTTCCCGCATGGCATGTCCTCTCATTTGCTGAACCGCGCCGCGTAGCCGCAGCGGCGGCATAGATCCTCGCTGGGCATGCGGCGGGAGAAGCCCTCCCGGATGGCCCGCGCCCGCGGTGTGTTCAGAATTTCCGGCAGCTCCTGGGTCAGCAGGTTTCCCAGCGCCATGCGGCCCTCGCCGTCCAGACAGCAGGGCACCACCGTGCCGTCGCACAGCACGGCGATCTGCTGGCGCAGGGCGTGGCAGAACTGCACATTGCCCTCCGCCGCGTCCGGGGACGGCCAGTCGAATTTCCGGGCCGATTCCAGAAAAAGCCCCGGCCCAAGACGCTTGTTGCCTACGCTGTCGGCAGGCAGGTTTTCCACATCCCGGCCGCTGGCGGTGGATAAAAAGCGAAGAATTTCGCCGTTCCGCTCCTCTGCCCCGCCTTCGTTCCACAAACGCAGGGCGCACAGCACGCCTTTTTCGCCGGCGGCGGCGCAGAAGTCCCACACAGCGGCGAGATAGCCCGTCATGTCGCCGCCGTCGTTGCCCTCGAAGCTGTGGAGTGAGACGCTGACCTTATGTAACGCCGGAGCGGCCAGCAGGGCGCTGCCCTTTTCGGGCAGCAGTGTGCCATTGGTGGTGACGCATACCCGGAACCCCAATTCTTCGGCGATGGCCAGCAGCTCCGGTAATTGCGGGTGCAGCAGCGGCTCGCCCATGACGTGGAAGTAGAGGTAGCGGGTGTGGCCCCGCAGCTTTTCCGCCATCAGGCGGAATTCCGCCGGGGTGAGAAAGCGCTTTTCCCGGCCCGTGCCGGGGCAGAATACGCAGGAGAGGTTGCACACGTTGGTGATCTCCACATAGACCCGCTTAAACATATGTGATCCTCCCCCGTTTTTGATGTTCTTGGTATGGTATTATACCACAGAACAGGGGAGGAGGAAAGGGGATTTATTTTATTGCGGGGGGTGGAAATGTTCCGCGCTCCGGCGCGGGAACGGCCTCCGGCGGCCCACTTTTCCCATTAGCTGGAAAAGTGGGCAAAAGAGCCAGCAGGAACCAAGGTTCCTGCACCTCCTTGCGCGCTATAATATGTGCAGAATTGTTACTGCGTGCCGCACGTTCACGCAAAATTTCCGGTCCCGTTTCGTAATAGGACTGTCTCTGCTCCAGCATCGCTGCCGCTGATGCCAACGCCGAACAACGCTTCAGCGTCTATTGTTGCAATGGTGAGCGGCAGCGGCGCAGGAAGAAAGTCAATACGTCACACGCAGCGAAATCAACCATGTTCTGTGAACGCGCGGTAAAAGACAGCAAATACGCAAAAGCATAGCGTGGGCGGATTCTTAAACCGCAGGTTTAAGTGGCGTTTTTGGTCACTTTTGCCGCCAAGGGCAAAAGTGACCCGCGCCGGGGCGCGGAATTCCCCTACTTCACCGCCCATAAAATCAACCCATATACCACGCTGGCGGCGGTGCCGAATACGATCACCGGCCCGGCCACGGTGAACATCTTCACCGCCGTGCCGGTGACTACGCCCTCGGCCCGGAAGTCGATAGCCGGGGACGCCACGGCGTTGGCAAAGCCCGTGATGGGCACCAGCGTACCCGCTCCGGCGTACCGGGCCAGCCGGTGATACAGCCCAAGCCCCGTAAACAGCGCCGACAGGAACACCAGCGTCACCGACGTGGCGGTGGCGGCGTCCTGCTTCGTTAACCCAAGATAGCCGTACCAGTCCCCGATGGCCTGCCCGACGCAGCAGATAGCGCCGCCCACCAGAAACGCCAGCGCCATGTTTTTCCACACCGGCGATTTTGGGTTGATGCTCTTGAGATATTCCTGATATTCTTTGGGTGACATGTCCATATTTTCCACGGCCTTTCCCTGTTTTGGGGCTAGTTTGTCCCGTGGGTGGAAAATCATGCATTGATAAAAGGGGGCGGCAGGCGTATAATAAATGGTTGAAAAGCTGTGCGGGCGACCGCAAGGGTCGCCCCTACGAATAGTCTATCGGCAACCAGTCCGTAGGGGCGGACGACTTTGTCCGCCCTATCGGTGGCCCAGATGTTTATCGTCAGGGCCGACAGAGTCGTCGGCCCCTACAAAATGCTTTTGCGAAATTCTCCAACACACACGAGGTATACCATCATGAGCTTACCCGACAATTACTATCTCTTCGGCCGCAAGCCGCTGCAATACGCCGTCATCGACCCGGTATCCTGTACCGGGTGCGGCTGGTGCGCCATGTTCTGTCCCGTGGAGTGCATGTTCCAGCGTCCCGACGGCTTTTACGATCTGGATGTGGACAAATGCATCGGCTGCCGCTCCTGCCGGGTCAACTGCTTTTATGACGCCATCACCATGATCCAGCGTGACAGGAAGGAGGACGCCTGATGAAAAAGACACTGGGCCTGTATCTCCACATCCCCTTCTGCAAGAGCAAGTGCGCCTACTGCGACTTCTACTCTCTGCCCCACAGCGAGGAGAAAATGGACGCCTATACCGCCGCCCTGATCCGCCATCTGGAGGAGGTAGCGCCCCGGTGTACCGCCCACACGGTGGACACGGTGTACTTCGGCGGCGGCACCCCCAGCTATCTGGGAGAAAAGCGGCTGGTGAAGCTGCTGAAAACCGTAAAGAAGCGCTATCATGTGGCCGCCGACGCGGAGATCACCCTGGAGGCCAACCCCGACAGCGCCGGGGACTGGAAGTCCCTGCGGGCGCTGCGGAAGGCGGGCTTTGACCGCATTTCTCTGGGCGTGCAGGCGGCGGATGACGAACTTTTGCGGCGCATCGGCCGGGTACATACCTGGGATCAGGTGCTGTCGGCGGTGGCGGCGGCCCGGATGGCCGGATTTGAGGATCTGAGCCTTGACCTGATCTACGGCCTGCCGGGCCAGACGCTGGAAGCGTGGCAGGACACCCTCCGCTCCGCCGCCGCGCTGGAGCCCAGGCACCTGAGCTGCTACGGCCTGAAGATCGAGCCGGGCACGCCCCTGTGGCAGCAGCGTGAAAGCGCCGACATCCCCGACGACGACACCCAAGCGGACATGTACCTGTGGACGGTGGATTACCTGCAAAAGCACGGCTATGAGCAGTATGAGATCTCCAATTTCGCCCAGCCGGGGTACGAGAGCCGCCATAACCTGAAATACTGGACGCTGGGCGAATACGCGGGCTTCGGCCCCGGCGCCCACTCCGACATGGGCGGCGTTCGCTTCGGCTACGAGCGGGATCTGGACAGCTACATTGCCGGAGATCTGCGCTTGTCGGAGATGGAGGAGATCCCGCCCCTTGACCGGGACTTGGAGTACATCATGCTGTCGCTGCGCACCACCAAGGGCATCGACAGCGGCTATTTCGAGCGGCAGTTCCGCCAGAAATTCCGGCCTATGGAGGATCTGCTGGTACAGTACGAGGCCCACGGCTTCGCCGCCCGGACGGAGAAGGGCTGGCGTCTGACGCCCCGGGGATTCTTCGTGTCCAACACCATCATCGTCTCCTTACAGGAGGCCATCGGCCAGGCCCGGCAGCAGAAGCTCTGGCGGGCCGCCGAGGGGAATTTCAGGATCGACGTGTGAAACAAAGCCACGGCAGGTATCCCTGCCGTGGCTTTTGGATTTATTTTATCATGCCGCCGCAGGCGGCATACCATTTCTTTCACTTTTCACTTTTCTCTCTTCAATTAAAAATAGTACGTCCCTCGAACTATTTCACCGCAAATGACGGTGTTTTCCCTACGCCGCCTTAATATTTGTAACGGAATCGTGAATTTTTCCGTTTTCCGATTGATTTGAAAAACAAGAGGTGGTAGACTAAAGTGTCAAAATGCGGCGCGCAGCGCCGTTACCCGTATCCGCCCCTGTGGCGCGCCCGATGGCGCTGAAGAGAGGAAGAAGTTCGTGCCCGGCTTTAGTGTGAAAAAACCATTGACCGTCTATGTGGTGGCGCTGGCCATTCTGGTACTGGGCGTGGTGGCCTATCTGAAAATGACCCCCGACCTGATGCCCAACATGGACTACCCCTATGTGATCGTGGTCACCAGCGATCCCGGCGCAAGCCCGGAAAGCGTGGAGGAGGAGATCACAAAGCCGCTGGAGAAATCGCTGGCCACGCTGGATCAGCTGAAGGAGATCCAGTCCACCAGCCAGAACAGCGTCTCCATGGTGATCATGGAGTTTGAGAACGGGGCCAATATGGACTCGCTGGGCATCGACATCCAGCAGCAGATCTCCGCGCTGGAGGGCCAGTGGGACGACAGCGTGTCCTCCCCCTACATACTGAAGATGAACCCCTCCATGATCCCGGTGATGGTGGCCGCCATCAGCAGCGACACCATGGACGTGGGCGAGCTGAGCGACTTTGTGGACGATGAGCTCAGCGCCAAGCTGACCGGCATCACCGGCGTGGCCAGCGTGGATATCTCGGGCACCATCGACCGGGAGATGCATGTGGTGCTGGACGCGGAGAAGATGGCCGCTCTGACGGAGACGGTTCGCCAGAATGCGGGAAAGCTGCTGGACAAGGAGGCCGGAAAGCTCAGCAGCGCCAGAAAGCAGGTGACCGACGCTCAGGCCGCGCTGGCGGAGGGCATCTCTCAGGCTGCCAACGGCATTGGTGACAGCGTGACCGATGCGCTGAACAAGGCCGTGGAGGCGCTGAAAAGCGCTCTGGATTTTACCCCCAACATGTCGGAGGAGGAAAAGCAGCTGCGCCAGACCATCGCCGCCGATCAGGAGGCCATGAACGCCAATAATGAGAAGATCCAAGCCAATCTGGGCATCATCGCCGACCCGGACGCCACCGAGGAGGAGAAGGCCGCCGCCATGGCGGAAAACGAGGCGCTGACCGCCGCCAATCTGGAGCTGGCCCGGCGGCTGACGGAAAACACCCAGACCCTGACCCGGCTGGTGGCCCAGCGGACGGAGGAGCAGCTCCGTCAAGGGATGGAGGATCTGAGAAAGACCATCCGCGATATTGAGGCTTTCCTTAACGATCCCCACCGGTTTGATGCGCTGGGCAACCAGATCTCCAGCGGCGCGGAATCCCTGATAGACGGCATGCTGCTGATGACCGAGGGCAACGTGCAGCTGAAGCTGGCCCTGCAGCAGATCGAGGAGGGGGAAAAGCAGTTGGCTCAGATCCGCCGTCAGGTGCTGGAGCAGCTGGATCTCAACGGCATGCTGTCCGTCTCCATGATAGAGCAGCTGCTGACGGCCCAGGATTTCTCCATGCCCGCCGGATATATCGACGATAACGACGGCATCAGCTACATGGTGTCCGTGGGCAACGAGATCTCCACCACCCAGGAGCTGGAGGACATGGTGCTGTTCGATCTGGGTATCGACGGCATG
The DNA here is from genome assembly GCA_963636325.1 of Agathobacter sp. Lineage (GTDB taxonomy): Bacteria > Bacillota > Clostridia > Oscillospirales > Oscillospiraceae > Vescimonas. The sequence goes on along the minus strand of CAVHKA010000058.1, from coordinate 2,098 downwards.
GAGCCCATCCGCCTCAGCGACGTGGCCACCGTGTTCTATACCGATAATTCCGATGAGATCTACGCCAAGCTGGACGGCAACAACGGCATCATCGCCTCCTTCAACAAGCAGTCCAACTACGCCACGGCGGAGGTGTCCGACAACATCACCACCCGTCTGGAGCAGCTGACCCAGCAGTACGAGGGCGTCAACTTCAAGCCTCTGATGGATCAGGGCGACTATATCCACCTGATCGTGGACACCATCGTGTCCTCCCTGCTGTGGGGCGCGCTGTTCTCCGTGGTGGTGCTGTTCCTGTTCCTGCGTGACTGGCGGCCCACCCTCATCACCCTGATCTCCATCCCCGCCAGCGTGATCTTCGCCGTGGTGCTGATGTACTTCACCGGCGTCACCATCAACATGATCTCCCTCAGCGGCCTTTTGGTGGCGGTAGGCATGCTGGTGGATAACTCCGTGGTGGTCATTGAGAATATCTACCGGCTCCGGGCCAGGGGCGCCACGGTGGTGCAGGCCGCCGTGTCCGGCGCGCAGCAGGTGCTGGGCGCCATCGTGGCCAGCACCCTGACCACCGTGTGCGTGTTCGCCCCCATCGTCTTTGTGGAGGGCCTGACCCGTGAGCTGTTCACCGATCTGGCCCTGACCATGACCTATTCCCTGCTGGCAAGCCTGCTGGTGGCGCTGACCATGGTGCCCGCCATGGCCAGCGGCCTGCTGCAAAGGACGCTGGAGCAGAAGCCGGGGCTGCTGGATAAGATCTATCCCGCCTATAAAAAGGCCATCCGCTGGTCGCTGGATCATAAGGCGGCGGTGCTGGCAGGTTCGCTGGCGCTGCTGATCCTCACCGGCATCGCCACCGTCAGCCGGGGCTTCAGCTTCATGCCGGAGTTCGATATGAACACCGTCAATGTCACCGTGGCCATGCCGGAGGGCTGTACCCGGGAGGAGGCCGTGGCCTATACCGACGAGGTGGCCCGCCGCTGCATGACGGTGGAGGGTGTGGACGCCGTGGGCGCCATGATCCAGGCGGACACCGCCCTGACCATGATGTCCACCGCCACCGGCGAGTATGACGCCACCGTGTATATCACCATGCCCGACAGCTATTCCGGCAACAAGGCCGGCAAGGAGATCGAGGCCCTGTGCGCCGACATGGACTGCAAGGTGACGGCGGTGAACATCATGTCCAGCATGATGAGCTACGTCACCGGCAACGGCGTATCCTTACAGGTCTACTGCGAGGATATGGAGACGCTGCAGGCCGCGGCAAAGTCCATCGCCGCACGGATGGCGCAGGTGGACGGCACCGTGGACGTGTCCGACGGTCTGGAGGACGCGGCCCAGGCCCTGCGTGTCACCATCGACCGCACCAAGGCCATGGAGCATGGCATGACCGTGGCCCAGATCTATATGCAGATCGCCGCCGCCCTGACCACCAGCACCTCCGGCACCGACATGGTGCTGGACAACAGCGCCATGTCCCTGATCATCCAGCAGGATGAGGACAGCAAAATGACCGTGGAGACCCTGCCGGAGCTGAAGATCGACCCGGACAGCGCCATGTCCTCCGCCATGAGCGGCGGCTCGTCCTCCGGTTCGTCCTCCTCCCTGTCATCCCTGTCCGGCGAGGAGAGCGACGCCGACAACAGCTTCCTTCTGAAGGACGTGGCCACGGTGGAAAAGACCGTCAGCCTCAACACCATCAACCGTGACCAGCAGCGCCGCTGCGTCACCGTCACCGCCGGTATCGCCGACGGCAAGAATGTCACCTTGGTATCCTCTGAGGTGACGAAGGCCGTGGAGGCACTGGAGCTGCCTGAGGGCGTCACCATCGAGTTCAACGGCGAAAATGAGCAGATCATGGACGCCATGGGACAGGTGATGCTGATGATGCTGCTGGGCATCGTGCTGGTGTACTTCGTCATGGTGGCCCAGTTCCAGTCCCTGCGTGAGCCGTTCATCGTCATGTTCACCATCCCGCTGGCCTTCACCGGCGGCTTCCTGGCCCTGCTGCTCAGCGGCACGGAGCTGAGCGTTATCTCCCTCATCGGCTTCGTGATGCTGGTGGGCATCATCGTCAACAACGGCATCGTGCTGGTGG
>CAVHKA010000057.1:0-10990 GCA_963636325.1 Agathobacter sp. | reverse complement strand
AAATGTGTCCAGACAAGAAAAGGTCCGAAGAGAATACTTGTTGTATTGTCAAGGGGCTTGACGCAGTATGGGCACATTTCTGCCCGTCAAAACCGTATCTGCCCTTGTCAATCGATGGTACACCTATTATATCAATATACCAGTATAGCATATGTCGCCGGAAAATACAACTCCTTTCCATAAGCGGGATTTGCCGTTGACTTTTGCGGCGTGGTTGGGTAAAATGATAGCTGCGAGTGGATCAGACAGTCGCGGCGGCAAGGCGAAAGCCTGCCGATGAGGAAAGTCCGGGCTCCATAGGGCAAGGATAACGGGTAACGCCCGCCGAAGGCGACTTCAGGAAAAGTGCAACAGAGATATACCGCCCCGCTGTCATTCCTTCGGGAGTGCGGCGGAGGCAAGGGTGGAAAGGTGAGGTAAGAGCTCACCCATCGGCTGGGAACAGTCCGATGCTGTAAACTCTATCCGGAGCAACACCGGTATGGGGACGATGGCTGGCCCGGCCGTCCCCGGGGTGGCTTGAGCGTGCCGGCAACGGTACGCCTAGATAGATGACTGTCAAGACAGAACCCGGCTTACAGATCGGCTCGCGCCATATGAAAAGGGCGGCGTAACACGCCGCCCTTTTCATGCTGATAAAAAATTTTCATGTTTTTTGCAGTTAGCACTAGACAACCGCAAAAAGACATGTTATACTTTGTACATAGGTTAGCGTACGCTAACTAAAACGAAACGTGTATGGGGTACTGACCCTGACCATAGGAAATCGCGGAAAAGGAGACGATTTATGAGCGTTGTGATACTGGGCGGAAATGAGCGCATGGAGCGCCGCTATAAGGAATTGTGCCAGGCCTATCGCTGTCAGGCAAAGGTAGTGACAAAGACCTCCGGCGGATTGAAAAACAAGCTGGGCAGACCCGACCTGATGATCTTTTTCACCAACACCATGTCCCACAAGCTGGTGCAGGGCGCGCTGAGCGAGATGAAGGGCGCGGACACCATTATCGAGCGGTGCCACACCAGCTCGCTGTCGGCCCTGCGGGGTATCTTGGAGAAGTACGCGCCGCAGCAGGCGTAAGATACATCACAGTACTATAATACAGCTTCTTTGCGTAACGATGAATTTTCATCAAAACGCAAAGAAGCTGTTATTTATTTGGGAAAATCCTATTGACATGGACTGGGCGGCGCTGTATAATACAACTCCATTTTTGCGCAGCGGGAGGGAGAAGTACGATGGAAAGCACCTTTGATATGATGCCGTTTCTGGCGGACAGCGCCGGTCTGATGCAGAAAAAGCAGGCGGACGCGCTGCTGGAGCGCAACGGCGAGACCGCCGCCCACGGCCTGCGGCTGACGCCGCGGCAGGCGCTGGCACTGGCCCAGACACAGACGGAGACTTTGCGAAAAACGGGACGCATTGAGCTAGGAGACGGCATCGCGCCGAAGCTGGCGGCGGCCTTCTGCGATTCGCCGTATGTGACGAAGGAGAATTACGAGGAGACGCTGCACGAGCTGATCGAACTGTTCTACGGCTTCAAGAACGAGACCTATGACGTGGTGGGCGATGACGCGCTGATCGGCTATATGAAGCGGGCTTTTGACGGGGAGTGCCGCGGCTCGCTGGAGCTGCTGTCCGGCAGCGTTCTGCCCGCGCTGGCCCGAAAGCTGAACGAGCGACGGGCGGCTCATATGCCACAGGCAGGGGAGAACGCATGAACGAATTAACGAACATCCATGCCATAGACCCGGCGGCGCTGCGGCAGGGGGAGTATCTTGTTTCGCTGCTGACGGAGGCGCGGCGCTGCGGCCTGCTGCCGCAGGCGGAGATGGAGCGGTTCCAGATGGACAGCCTGTCGCTGCTGGCCGTCCAGTCGGAGCGGTACAACGGCGGGGCCAGCAGTTCTATCCGGGTGGAGAAGGCACAGGAGCTGCTGGCGGGCGTTTACTATACCGTCGGCACGGCGCTGAAGGCATGTCCCACACCGGAGGCGGCGCTGGAACTGCTGCGGCAGGAGCCGCTGGCTGCCCTCTTTGAGACGGGACAGCGCCGCATCCAGCGGAAGCTGCACACGGCGCGGCTGCTGCACCGCCGGTTGAAGCGGGAGCTGTTTGCCACCCCCAACGTGTTCTACCACGCCACGGCGGTGGAGGGCATCGACGGCTTTTTCAAGCTGTACCGCCCGGCGCTGCTTCCCCAGGAGACCCATATCACAGCGGACTATCCCACGTTTATGGAGCGGCCTGATCTGACGGGTATTGAATTTATCGAGGCATATTTGCAGCAGCTGGATCATGAGAACCGCTTTCTGCGGTGCTTTGCGCCGGAGACGGTGCATCCGCTGCTGCGCGGCGTGGACGTGAACTATGCCCAGCTGCCTGTCAATCTCTATGAGCCGGTGGCGCTGACGGCCCTGTGCTGCGTTGTGACCGGCCAGCCGCCGGGGACGCTTTCCTGCGATCATGGGGCGCTGGCGGAACGGCTTGCCGGAGGTACGGAGGTCGCCGGACTGCTGGCGGATGCCTGCGAAGGACTGGTGCGGCGGCTGGACTGTCCTTCCGGCGCGGCGGACTATCTGCGGCGGAACATCCCCAAGCTGGCGGCGTCGCTGTTGCGGGCTATGTCACTTGGTACGCTGGAGACGGCGGTGCCGGTGCCGGTCTATCCGGAGGACCGGCCGGTGATCCGGCTGGGCTACGGCCAACGGATGGAGGACGGCGCTTACGCCGCGCTGCTGCGGGAGCTGACGCAGTGCGGCGGCGCGGCGGAAAAGGCGGCGCTGGTGATGAGCCGGGTCAGCGCCTTTGGCGATATGCTGGAGGTGCTGCATGACGGCGACTGGACGCGGGACGAGTTGCTGCATCTGTTCCGCCAGTTCCCGCCGGAGCTGCTGGCGGCCCTGTTGGCGAGATACCCCGCTGACGCGCAGCCGGAGGAGGAACGGGAGCGCGATATGACCGCCGCGCTGGCGATGCGGCTCTCCGAGCTGCCGGTCCAGGCGCGGCAGCAGCTGGAGCGTGCGGCGCAGGCGATCGTGCTTGACTGAGCTGCTGTGTTCACAGCACAGAAATGCGTGTAAAATCTCTGCCGCGGGACACACTAAGGCCATCTGAAACAAAGGAGTGGATGATCAATGGTGGAACCGGATACCATCCGGCTGCTGCGGGAGTGTGACGCGGGCATCAAAATGGGCGTTTCGGCCATCAGCGACGTGGTGGATCGGGTGGCGGACAAGCGCTTCCGCCGCCTGCTGACGGACTGTAAGGCCCAGCATGACAAGCTGAAAGGAGAGATCCAGACGCTGCTGGACAAGTACGGCGACGACGGAAAAGACCCCAACCCCATCGCAAAAAGCATGTCCCATATGAAAACCGGCATGAAGTTGGGGATGGACGATTCTGACGAGACCATTGCCGGCCTGATGACCGACGGCTGCAACATGGGGGTCAAGTCCCTGAGCCAGTACCTGAATCAGTACAAGGCGGCGGACGAGACCGCCAAGGACATCACCAAGCGGCTCATCGCGCTGGAGGAGCGGCTGGCGGTGGATATCAGAGGATTTTTATAAGAATAACGTGAAACGCCCTGCGCCTTTCGTCGGCAGGGCGTTTCACGTTTACATGGATGGGAGAGTTGGCAATTGATAGGCTTCCAGATAGGAGCGGAAGCGGCGCTGGAAGCTCTCGTCGCTTCGGCGGATGGCGTGGAGCGTTTCATGAAGGTTCAGGTTATGCTGGGCGGCGTCGATGACGCACCCGGCGATATTGGAGCAGTGGTCGGAGGTGCGTTCCAGATCCGTCAGCAGGTCTGACCAGACGAAGCCGGCCTCAATGCTGCACTGGCCCTGCTGCATCCGCAGGATGTGGCGGGTGCGCATTTCCTCCTTCAGCGCGTCGATGACCTGTTCCAGCGGCTCCACCTTCAGCGAGGCGACCGCGTCCTGCTGGGCGAAGGAGTGCTGCGCCAGCGTCAGGATCTCGCGGATGGCGTCGCACAGTGTGTTCAGCTCCGCCTGGGCGGTGCCGCTGAAGGCCAGATCCTTCTCCCGCAGCTCCTCCGCCGATTCCAGCACGTTCACGGCGTGGTCGGAAATGCGCTCCCAGTCGCCGATGGTTTTCAGAAGCTCAGTGGCCTCTTCGCTTTCGCTGCTGCCCATCTTCTGGGCGCTGAGCTTCACCAGATAGGTGCCGATCACATCCTCGTAGTGGTCGCAGCGATCCTCGTCCTTGCGGATATTGGCCGCCAGTTCCGGGGTGTAGTGGTCAAAAGCGGTCATGGCGTTTTCCAGCGCCCGCACGGCGCACACCGCCATGTCACCGGCCACGGCACGGCACCGCTGCAGCGCCAGAGAGGGAGTGGCCAGCAGACGCTCGTCCAGCTCCACGGCTTTTTCCTCCTGCGCCGCGTCAGGCACCAGACGGATAGCCAGCTTTTCCAGCAGGTCGCCGCAGGGCAGCAGCATGGCGGTACACAGAATGTTGAACAGGGAGTGGGCGATGGCGATGCCGTACATGGTGGCGGATTCGTTGAGAATGGCCGGGGCGAAGATAGCCTTGACGATGCAGAACACCGTCAGCAGCACCACCACGCCGATGACGTTGAACATCAGGTGCACCACGGCGGCGCGCTTGGCGTTCTTGTTGGTGCCCACGGAGGACAGCAGCGCCGTGACGGTGGTGCCGATGTTCTGGCCCATGATGATGGGGATGGCGGCGGCATAGCTGACCTGTCCGGTCAGGGCCAGCGCCTGTAAAATACCCACGGAGGCGGAGCTGGACTGGATGATGCCCGTCAGCACCGCGCCCACCAGCACGCCCAGAATGGGGTTCTTGAACATGATGAACAGTTCCGCAAAGCCGGGAACATCCTTCAGGCCCGCCACCGCGCCGCTCATGGTGTCCATGCCGAACATCAGCGTGGCGAAGCCCAGCAGGATCATGCCGGTGTCCTTCTTCCTGGTGTCCTTGCAGAACATATAGAAAATAATGCCGATCAGCGCCAGCACCGGGGTGAAGGAGGTGGGTTTCAGCAGCTTGATCCACACGTTGCCGCTGTCGATGCCCGCCAGACTCAGCAGCCACGCGGTGACGGTGGTGCCCACGTTGGCGCCCATGATGACGTTGATGGCCTGCCGCAGCGTCATCAGTCCGGAGTTGACGAAGCCAACCACCATGACGGTGGTGGCCGACGAGCTCTGGATGATGGCGGTGATGCCCAGGCCCGTCAGGAAACCGGCGAATACATTGCTTGTCATTTTGTCCAGCAGCGTCCGCAGCTTGCCGCCGGCACGGCGCTCCAACGCCTGTCCCATCAGGTTCATGCCGAACAGGAACAGGCACAGGCCGCCGATCATGGTCAGTACCTTAAAAATATCCATGTAACTTTCTCCTCATTTCATGACATTCCTTTTACGTCCGGTATCAGAATAGCAGGACAATGTCAAATCCGCTGGCGCTGTTTTGTAAAATCTAAGTAAAATTCCGCAAGAATACGCTTGACAAATGAACTGTACTATGCGTATAATACAGCAGAGAACTGTGTTACACGGATAGTACAGTAGAAGAAAGGAGCGCGTGGACATGAAGAAGAGAGTCATTGAAATATTGGCGTTTGCTGTGGTTTCTCTGTTGGTTTTCGCGGTGGCCTGCGGCAGTACGGAAGCCGGAAGTGAACAACATGAAGGGAAAACCGGTCAGTATGGTCAGCTTTCGCATGAACTGACCATCGGATATGAGAATGTTATAAGCTGAAAATGAAAGCGCAATTACAGGCTGAAAGGAGGCGGGAACTGTGATCGACTTCACGGGCTTTGTCCAGACGGAGGAACAGCCCATCTATTTGCAGATCATGCGCTATATCAAGCAGGGGCTGGCCGCCGGGACCATCACCGACGGGGAGGAGCTGCCCTCCCGCCGGGCACTGTCGGCGCTGCTGACGGTGAACCCCAACACCATCCAGAAGGCGTACCGCCTGCTGGAGGAGGAAGGGCTGGTGCGGTCCCACGCCGGAGCGAAGAGCTATGTTCACGTCACGGAGCAGCAGCGGCAGGCGCTGCGGCGGGAGCTGACGGAGAACCAGCTGCGGGGCATGGTGCGGGATATGAAGCGCATGGGCCTGACGGCGGCGGAGGCCATGTCGCTGATCGGAAAGCTGTATGAGGAGGAGAGCGAATGAACCGGTATCTTTCCACAGTCGGGCTGTACGCCCGGTCAAGTCTCTATAAAATACTGCTGATCACACTGGTGACGGCGCTGCTGGCGGGCTTTCTGGTGTACCGGTATCCCGCGCCGCAGGAGATCACAAAATACTATGAGGATTTCAATGGCAATCAGGTGCCGTATACATACGACACGCCCTATCTGGATGATGTGATCGGGCTCAGCCGCGCGCCGGTGGTGTGCGCCGTGGGCTTCACGGCCATCGTGGCGGTCATGTGCCTGACCGGCTGCGGCTACGGCGTCAAGACGGACTACACGGTGCGGCGGCTGCGGGTGCGGGAAAAGACTGCCTGCATGCTGTGGGCGGGGTATCACGCGGCACTGCTGCTGTTCTTCTGGGCGGTGCTGGCGCTGACGCTGTACGGCGTGCTGCTGCACAGCCAGGGGAAGGTGCCGGAGTGGTACGGCCAGGTCGGCTCGCAGACCATGATGATGCTGTGCTACACGGATACGTTCCTGCACCACCTGTTCCCGCTGCAGGACCCGGCGATGTGGGGCTCGAGCGTTTCCTCCGTGCTGGCAGTGGCCTTTACCACGGTACTGTTTTCCTATCGTCAGCGTCACGGGAGCTTCAGTCCGCTGGTACTGCTGGCGCTGGGCGGCACCATCGGCAGCTTCTTTTGCGGTCTTATGCTGAGTACGACTTATGTGCTGCTGACGCTGCTTCTGCTGTGCGTGGCGGGCGCCGCGTTCTGCATACTGATGGGAGGTGACGATAATGCGGCCTGAACGGAAGCTTTCCCGACTGCTGCCGCCCAACATGGACGCGGCGCAGGTGAAGGGCTGGATCATCGCCCTGCTGACCATTGTGGCGCTGCTGTGCAGTATCCTGTTTTTGTGCATCTACACGGAGGACTACAGGAGCCTGTTCTGGTATTGGAGCTCAAAGTACCAGCGCATTATGCCGGGGGCGATCATGCCGCGGTTCAGCCGGTATGCCATGCTCACGGTCTATGTGACCGGCGGCGCGCTGCTGCTGACGCTGGCCTCGGCGGCGCTGCTGTACAGCTCCTACTATCAGGGCAGCCGCAGCATCTATCTCATGCGCCGTCTGCCGGATGGCCGCGGCCTGCTGCGCCGCCAGATCTGGAGCGTCCCGCTGCGGGTCATGGGATTGCTGCTGCTTCTGTGCGCGGTGCTGCTGGCAGTGTCGTGGCTGGTGTGGCGCTTCGTAACACCGGCGCAGTGCCTGCCCACGCCGGAGAACATTCAGCAGGCGATGAACGATATCGCGGCTTCGCCGTATTCAAAACACCTGTCATAAGGAGGGATGCCAGATGATCGAATTGAAGAATATCAGCAAAAAATATGGAAAGACAGAGGCTGTAAAGGACGTTTCCCTCACGCTGCCCCAGGGGCAGATCGTGGGGCTGTTCGGGGAGAACGGCGCGGGCAAGACCACGCTGCTGAAGTGTATGCTGGGCCTGCTGCCCCATGAGGGCACCGTCACGCTGGACGGCGCGCCCATCACGGAGAAGAACATCGAGCGGCTCAGCTTCGCTACCTGTGAGCACTCGTTTTTCCCGGCCCTGTCCCCCAGGGCACACCGTGATTTCTATCAGGCCCATTTCCCTCGATTCAACGACAAGCGCTTTCAGGCGCTGATGAGGTTCTTCGAGCTGCCCATGGATAAGCCGCTGCGGGCCTTCTCCGCCGGTATGAAGAACCAGTTCGAGGTGGTCATGGCCCTGTCCCAGGGCGCGGACTATATCCTGATGGATGAGCCCTTTGCCGGAAACGACGTGTTCAACCGGGAGGACTTCTACAAGGTGCTGCTGGGTATTCTGGAGGAGCATGAGACGGTGCTGCTGTCCACCCATCTGCTGGAGGAGGTCAAGGACTTCATCTCCCGCGCGGTGCTGCTGAACAAGGGCGAGCTGGTGGGCGACTGCACCGTGGAGGAGCTGGAGGCGCAGGGCAAGGACCTGATGACCTATGTGAAGGAGACGTATCACTATCGGAACGACCGGGTCAGCCGCGCCCTCAGCGACCTGACCGGCGAGGAGGAGTGACATGAAACGACGCATCCTGATCGCCGCGCTGGCGCTGGTGCTGGCGGTGGGCGGCATCGCGGCGCTGAACATCCATACGGCCCAAACGGCCACCCCCATTGAGATGCAGGTGGTGGATTCCATCGGAGACGCCAGCGCCGCCCAGGGGCTGCTGGTGGATCACCGCATCATGCTGGGAACCACCCTGCTGTGGTACACCGATTATGCCCCGGCCACCGGTGAAAGCGACACGGATTTCTATGTGACGTACCGCAATATGCAGCAGCAGACCTATTACAGCTGGAAGGATAATGAGACCGACAGGATGCGGCTGACGTGCAGCGCGGTGGACGCCCACAACATGAACGATCCCATCGTGAAGGATCTGTGGGCGGAGGCGGAGCACGGCGATGAGAGCGACCACATGGAGGCGGCCCGCCGGGTCTATCCCATCGACTATTACGACACCTATCCCATGTATCTGGCAAGCCGGTGGGGCGGGAACTGCCTGAGAACAAGCTATAAGGCGGAGCTGGCCTTTGATAAGCTGCGTGTCCCGGTTGGGAAGTATGACTTTGTGGAGTTGTCCCTTGACTTCGGGACGGACATCAACGGCGCGGACGTGGTGGATTCCGTTGGCAGCAGAAGCTGGTATATGCAGAACCGCTTTACGCCCTATTACGTCAACAGCGGCGATCACATTCTGGTGACGGCGGGCTTCCCGGCGGATGTGGAGCCTCAGGCGGACTGGGCGCCGGAGGGCTTCGGATTGTGGGATATTCCCGTCCGTGAGGCGCGGGAGACGGTTGACAACGGCTATTATGTGAAGTATCTGCCGGTGACGGCGGAGTGCCGTCTGGTATATCCGCTGGATATCGAGACGCAGCGTGTGGCGCTGCTGGAGCAGAGCATCGACGGAAAATACATCCTGCTGGTGACGGTGGAGGAGGAACGCTTCGTGCTGCATGTGCTGGACAGCACCGACTATCATCTGGTGCAGCGGCTGGATATCGACGGCGCGGAGGCACAGGAATCTTTCGACACAGAATACTATATAGACAGCTGGAGCGCTGCATTTGGTGATCTTCGTCCGGTGGAGGAGGGCTGGTCCGGCTACCGCATCAACCCGCCGCAGGATGACCAGGGCGTCACCCTCACCCGCGAATACCGGGAATATCCCACGGTCAGCATGCGGCAGGGAGACGGCTATCTGGTATTGCTGCTTGGAAGCTCCCGCGTGGCGCTGCTGACGCCCGATGGGGAGGGGTACAAGGGTGAATTCCTCTGCGACGCGCCGGATTATAGCCATGTGGAGGACAAGGACGGCACACAACACCACTATTTCCTGTATCACGACGAGCGGGACGAGGTGGAGTACTATGGGCTGTGGAACTCGATCCCCACGGTGGACGCGGACTGCGCGATGGCCTATAACGGGCGGTACCTGGCCGCGGCCGCCTATGACGGAAACGGCGAGCTGATGGTCAGCGTGTTCGGAAAGGACGGCCTGCAATACGCCGCGTATGTGCGCAGCAGCCTCATTACACAGCTGGGCCATGGAAATTACAGCTTCTCACCGGTGTGGGTGGATACGATCATGAACAAAGATGGAATCGCTGCCCCAAGACCGGGCCTTGTGTGGCAGAGCTGAACAGGAAAGAGAAAGCAGTTGCCTGTGGCGGCTGCTTTCTCTTTTTGCGAAAACTTGTTTATCCACAGGAAAAGATGAAAGAAAAAGAAACATCTGGAATAAAATTTGTCAAATTGTTACAGTTTTGACAATCTCAATTTGGGCAAGGCGCTGAATTTGACATTTTTTTAACGAAACGGGTTGATATTTTTTTAACGAAGTAGTAAAGTATTGAACCAGAGAGAAAATCAGGGATAGAAAAGAAAGAAAACAGGAGGCATATAAAAATGGCATACGAAGAATTTCTGGGTATGTATCGATCCAAGCTGACCACGGCGGAAGAAGCCGTTAAAGTGATCAAATCCGGCGACTGGGTAGACTATGGCTTCTGCAATACCCATCCCCACGTTCTGGATGAAGCGCTGGCCCGCCGCGCCCCGGAGCTGGAGGATGTGAAGGTCCGCGGCGGTATCGCCCTGTGGAAGCCCGCCATCTTTGATATTGAGGAGCCTGCCAAGCACATCATCTATAACTCCCACCACACCGGCGGCTTCGAGCGCAAGCACATCGAGACAGGCGCCTGCTTCTATGAGCCCATGCGCTATTCCGAACTGCCCCGTTACTATTACGATCATATCAATCCGCCGGATGTGGCCATGATCCAGGTGGGGCCCATGGATAAGCACGGCTATTTCAACTTCGGCGTTTCCGCCTCCCACATGAAGGCCATCTGCGACACGGCGAAGATCCTGATCGTCGAGGTCAACCAGAACATGCCCCGCTGTCTGGGCGGCTTCGGTGAGAGCGTACATATCTCCGACGTGGACATGATCGTGGAAGGCCGCAACGACCCCATGGGTGAGCTGCTGTCCGCGCCTCCCACGGAGATCGACAAGGCCGTGGCCAAGCAGGTGGTGGAGCGCATCCCCAACGGCGCGTGTCTCCAGCTGGGTATCGGCGGTATGCCCAACGCCGTGGGTATACTGCTGTGCGAGTCCGATCTGCGGGACATGAGCGTCCATACCGAGATGTATGTGGAGGCTTTCGTGGATCTGTCCCTGTGCGGCAAGATCAGCGGCGCCAACAAGAGCATCGACCATGGCCGCCAGACTTATTCCTTCGCCGCCGGCAGCCAGCGGGTCTATGACTT
>CAVHKA010000056.1:7785-11269 GCA_963636325.1 Agathobacter sp. | reverse complement strand
CCTGCCAGCGATGTATTTTCGAGTGATTTTTGGTTTTTGAGACGCAGGCGGGCTGGCGCCCGCCAAGGCGAAAAGGGCAAAAAGCGCCGGAAAGACACGCTGGCAGGCATGTTTGCCCTTGTTAATCGATGGTAACCAAATCAAAAACAAAGCCCTGAATGGGCTTTGTTTTTGTATGCGGATTTGTGACCATTGCAAACGGCGGCGTTATCGTGTAAAATAGCAGCAGAACTGCCAGAGAGGGGGAGAGGTACAATGGATATTCTGCAAAGCGTAATGGATTCGTCCTCTCACGCCATGTTCACCATGGACCGGCAGGGCATCGTGACCCATATCAATCAGCAGGCCAAGGAGCGCTTTGGCCTGTATAATCACAGCGTCTACTCCCATCCCGACGGACGGCTGGAGCGGGGAGATCTGGTGATCCTTGCCACCTCCGCCATGGGGGCGGATGACGGCAATCTGGCCCCGGAGGATCTGGCGGCCATCGGCATACAGGATCACCGGCTCCGCGGCGGCGACATGCTGGCGGCGGTGGGTGTCTATGACGGCCCCGGCGTCAAGCCGGTGTATAAGCATCTGCGGGGCGGCGAGGCGCTGGGCCTGCGGCTGGAGGTGACCTTTCAGGGCGTCCCTATCGACGTGCGGATCACCGGCGGAGAGATCTCCGTCGCGGTGCAGGAGCGGGTCTATACCATCAGCTATTTTGACTGCATCGGCCAGATGGTCATATTGGATCACGATACCAGACAGGTGAAATTCTGGGAGGAGAAGGGCTATTCCGCCCGGAAGGAGGGCATTGGCAATCTTTTGCGGGGCAGCAGCTTTATCGCCAAGGGGCCGGAGCAGGAGATCTGCGTGGTGGGCTATCACTTCCGGGAATTCTTCGAGGGTGAGCTGTTTGAAGAGCATCTGCGTCAGGTGCTGGATGGACAGGCCGCCTGCTTCACCGACGTGGCCTATGAGATCAACGGCTTCGCGCTGGTGGCTTCCATCCTGCCCATCCATGAAGGGGCGCAGGTGGCGGGCATCATTGTCAAGTTCCGGAATATCGAGGATATCCGCACCACCATCATGGAGCGCAATACCGCCATCGCGGCGGCGGAGCGCAAGTACCGGGAGTCCTCTGAGCGGGGACTGCCGGACGGGGTGGGCGATTCCCTGCTGGGATGCGGCAATTCCGCCGCCCTGCGGGCGGTGCGCCGCCGCGCCTATAAGCTCAGCCAGATGGACTGCAACATCCTCATTACCGGCGAGAGCGGCACAGGTAAGATGCGGCTGGCCCAGAGCATACAGCGGGCGCAGCCGCGCGGCGGTCCATTTGTCCGGGCGGACTGCTCCGCCATTGATCCCGCGCTGCTGGACGGCGAGCTGTTCGGCAGAAAGGACGGCACACCGGGCCTCTTTCAGGAGGCAGACGGCGGCACGCTGCTGCTGGACGAGGTGGGTGAGCTGCCGCTGAGCGTACAGGCCAAGCTGCTGTACGCCATCCAGCGGGGCGAGGCGGTGCCCGCCGGCTCCACCCGTCCCGTAAGCGTGAATGTGCGGCTGCTGGCCATCGCCGGGCCCCATCTGCGGGAGGAGGTGGAGGCCGGACGCTTCCGGCAGGATCTCTATTACCGGCTGTCTGCCTTCTCGGTGGAGCTTCCGCCCCTGCGGGAGTGCCGGGAGGATATCTATCTGATGGCCCACGAGCTGATGGAGCAGATCTGCCAGCGGTATCACATTCCGGAAAAGACCCTGTCCGGCGAGGCCTTCAGCAAGCTCATCAACTACGACTGGCCCGGCAACCTGCGGGAACTGGAGAACGTGCTGGAGGGCGCGGCGGCCATGTCGGATTCCGATATCATCTATCCGGAACATATCCACCTGAAAACGGAACCGGCGGCCCGGACCCTGCGCCAGCATCTGCGGGAGGAGGAGCGCCGCTTCATTCAGCAGACGCTGGCCCAGTGCGGCGGCGACCGCCAGCAGGCCATGAAGCAGCTGGATATTTCCCGCTCGGTCTTTTACGAACGTCTGAAGGAGTACGGCCTCCATTGACCGCTCTTTCCATATATCACGCCTTATCGAAAGGAGTATGCTTATGAAGAATTTACAGGAGTTTCCCCGCATCCCTCTGGCGGTGCTGCCCACGCCCATCCAGAAGCTGGAGAACATCAGCCGTTTGCTGGGCACCAACGTCTATATCAAGCGCGATGACCTGACCGGCATCGGTCTGGGCGGCAACAAGGTGCGCAAGCTGGAGTTCCTGCTGGCGGACGCCAAGCGCCAGGGCGCTGAGATCGTGTTCACCACCGGCGGCGCGCAGTCCAACCACGCCATGCTGACGGCGGCCTGCGCCAAGAAGCTGGGCATGGAGCCGATCCTGATCCTGAAAAAGCGCGGCGTTACCGACCGCAAGGGCAACCAGCTGCTGGAATACCTGATGAACACGGACGTCCGCTTCATGGACACCGACAGCTATGACGATATCTACGCCGAGATGGATCGGGTGGGCAAGGCCAGCGGCAAGCCCTATTACAAGATCCCCTGCGGCGGATCCAACGCGCTGGGCGCGCTGGGCTATGTCAACTGCATGAAGGAGATCGCGGATACCGGCATGAAGTTTGATTACGTCTGCTGCGCCGAGGGCAGCGGCGGCACCCACGCCGGTGTGGCGCTGGGCGCCAAGCTGTTCATGCCGGAGACGCAGGTGGTGGGCATGATGGTGGACAGCGATCCCTTTGACGTGATCACCACCGGCATCATGCAGGAGGCGGCCAGGCTGCTGGAGCTGGACTTCGTCCCCACCACCGAGGACGTCCATCTGGTGAATATGTGCGGCCCCGGCTACGCCATCCCCTCTGCCGAGGGCAACGCCGCCATCCGTCTGATGGCGGAGAACGAGGGCCTGTTCCTTGACCCCGTGTATACCGGCAAGGCCTTCGCCGGTCTGGTGAAGCTGGCCCGCGAGGGTAAGTTCAAACCCACCGACAATGTGCTGTACCTGTATTCCGGCGGCGCCGGCGGCCTGTTCGCCATCGACGTGGATCTGGGCTGACGCACGGCGATATCTGACAGAAAAAGCGGCTCACAGGTCACCCTGTGAGCCGCTTTTTGCGTCATAAAAAGTTTTTGCGTCGGAGCGCGGCGCTGTCAAAGCGCCTCGAAATGATAGCGGGGCTTGCCGCGGCTCTTTTTGCCGTACTCGATGGCCTCTGTGGGACAGTAGCAGATGCAGGCCATGCAGTGGGTGCATTGGCCGCCCCAGACGGGCCGCCCGTTTTGCAGCGTGATGTTGTTCATGGGACAGCGCGCCGCGCACTGGCCGCAGCCGACGCAGGCGTCCGAAGCGGTGAAAGCCTTCGCTTTCACAAAGAAGGAATAGAAAATGGGATTCACCGGGCCGCTCATGAAGCGGTCGTAGAGGTTATTGCGAGTGGGCGGGAAGTTCTCTCCCGCCGCGATGGCGGCGCTGACCCGGTCAATGTCCGGCTCCGCC
>CAVHKA010000056.1:7086-7775 GCA_963636325.1 Agathobacter sp. | reverse complement strand
CTGGGTCGTCCCCATGCAGGTAAGACCCTTCTCCTGACAGAGTGCCCGGTTGTACTTGCCGGCATTGCCGATCTCGCTGCCGCAGGTCATGACGAACCACGCCTGCTTTGCGCCGGTCAGCTCCGTTTTCATCAGCCACTCCTGCACGATCTGGGGGATGCGCCAAGCGTAGGTGGGGGTAACGATAATGAGCCGCGCCCCGGTCTCCACCGGCGAAGTGTCACCCGCCTTGATGCGGTCGTTCATGCTGAGTAATGGTTCGCCCAGAGTCTCCGCCATGCGCCGGGCCACATATTTGCTGTTGCCGGTGCCGGAAAAATACAGGATCATATCAATACCCCCTCGCAGTGGTCGATCTCATGCTGGATGATCTCCGCCGTCCAGCCGGTGAAGGTCTTGAGCCGGGTCTGGAATTTCTCGTTCTGCCACTGTACCTTGATGGTCTGGAACCGCTTTGCCCTCCGGCGGCCGGTGAGGGACAGACAGCCCTCCTCGGCCTCGTAAGGGCCGGAATGCTTTATAATGATGGGATTGAACATGACCTGATAGCGTCCGTCGTCAAAGGCGATGATGCGCTTGTTGACGCCGATCATGTTGGCGGCCATGCCCACGCAGCCGCTTTTGTGGGCAGCCAGGGTGTCCAGCAGGTCCTGGGCTGTGGACAGGTCGTCCAAGGTGGCGGGCTGGGC
>CAVHKA010000056.1:0-7076 GCA_963636325.1 Agathobacter sp. | reverse complement strand
GGCGGCCGGTAAGAGACAGGCAGCCCTCCTCGGCCTCATAGGGGCGGTCGCGCTTCACGATGACGGGGTTGAACATGACCTGATACTTCCCATCGTCGTCAAAGACGATGATGCGCTTGCTGACGCCGATCATGTTGGCAGCCATGCCCACGCAGCCGTCCTTGTGGGCGGCCAGCGTGTCCAGAAGATCCTGCGCCGTGCCGAGATCGTCCGCCGTGGCCGGTTCGGCCTTCCGGGCCAGAAATGCTTCGTCCTTACAGATATCGCGGATCATCGGTTGTCCTCCTGAATGATGTTTTTAACGCTTAATGATATCATGATACCGCCGCAAGAGGGAAAAAGCAACCTTCCGTGCGGAGGTCAAGTGTGATCCCTGATCGTCAGGACAAATGAGCGTGGAGAAGCGATTTCACCATCTTGACATCGAAAGTAAAATTTGCTACGATACCACCGAAAGAACAGCATCCTGTCTGGCGGGGCCGCGGAGACGCGGCTTTCCGTAAGATAAGTGGTTAGCGGACTCTAACTGGAACTCTGGGCGGCGACTGTTGCGACGATTGGTATGTGGGGGACAAAAGTCCGGCGCTGGCACCGTATCAGGATCTGGATCAGATATGAAGGGTGATACAGAATTGGTTACAGGAGACAGAAAAATGAACGGATTCAATGACATCGGTATTTCACGCCGGCTGGATTGGCCGCGCGTCGCGCATTTATTCCGCGTCGGCCTGCTGGGCGCGCTCCTGACGCTGATCGGTGATATGATCCTCGGCTGGGGCGTGGAGGATACGGCGCTGGAGGGACTTGCCCGGATGCTCTCCGCCTATACCGGCACTTCTGACGGCGGCATTTTTGCCGCGGCCATGCTGGGCCTTTTCGGCATCACCATCGAGGGCTTGTGCTATTTCGGAGTCTACCGGCTGATGGCGGAGCGGGCTCCCGTGTATGCCCACCGCTATCGGGCGGGCATTTTCGGCTATGTGATCTTTGGCGGCTGCGGCTTTCATGTGCCGGTGTGCGCCATGGTATTTCTGACGAAGCACGGCCTTGCGGAGACGCTCGTATGGAAAAACGCGGCGTATTTCATGCTGCCTGCCTTTGCGCTGTTCTGGGTGTTTTTCCTTGTTTTAGTGGTCACGCAGATCTGGACGTTCGCAAAGGGACTGACGCCCTATCCGAAGTGGTGCTGGGTGTTTTCACTGCCCGTAGGCATGGCGGCGGCCATGCTGCTGAATGTGTTCGGCAATCAGTCGTGGGTCAACGCCATCACCTGCGCGTGGATCAGCGTGGGCAATCTCTGGATGTACGGCGGACTGCTGGCCATGATGAAGAACGCAAGAGCGCTTACCCCGCGTTCCTGAAAAAAGGAGGAAATGATCATGTTATATTCAGAGAAGCTGCCGCGCTTCGCGGCGGCCCATCCCTGCGAGACGATAACGGTCGACGGCGCACGGTTCCGCTATGTGCTGAGCGGCAGGGAGGACGGGAAAACGCTGGTGTTCCTGAACGGCGGCATGAACACACTGGAGATGTGGATGGACTATATGGAGTCGCTCGCCCGGGACTGCCGCGTGCTGCTGTTTGACTATCCGCAGGAGCTGCGCACCAATCAGGCACTTGTGACCGGGATGCACGCTTTCTTCCGGAAGCTGGACATAGAGGCGCCGATTTTCGTGGGAGCCAGCGACGGCGGCATGGTGGCGCAGATCTATGTGCAGAAGTATCCGGGTGAGACCGGCGGCCTGATCCTTATTTCCACCGGCGGCATGGACGCGAATACGCTGAAAAGCCTGAAAAAGCAATACTTTTTCGCCCCGCTGATGCTGTGGTATATGAAGCACTGCAACTACGAAAAGCTCAAGCCAAGACTCATCAAGGCCAGTATGCGCCACCTCCGCAATGAAAGCCCGGAGGAGATCGCTTACGCGCAGGATATGTTTGAGACGATCTTCAAAGATTTCAAGCAGGAAAAGGATGTGCATATCTCCGGCCTGCTGGTGGATCTTATGAGCCAGACGCCGGTGACGGCGGAGGATTTTGCGGCGCTGAAGGGGAAGATCCTGCTGATCCTGCCGGATCAGGACTTCTTTTCTGACACGATGCAGCAGGATCTGATCCGGCTGATGCACGAGCCGGAGATCGTTTACGTTTCCGGCGGGCATCTGTCCACGGTACTGAAAACAGAGGACTGCATCCGGACGATCCGTCCGTTTCTGGCGGCGCTTTCCGGTCCCATTGATGGACCGCAGGAGGCGAAAGGATGAAGACAGAAGAAAGCAAAACGTTGATCCGATGGTATATGCTTGGCGTGATCGGCGGTATATTGATGGCCGCCGGTGATTGGCTGCTGGGGTGTATTCCGCTTCAGGGGACGGACAACGGAATATTTGACCGGGCCTATTATCTGTCCGGCACCTATGGCTTGTGGAGACCCGTACTGATCGTTGGGATGGGCGCGGTCGGAGCCTTTCTCTATTACTTTATGGTGAAAGCGTTGAACGCGGATATGGACGCAAAGTACAGAAAACAAAGCTTGTCCACTTCCTGTGCGGGATATTCACCGTTGCGGTCGCGCTGGCGATCCATCTCTGGTCAGCAACCCTGGCGTGGTTCACCACATATCTGGGGCCGCGTATCGGAGCGGAGGCTGCCGTCACAGCGGTCACGGCCTATCAGGAGGATATGCTCGTCGCCATTCTCCCCATGTATATCCCGATGGTACTGGTTTTCGGGTTCCATTTCGTGATGCTGCTTACCGGCAAGACCCGCTATCCAAGATGGATGCTGGCGTTTCATCCGGTCACATGGAACCTTCTGCTGGTGGTCATTCCGGATATCGCGCAGGCCATGCAGATACCCGTTGCCACATGGATGTCCGTCATGAGCCAGAGCAGTACGAATACCGCTATCGTCATCTGGTGCATCGCGGCCGCGATCTATGCAAAGAAGCAGATGGGAAAAGAATGGATACCGGCGGAATGACGATCCGGTGAAGCGCATCTGGCAAAGAACAAGCGGATGAGCGGTCGGCGTTTGGAATATTATCTTATGGATCTGGCTTAAAGAACAAGGCGTGGGGCGTTCTGGCGCTTACTTGTGTTTAGACGATAAAATTGGACGGCCATTCTATTTGATCAAGCTGCGCTAAATACAGTTTGCCCTCCTGCGGCTCGACCATGTTGATATAATACGCTTTACCGTAAAGATGTTCCCTGTAATTGATGGACCGAGTGCTTTTGGTGTTCTCTAAATGTGTCAATACGCCGTACTTTAAACAGTAATGTATCTCCTGCCTGAGTGTACGCTTGAAATGCTTTGGAACGCGGACGGTTCCGTTTTGAACAACTAAGCCTGTAATTCTTTTGGGGAAATTGGGACCATGATCTGTATCATCGATCTGTCCGAGCCACTGATCGCCCTGATCAGGCAGAGCGGCAATTCGTTTGTCATAGTTGCCATCATGAACATTTGATGCAGCTGCATAATTGATTCCGTTTTTGTGGAAGAAGAGATTCAGGGCGTCAGTTTTATTCATGGCGATCATATTTTTGATCCACTGTATACAGAATGATTTCTAACGACATTATACGTCAGAATAGTGAACATTACAACGAAAACCTTTTGGTGTGCAGAGATATATAAACTCGAATTCTCAGCATCCTGCACCCAAGAAGTACAGAAAACTTTTTCTGCTCATTTGTGGCACTTTTCAGTCATTTTCGTTTTGTTTCGCTTACTCTTTGACACTCTTAATTCCGCTGTTTCCGGGTACTCCGGAGCCGTATGTGGTAATCTATGGTGGTCAAAAACGCTTCCCGCCCAGCTTCCGGTGAACATTCGCCGGTGCTGGGCGGGAAGCGTTTTGCGTTTCTGTGTGGTCTGTATTGTAACTCTGAGGGAAGTGTTATGCAAGTGGTTTCTGTGAAAGAGGCAGCGCAGATTTTGGGACGGTGTAAACAAAGAAGAGACGAATCCGCTCGACACAGATGGCTGGAAGCGAGGTTGCCAAGGGGCGCAGAGCGATGGTATAATCTGTGGCAGAGATTTTGATAAATCGAACCTTACAAGGAGTGCGGCCATGAAAGAGTTCGCGGATCATACGAATCGTTTTGACGGTAAGGGCGAGGTCTACGCGAAAGGGCGGCCCTCATATGCCGATAGGCTTTTCGCGTATATGAGAGATACGCTTCACATTACCGCTGGGAGCGTACTGGCGGACATCGGTTCCGGCACAGGGATCTTTACTCAGCAGCTGCTGGATTGCGGCTGCAAGGTCTTTGCGGTGGAGCCGAACCGCGATATGAGGGAGAAGGCGGAAGAGAAGCTGTCCCGCAACAAGAACTTTATCTCAGTAGACGGAAGCGCCAGCCGTATGGGGCTTCCTGACCACAGCGTTGATCTCATAACTGCGGCACAGGCCTTTCACTGGTTTGAGCCGGAGGCGTTCCGCAGGGAGTGCCGCCGTGTTTTGAAGCCGGGCGGCAAGGTCATGATCGTCTATAATTTTCGAGATGAAAAAGCAGACTGTACAAAAGCGCTTGCCGATTTACAGCGCAGATATAACCCCGGATTCCGTGAATTTTCCAACGGCATGAACGACGAGACCTGCAAGGCATTCTTTACCGAGCCGTGCCAAATATGCCGCACCGATAACACGCAGAGCTACGACCGGCAGGGGTATATCGACAGGGTGCTGTCCTCCTCGTATTCGCCTAAAGAGGGTGATGATGGATATGGGGAGTACCTACGGGAAGTCTGTGAGATATTCGATACGTTTTCCGAAGATGGCCGGATCGTCGTTCCGGCGGATACGGTCGCGTATATCGGGGCGGTTTAGCGATATGTGGAGGTGCTGAATGATCCTATACTTTTCCGCTACCGGAAATTGCAAATACGATGCTTTGGCAGCGCAGACAACTGTGAGGAGATGCTGATGGAAAAACGATTTGACCTCAGCGCGGCGGCGCTGCATATTCTGGCGATGGCCTTCATGCTGATGGATCACCTGTGGGCAACACTTCTGCCTGCGCAGGAGTGGCTCACATGCGTGGGTCGACTTGCCTTCCCGATGTTTGCTTTCATGGCGGTGGAGGGCTATTTCCACACGCGGAGCTTCAAGCGCTACGCCTTGCGGATGCTGGTCTTTGCGCTGCTCTCTGAGATACCCTTCAACCTGATGTACGGCGGGACATGGTTCTATCCTGTGCACCAGAATGTCATCTGGACGCTGCTCATCGGCCTGCTGGGCATCCACTTGATGGAGAAAGTAAGGCAAAAGGGAAAGATGTGGTGCTATGTCCTTACCTGCGTAGGTGTAACGGTGCTCGGCGCGATCCTCGGCACAGTGGGAATGGTGGACTACTACGGCGCGGGCGTTCTGACCGTGTTCGTTTTCTACTTCTTCCGGGGCAGGGCGTGGTGGAAGCTGCTTGGACAGATCGTGGCGCTGTACTGGATCAATGTGCAGATGCTCGGCGGGCAGTTGTACCCCGTTTCACTCTTCGGCACAGAGCTTGAGCTCTGTCAGCAGGGGCTTGCGCTGCTGGCGCTTGTGCCGATCTGGCTCTATCGCGGGCGGCAGGGATACCACAGCAAGCCATTCCAGTATGCCTGTTATGCCTTCTATCCGGTACATATGCTGGTGCTGGCGCTTCTGGTAAGATGAAATAAAGGGCATTCATACAGGGTTCGCAATATGTTGGTAGGTATCCCACAGATCATCACTCATTTCATAGACGATCCGTTTGACCTTACGGGCATTGCCCGCCTGACGATAATGCTGGATACGCGCGAGAAATTCGTCCCCTTCAGGACAGATACCGTACCCCAAAATCGTATTTCCATCCTGCGGGGAAAACGTAAGCGATACCTGTTCGCCGCAGTAGGGGCAGGTGATCTCATTGACGCGCGTGTCGGCCAGAGCCACGTCGAAGTTGGGATAAATTTGCCCGGAGATAAGTCCGCTTTTGCGGTCAGCTTCATAACCGACGAAGGCGGTACGGTATTCGTCTATACAGCCCGCCAAGTCCATGCGCTCGCAGACGCGCACCGTGTTGCGGGTGTCATTCAATGCGTCATGCGCACGGTCAACGGGAGGATTCAGCATTTTGACAGCGTCGGACAGGGAGCATTGACGGTTTTCACGCAGGATCTCACGGGCAAAAATGCGCTGGAGGTCATAGCAATACGGGAACGGCTCAGTGGGGATGCCATGCAGAAGTATGTTGTCCAACAGCACGTGGATATCGTCCGGCCCCCAGGAGCAGAGTGCACAATCGTCCCCGCACCAGTCGATAAAAGCGTCAAATGCTTCAGGAAATGACGGGGCCTTCTCAAGCTCCTGCGGTCGAATCTTTGTGAGCTGAACGACCGCACCGCTCATGTGAGGGTAAAACTGCGGGCGTATGAATGTCTTGAACTCGTCCACAGTTTGAAAGTTTTCATCCAGCTTTACAGCGCCGATCTCGATAATCTCTGAATCAAATGGGAATGGTTCCATGATCATCTCTTTTTCCGATAACGGCTGGTTCCATTCAAAATCTAAAACAATGTAGTGCATCTCTCTATCGCCTCTTGCGTCAATATCTCAAGGATTCTGATGTTCCGGGTAGGTTTGTAAATTACCATCCTTCCTCCCACTCATCCCAGGCTTCATCAAGATCATCGTAGTCGCCGTCTTCGTAGAGGTCTTCCGGATCACCATAGTCCTCACGGAGACTTTGGCCGCTGCCGGGACCGGTGTCGGTGACGCTGCCTGAGTGAAAGGTCTGCCCCTCATAGGGCTGTGTGGGATAGTATTGCGAGAAGGATTTCAGCATGAACTCGCTGTCGCCCTCCCACTGGGCGCACATACCGGCGGCGATCATCTCGCCGGAGTCATCGTACCAGTAAACGTTGATGTACTTGCGGTTCAGCTCCAGCTTGTCAAAGTTCTTGCACTTCAGTTCCTTGTCAGGCGCACCCAGTGGGGTATAAGACAACGCCTTCATAGGCATCCCACCACCGGAAGCTTGCCGCTGTATTGAGCGTAGCTGGCAGTCGGCGTAGTCGCTGTGTGTGAGCTGTCAGTCCCAGAG
>CAVHKA010000055.1:0-11314 GCA_963636325.1 Agathobacter sp. | reverse complement strand
GTGCTGGACTGCGTCAAGCTGGTGCAGAATCCCACGCTGTACGCCAGCTTCCTGCTGTGGATGCTGTCGGAGCTGTTTGAGAGTCTGCCGGAGGCCGGTGACATGGACAAGCCCAAGCTGGTGTTCTTCTTTGACGAGGCCCATATGCTGTTCCGCGACGCGCCTGCCGTGCTGCTGCAGAAGATCGAGCAGACGGTGAAGCTGATCCGCTCCCGGGGCGTGGGCGTGTACTTCGTTACCCAGAGTCCCGGCGACATTCCCGATACCGTGCTGGCTCAGCTCTCCAACCGGGTGCAGCATGCCCTGCGGGCCTATACCCCCGCCGAGCTGAAGGCTGTCCGTGTGGCGGCACAGGCCTTCCGGGCCAATCCCGCCTTCCAGGCGGAGGACGCCATCATGGAGCTGGGCGTGGGCGAAGCGCTGACCTCATTTCTGGATGAAAAGGGCGTGCCCACCATGGTGCAGCGCACCAAGATCATCTGCCCCCAGAGCCTGATGGCCGCGCCGGAGCCTATGGTGCGGGCCAAGGCCATGATGCACGACGGCATGGAGAAGTACGACGACTTTGTGGACAATGTGTCCGCCTATGAGGTGCTGACGGAGGAGGCGGAGAGGGCTGAGGCCGCCAAGCAGGCGGAAGCCGACCGCAAGGCTCAGGAGAAGGCGGAGGCCGAAGCGGAGAAGCAGCGGCTGAAGGAAGAGGAAGCCGACAAGAAGCGCCAGCAGAAGCTGGAGGACGAAGCCCGCCGCCGCCAGCAGAAGCTGGAGGATGAAGAACGCCGCAAGGCGGAGCGCCAGCAGGAGAAGGCGGAGGCTGAGGCCAGGCGCAAGGCGGAGCGCCGCGCGGCTAAGATCGAATCCCAGCTGATCTCGGCAGGCGGCCAGATCCTGAAGCGGGGCCTGCTGGGCGTGCTGAAAAAGCGCTGATCCATAGGAATACATACAAAAGGACGGGGACACAGCGTGTCCCCGTCCTTTTGTTGTGCTTAGTCGAATCCGAACATGCCCATGATGCGGTGGTACAGATCCTTGTGCTCCTCGTACCAGTCCTTCCGCTCCTGCAGCAGCCGCTCGGCGTCGGCGTATTCCTCCAGCGCCTGACTGGCCTCCAGATAGCCGCGGGTCAGCACACGCATGCGCTTGCTCATATACTGCATGATGCTCATGACCTTGGCGGGCCGCTCCTGGAAATAGTGACTGAAGCTCTCGTGGGTGATCACCATGCAGGCTGTTTTTTCCAGCGCCACGGCGGTGGCGTTCTGCGGGCGGCTTTCCAGAAAGCCCACAATGCCGAAGAAGCCGTCAGCCTCCACCTCGTTCAGCAGCCGCTGGGTGGGCTTATGATAGTCCACATACAGGGCCACCTGGCCCCACAGCACATCGTAGATGGCCGTTACATAGTCGCCCTGCTGATAGATGACCTCGCCCTTTTTGAAGATCTTTTCGCCCGGTTCCGGATGATTCGTCACAGATATCGCCGCCTTTCCTTATCAGATATGGATCGAAGGATCAGAACATCTTGTCCACATAAGCGTTCAGCTTCTTCGCGTCGTAGCTGTCCTTATAGGTGGTCTTGAACCGCTGCACCGTCAGGGAGTTGAATTGCAGCACTTTGCGGTATTTCATGATGCCGGCCACCAGACCGAACAGCGCGCAGATGGGGCCGTAGGGGAACATTTTAACGCTGGTATAGACCAGCGCCGCCACCACGATCACCGAAACGACCACGCCCGCGAGCTGCTTTTTCGGCTGGATCAGCTTGACCTCCTCGGCGCTGATGATGCCCTCGTCGATCATCGTCTGGGCGAAGCGCTTTTGCACGCCGAACTGGGATACCGCCGACAGTACGATCGGCGCCACCGCGAGAAATGAAAACAGGGTAATGACCGCGTTCCAAAGAAAAATACCAAATCCTTCCATATTGCCCATAGTCAAGTGCTCCTCCGTTATCTCAAAATTATTTCAATATCATGCCTGTTTGCCGGTAAACAGGAACCGGACGTCCGACCGCCCCGTCAGGTACAGCAGGTGGCTGTACTGAATGGCGAAGGACACCGTGTCGCCCACAGACAGATGCCGGGGACAATCGGTCACATCCAGGATACAGTGGTCAGAGCTGCCGCCGATCACAGTGATGCCCTCGTCCAGCGGCATAAGGCTTTCCAGCTCGCCCGCGTCGGCCCGGCCCAGCGCCAGCAGCGCCCGGCGGCGTATGCCGCGATCAGCGAATTCCGGCGTGTGGCCAAAGGCGTCGATGCAGAATTTCCCCTGAGGATAGGTGGGCTTGTCCCGTACCTCGATGACCTGGGCCGTCAGGGTGAAGGTATCGGTACGGAGATAGTCCATATCGGTGATATGCCACAGCTTTTGCAGGTCATAGCTCAGCAGGATGTTTTCCCCGATCCGCAGATGGTTGATGCCCTCCGGCATCGTGTGCCAGTGTACCAGCGTATAGGAGCTGGTGGCGCCGCCGGATACGATCTCCAGCTTGCGGCCGATGGCGGCCTCTACCCGCCGCGCCAGACCGATCAGCTGATTCATTTTTTCCGGCGTGGGCTGGATCGCGCCATAGCAGCCCAGATTCACGCCGACGCCGGCCAGATGGACATGGGGCAGGTCACGTTCCACATGAACGCAGGCGGCCACGAATTCGTCGTGATCCCAGAAGCCCTCACGCAGGTCGCCCAGATCCACCATCACGATCACACTGTGGGTCCTGTTCTGGCGCTGACATTCCCGCTCCAGCGCGTCCAGCGTGGTCAGATCGCTTTGCAGCGACATGTCGCACAGGGCCACCAGATCGGGCAGCTCCGTCAGGCTGGGGACGCGGACCAGAAGAAACGGAGCGTCAATGCCTGCGGCGCGGCAGCGGGCTACCTGCTCCAGACGGCTGGTGCCAAGCTGCTCCACACCCGCTTCGCTGAGCACACGGGCCGCCTCCGGCATGCCGCTTACACCCTTGATAACGCCGCATACGCGGATGTTCTGTGCCTTGCAGCGGGAAATGACCTGCTCCGCGTTATGATACAGCCTGTCCAGATGTACCTCCAGACAGGGAAATTGCCGGTTCATGGAACTCACCTCATATATTGACAGTCATATCAGTATAACACATCTTTTCCCATAAAGCCACACAAATTTTTTGAGGCGGCTGGCGCGGAAAAAGTTCACACTTGCGGACTTGCAAAAAGTTGTCCTGTTTACTATAATCATGCATAGTAATAGAGAGACGACCCCAGGAAAGGAAGTATCCCATGAAACGAATCATTTACCTGTCGGCGGCGCTGCTGGCCTTGGCCATGGTGCTGACCGGCTGCCATAAGCATGTATCCGCCGCACCGGCTACCTGTACCGAGCCGGAGATCTGCACCGAGTGCGGCAAGGTGATGACCGAGGCGCTGGGCCACGATCCCGGCCCGGAGGCCACCTGCGCCGCGCCCCAGACCTGCCTGCGCTGCGGCGTCGAGCTGTCGCCCCAGCTGCCCCATACCTCCGGCGGCCCCGCCACCTGCACGGAGCCGGAGACCTGCGCCGTATGCGGCGCGGTCATGAGTCCGGCACTGGGCCACACGGTGGGGGAGGACGGCGTATGCGCGACCTGCGGCCAGCAGGTGGTGCCTGCCGGACAGAAGTACATCGCCCCCGGTAAGGGCAGCGCCGCATCCTCAGACGACGCGGCGGCCGTCACGGCGGAGACCGCCAACGACGGCCACTATCACAACAACATCGCCGCCTACTACGCCAACGCGGTACTGGTGTGCGGCGACTACGGCGTGGAGTATTTTGCCCCGGACCCTGCCGGTTCCAGCGCCTATGCCGACACGGTGAACAAGTTTGCTGCCAAGTACCCCAATATCCATGTCAGCTGCTTGATCACCCCCAAGAGCTGCGCCTATCATTCTCCGGCGGACTACGACGATCCCCATGACGATATTGCAGGCTTCATCAAGTCCACCTACGCCATGATGGACAGCTCCGTCACCACCGTGGACTGTATGGGCCTGATGGATCAGCACGCAGGGGAGTACATGTTCTACCGCACTGACCATCACTGGACCAGCCTGGGCGCTTACTACGCCTCGGCGGCCTACTGTCAGGCCAACGGCATCACGGCGTGGACGCTGGACAGCTATGACACGGTGCTCCGCACCGGCTATGTGGGCTCCCTGTACATGTACGGCGGCCATCCCGCGGAGCTGAAGGCCAACCCGGACTATTCCGTGGCCCGGTTCCCCCATGTGGGCTACGCCATGGTGTACTACCGGGACGGCGCGCGGTATAACGGGCAGGCCGTCAGCGGCGGCACCAATGAGTACGCCGGGATGTTTCTGTGCGGTGACCAGCCTTTGACCGTTATCACCACCGACAACAAGAACGGCAAGACCCTGCTGGTATTCAAGGAGTCCTACGGCAACGCCTTTGTGCCCTATATGATCGACTACTACGAGCGCATCGTGGTGGTGGACATCCGGGAGGAGGTGGGCAGCGTCAGCGGCATCATTTCCCAGTACGGCGTTACCGACGCGCTGATCATCAACAATTGTCAGGCGGCTACCAGCCTGCGAAGCAATCTGGAAAGCCGGGCGCTTTCCTGACACACAAAAGATATAAGGAGGAGTTACCCATGAGTGAAAAGAGCAAGCTGAGCAAGGCGCTGCTGTACGCGCCGGAGAACGGCTATGACCGCCTGCCGGAAAACGAGAAGGCCGCCATGCACGACTACTGCGAGTCCTATAAAGATTTTCTGAACCACGGCAAGACCGAGCGGCTGTGCGTGGAGTACTGCATCGAGCTGGCGAAGAAGCACGGCTTTGTGGAGTTCCAGCCGGGCATGGCCCTGAAGACCGGCGACAAGGTGTACTGCAACAACCGGGGCAAGGGCATCATGCTGGCGGTGATCGGCCAGGAGCCCCTGTCCAAGGGCGCCAACATCGCCGCCGCCCATACCGACGCGCCCCGTCTGGATCTGAAACCCCGTCCCCTGTACGAGGACACGGAGCTGGCCTATTTCAAGACCCATCACTACGGCGGCATCCGCAAGTATCAGTGGGTCACTATTCCTCTGGAGCTCCACGGCGTGGTAACGCTTGCCGACGGCACGGTGCTGCCCGTGCACATCGGAGATAAGCCGGAGGATCCTCAGTTCATCATCAACGACCTGCTGCCCCATCTGGGCCGGGAGCAGAGCAAGAAGCCGCTGGGCGAGGCCATCCCCAGCGAGAGCCTGAATATTCTGGTGGGCTCCATGCCGGTGGAGGACGCGGATGAAAAGCACCGCTTCAAGCTGGCGGTCATGCAGCTGCTGCACGAGCAGTACGGCATGGTGGAGGAGGATTTCATCTCCGCCGAGCTGGAGGCCGTTCCCGCCGGTCATGCCCGCGATATCGGCTTTGACCGCAGCCTCATCGCCAGCTACGGCCACGACGACCGCGTCTGCGCCTATGCCGAGCTGGCGGGCCTGTTTGATGCCAAGGACCCCAAGCGCACCGCCGTGTGCATCTTCGCAGACAAGGAGGAGATCGGCAGCGAGGGCGTGTCCGGTATGCTGTCCGCCGCCTTTGACAAGTTCATGGGCGAGCTGTGCGACACGCAGGGCGTGCTGCTGCGGGACTGCTTTGCCAATTCCTTCTGCGTCAGTGCCGACGTGACCGCTGCCTATGACCCCAACTTTTCCGAGGTGTACGACAAGCGGAACTCCGCTTTCATCAACTACGGTGTGGGCCTGTGCAAGTATACCGGCGCGGGCGGCAAGTCCGGCGCGTCCGATGCCAGCGCCGAGGTGGTGGGCAAGCTGCGCCGCCTGCTGAATGAGGAGAACGTGTTCTGGCAGATGGCGGAGCTGGGCAAGACCGACGCCGGCGGCGGCGGCACCGTGGCCAAGTTCATGGCCCAGCGGAACATCGACACCATCGACGCGGGCGTTCCCGTGCTGAGCATGCACGCCCCCTATGAGACGGTGGCCAAGCTGGACTGCTATATGACCTACCGCTGCATGAAGGCGGTATTTGAAAAGGCGTAACACCGCAAAAAATCCACCCTCAGCTGAGGGTGGATTTTTTCTGCCTTTTGTGATAGGATGATGACAATAAAAACAGGAGGTAGACCCATGAAAAAGAGATTGACCGCGTGGCTGCTGGCGCTGGTAATGGCACTGACGCTGGTGGGCTGCGGGACTGACAGCACCGTTGTCATCGGGATCACCGGCGGCGATCAGCCGCGGCAGGAGCGGCAGGGTACGCTGCCGGAGGATGCACAGCCCTCCGATACGCCGGAGGACGGCGATACAGACGCCACGGCCATCGACGAGGACGGCAGCTACACCACCAAGGAGGATGTGGCCCTGTACATCCACACCTACGGCCATCTGCCAAGCAACTTCATCACCAAGAAGGAGGCCCAGGCACTGGGCTGGAGCGGCGGCTCGCTGGAGCCTTACGCCCCCGGCAAATGCATCGGCGGCAGCCGTTTCGGCAACTATGAGGGCTTGTTGCCGGAGGTGGAGGGCCGCACCTACACCGAGTGCGACATCAACACGCTGGGCGCGGACAAGCGGGGCGCGGAGCGGATCGTGTTCTCCAACGACGGCCTGATCTACTATACCGGCGACCATTACGAGAGCTTTACGCTGCTGTACGGGGAGGAATGACTATGCGATTCATACTGGATGGCGGCAGCGTAGGCAGCCGCGAGACCCTGCACCGGACGCTGGCGGCGGGGCTGCATTTCCCCGACTGGTACGGCGGCAATCTGGACGCCCTGCACGACTGCCTGACGGAGATCACGGAGCCGACGGAGCTGGTGATCCGCAACAGCCGGGCGCTTGCGGAGACGCTGGGCGGCTATGTGCTGCCGCTGCGGCGAGTGCTGGCGGACTGCGCCGCGGAAAACGGCCTTCTCTCCGTGGTATGGGAGGAGGACACGCCGTGAGCGCCGCTGTGCTGGACGATGGGCTGGTCTATGAGATCCTGTCGGTGGTGGCGGAGATCCCGGCGGGCCGTGTGGCCTCCTACGGTCAGATCGCCGCGCTGATCGGCCGGGAGCGGAACGCCCGCATGGTGGGCAAGGTGCTGAGCCGGGCCGGGCTGTACGGCGAGTATCCCTGCCACCGGGTGGTGAACCACGCCGGGCGGCTGGCGCCCCACTGGCCGGAGCAGCGTGCGCTGCTGGAGGCGGAGGGCGTGGCCATGAAGGACGCGGCCCATGTGGACATGAAACGCTTCCGCTGGGAGCCGTAAAGACGCATAAGAAAAAGGAGGCCGGCGGCCTCCTTTTTCTTATGCGTCCTTATTGGGGATAGTCACCCGGATGGAGGTGCCCTGACCGGGCGTGCTGTCCAGATGGATGGCGCCGCCCAGATCCTGCACCGCGTGCTTGACGATGGACAGGCCCAGACCGGTGCCGCCGCTCTGGCGGGAATGACTCTTATCCACCCGGTAGAACCGTTCAAAGATACGGCTTTGATGCTCCGGCGGGATGCCGATGCCGGTGTCGGACACGGTCAGCGCCGCGCCGTTGGCGGTAGGGGAGAGGGTCACGGTGACGCTGCCGTTGGGAACGTTATACTTGATGGCGTTGTCACACAGGTTATAGAGGATCTCGGACAGCAGACGCCGCACGCTGCGGACGGTGACAGCCTCGCCGGTGACGGAGAGGGTCACGTTTTTGGTGGCAGCCGCGTCGTGAAGGGAAGCGACGGTCTCCTCCGCCAGCGGCCGCAGCGCCACGCTTTCGGTGGGCAGCTCCACGCCCTCGTCCAGCTGGGACAGGCGGATGATATCCTCGATCAGCGTCACCAGCCGCGCTGCCTCGCTGCGGATGCGGCCCACGAACACCGGCATATCCTCCGGCTTCACCAGTCCGTTCTCCATCAGCTCCGCGCTGCCCATGATGGATTGCAGCGGGGTTTTCAGCTCGTGGGACACGTTGGCGGTGAACTCCCGGCGGTTGCGCTGGGCCAGCGCCTGCTCCGTCACGTCGAAGGCCAGCACCACCGCGCCGGTGATGTCGCCCTCGGCGCCGATGCGGCTGATATCCAGCTGATACTCCCGGCCGTCCCGCTCCGTGTGGATCTCGCTGTGGCCCTGGGCCATGGCGGTCTCCAGCGCGTGGCTCACCTCGGTGCTGCGCTCGATGGTCAGGAAGTCCTGCCCCAGACAGGCGGCGTCGGTGTGGAACAGGCCGCGGGCGGCGGGGTTGATGCTGAGGATCGCGCCCGCTTCGTTCAGCAGCACAAGGCCCTCCTTCATGCTGCCGGTGATCTGCTCGAACTCATCCTGCTTGCGCCGCAGCTCCTGCACCTGCGCGTCGATCTGCCGGCGCTGCTGGTTGATGCGGCCCAGCAGGGGGGACAGCTCCTCATAGGTCTCGTTTTCCAGCGGGTGCTCCAGATCCAGCTCATTCAGGGGCTTTACGATGTGCTGCGCCAGCCGCCGCGCCAGCAGCGCCGACAGGGCCAGCGCCGCCACCAGCACCACCAGGAAGGGCTGGAGCATGCCCAGCACCAGCACGCCCGCCGTGGCGCGGCTGATGGAGATACGCAGCACCGTGCCGTCACTGAGACGCTGGGCCTGATAAAGCGTCTTTTCCAGCAGCGTGGCGGAGTAGCGGCTGCTCTCGCCCTGACCGGCCAGCAGCGCCTGCTGGATCTCCTGACGCTGGCTGTGGTTCTCCATGGAGGCGGCGTCCGCCTGGGTATCGTACAGCACCGTGCCGTCCGCCGCCACCCACGTCAGGCGGTAGCGGTCGGAGCGCAGGGAGGCGAGATAGCTCTGGCCGTCCGGCCGCTCCATGGCGGAGGCGGCAAGGCTCAGCTCGTCCTTCAGCTGCTGCTCCTGTACGCCGCAGAAGTATTCGTAAAGGCACCCCATGATGATGACCATGCTGGCCAGCAGCACCGCACCCGCGGTGAGGATCATGGAGCGAAAGATCTTTTT
This sequence comes from Agathobacter sp., assembly GCA_963636325.1. Taxonomy (GTDB): domain Bacteria; phylum Bacillota; class Clostridia; order Oscillospirales; family Oscillospiraceae; genus Vescimonas. Next base: position 2,381 of record CAVHKA010000055.1, on the reverse strand, counting down.
TGTCATGCCTGCACCTCCCAGCGGTAGCCCACGCCCCGCACCGTGGCGATGTGTTCGCCGCATGCACCCAGCTTCTGACGCAGGGTGCGGATGTGCATATCCACCGTGCGGCTCTCGCCCACATAGTCCGCGCCCCACACGTCGTTGAACAGCTGATCCCGTGTATAGGCCATGCCGGGATGGGACAGGAACAGCCGCAGCAGCTCAAATTCCTTGAAGGTCAGCGTCACCCGCTGGCTCTCCGCCGTGACGGTGTGGCCATCCAGATCCAGCGTTACGCCGCCGCTGGACAGCCGGTGGGATTGCTGGGTCGGGGCGCAGCGCCGCAGCACCGCCTTGACGCGGGAGACCATCTCCATCATACCGAAGGGCTTCACCAGATAGTCGTCGGCCCCCATGTCGAGGCTTTGTATCTTGTCGTATTCCATGCCCTTGGCGGTGGCCATGATGACGGGCACCGCCTGTGTCCGGGGCGTCTGGCGCAGATAGCGCAGCAGCGACACGCCGTCCTCACCGGGCAGCATCACATCCAGCAGCACCAGCTCCGGCGTCTCCGTTTCCAGCGCTTCCCGGAAGCTGGCGCCGTCGGCAAAGCCACGGGCCTGAAAACCCGTGGAATTCAGCGTATATACCTCGATCTCGCGGATGCTGGCGTCATCCTCCACGCACCAGATCATGTCAATTCCTCCCCGTTATGAACGCCGGTCACGGCAAACACCACCCACTCGGCAATGTTGGTGGCGTGGTCACCGATGCGTTCAAAGTATTTGGCGATCATCAGCAGGTCAAGGGCATACTCGCCGTCGTCGGGCCGCTGGGCGATCCAGTCGATCAGCGTGGCCTTCACCTTGCGGAAGTCCTCGTCCACCACGTCGTCACGGGCAATGACCTCGTGGGCCAGCGCCACATCCTGCCGGACGTAGGCGTCCACGCTGCCGGTGACCATGGAGATGGCGGAGCGGGCCATGTGGCCCACAAAGGCGCACTCTTCGCCGGAGCGGCCCTTCAGAAAACCGATGATCTCGGCAATGTCCTCCGCCTGATCGCCGATGCGCTCCATGTCGGTGATCATTTTCAGGGCGGCGCTGATCTGCCGCAGATCACGGGCCACCGGCTGCTGCTGCAATAACAGCTTCAGGCACAGGGATTCGATATCCCGCTCCTTGCGGTCGATCTCTCCGGCGCGGGAGATGACCCGTGCCGCCAGCGCGGTGTCGCCCTCCATCAGGGCCTTGGCCGCGGCGGCGATGACCTCCTCGCACAGCGCGCCCATCTCGATCAGTTCACGGTTCAGCAGCGCCAGCTGCTGGTCAAAACGGCTTCTCATTATCCGAACCTCCCTGTGATGTAATCCTCGGTTCGCTTGTCGCGGGGCTGCGCGAATATCTGCTCGGTTTCGCCGTACTCCACCAGCTCGCCCAGCAGGAAGAAGGCGGTCTGGTCGGAAATGCGGGCGGCCTGCTGCATGTTGTGGGTCACGATAATAATAGTATACCGTTCTTTCAGCTCCATGGCAAGCTCTTCTATCTTGGAAGTGGAGATGGGATCCAATGCGCTGGTAGGCTCGTCCATCAGCAGCACCTGCGGCTCCACCGCCAGTGCCCGGGCGATGCACAGCCGCTGCTGCTGGCCGCCGGACAGGCCCAGGGCCGATTTTTTCAGACGATCCTTTACCTCGTTCCAGATGGCCGCGCCCCGCAGGGACTGCTCCACGATGTCGTCCAGCTTCACCTTGCTGCGGACGCCGTGAGTGCGCGGGCCGTAGGCGATGTTGTCATAGATGCTCATGGGGAAGGGGTTGGGCTTCTGGAACACCATGCCGATTTCTTTGCGCAGGTGGTTCACATCCACCGACGGGGCAAAGATGTCCTGCCCCTGATAGCACACCTTTCCGGTGACGCGCACGCCGGGGACAAGGTCGTTCATCCGGTCCAGCGTCTTGAGAAAGGTGGATTTGCCGCAGCCGGAGGGGCCGATGAGAGCGGTGATACTCTTCTCCGGAATGGTGATATTGACATTTTTCAGCGCCTGTGTCTGGCCGTACCAGAGACACAGATCGTCAACGGTCATGATGTCGCTCATATGCTTCTCCTCCTTTGGAAGTATTTGCCCACCAGCGCGGCGGACAGGTCGATGATCAGGGCAAGCACCATCAGAATGGCGGCGATGGCGAAGGCCACGTCGAACTCGCCCTGCTCCTTGGCGTAGACGTACAGGGCCACGGAAAGGGTAGCGCCCGCGTTTTCCAGGCCATCCTTCAAATTATACAGGTTGTGGGCAAAGCCCGCCGTGTAAAGCAGCGCCGCCGTCTCGCCCAGAATACGGCCCACCGCCAGGATGCAGCCGGTGATGACACCGTCCACGCAGCCAGGCAGCACCAC
>CAVHKA010000054.1:0-11341 GCA_963636325.1 Agathobacter sp. | reverse complement strand
GGGTGATGGTGGACGACGCCCACGGTCTGGGCGTGCTGGGCGAGGGCGGCCGCGGCACCGCCAGCTATTTCGGGCTGGAGGATCAGGTGGACGTCTATATGGGCACCTTCTCCAAGTCGCTGGCATCTCTGGGCGGCTATATGGCGGCGTCCGCCGAGGTGGCGGAGTTCGTGCGCCACGCCTCCCGGCCCTTCATTTTCTCCGCCTCCATCCCGCCCGCCAATTGCGCCACGGCGCTGGCGGCCCTGCGGTATCTGGAAGCCCATCCTGAACTGCCGGAGCGTCTGCGTGACCTGAGCCTGTACGCCCGCAAGGGCTTCACTGACCGGGGCATCAAGATCCGGGAGAGCGCGCTGGAAGCGCCGACCCCCATTATCCCCCTGTATACCTACGAGACCTATTGGACGCTGGAAGCGGCGGCGGAGATCTACGACCGGGGCGTGTATGTGAACCCCACGCTGCCGCCCGCCACGCCGGAGGGCGAGGCGCTGCTGCGTACCAGCTACATGGCCACCCATACCGAGGCGCTGCTGGACGAGGCCATGGATATCATTTCGGCTGTGATGGTGAAGCGCCATGGATAAAAAAGTCGCCATCGTCACCGGAGGTACCTCCGGTATCGGCCGCGCCACGGCGCTGGCTTTACAGGCGGACGGCTACACCGTCTATGAACTGAGCCGCCGCGCCGAGGGTATGGCGGATGTGCGCCACATCGTGGCGGACATCACCAAGGAAGAGACGCTGCGCGCCGCCGTACAGCAGGTGATGGCGGCGGAGGGCCGCATCGATCTGGTGGTCAACAACGCGGGCTTCGGCATCTCCGGGGCTATCGAGTTCACCGCCACCGAGGAGGCTCAGCGCCTGTTTGACGCCAATTTCTTCGGCATGGTGCGGATGAACCGCTGCGTGGTGCCCATCATGCGGCAGCAGGGCAGCGGCCGGATCATCAATCTCAGCAGCGTGGCCGCGCCGGTGCCGATCCCGTTTCAGGCCTATTACAGCGCCGGTAAGGCCGCGGTCAACGACTATACCATGGCGCTGGCCAACGAGCTGCGGCCCTTCGGCGTCAGCGTGTGCGCCGTGCAGCCCGGCGATATCAGAACCGGCTTCACCGCCGCGAGGGAAAAGGTCATTGACGGCGACGACGTGTATCAGGGCCGCATCGGCCGCTCCGTCCAGCGGATGGAGCACGACGAGCAGACCGGCATGGATCCGGCGAAAGCGGGCCGGTTCATCGCCAACGTGGCCGCCAAGGGCAGTGTCAAGCCCATCTACACCATCGGCGTCAGCTATAAATTTTTCGTGTTTCTGGTGCGCATCCTGCCCTATCGCCTGCTGAACTGGATGATCGGGCTGCTGTATGCCAAATAAATCGGATATCCTGCCTTTCGGAGTGCCGGAGGGCAGGATATTTTATTTTGCGCGAAATACCTCTTGACATGCCGGTTTATGCATGATAAACTCAAAACAACAAAACGGTTTATCGAGAATAAACTAGAAAGGGGAGAGCGATATGGGAACGATGGAACTGGGCGAGGTGCAGCTGCGGTTCGCGGAGCTGGTGTGGTATTACGCGCCGCTGCCCTCCGGCGAACTGGTGAAGATCTGCCAGAAGGAGCTGAACTGGAAGAAGCCCACCACCTATACGGTGCTGCGGAAGCTGTGCGAAAAGGGACTTTTCAAGAATGAGGACGGTCTGGTGTCGGTGGTGATGAGCCAGGAGGAATTCTACGCCGCCCGGTCGGAGCAGTTTGTGGAGGAAAGCTTTGACGGGTCGCTGCCCGCGTTTATCACAGCCTTCACCTCCCGCAAGAAGCTGTCGGCGGCGGAGGTGGAGGAGATCCAGAAAATGATCGACACATTCCGGAAGGAGGGCTGAACGTGGATAACTTGCGTCAATTATTTGTCGGTTCGCTGAATCTGGCGGTGGCGGCCAGCTGGCTGATCGTGGTGATCCTGCTGCTGCGGCCCCTGCTGAAGAAGATGGCTCCCAAGTGGGTGCTGTGCGCCATGTGGGCGCTGGTGGCGGTGCGGCTGGTGTGCCCTGTGATGCTGCACTCCGACCTGTCGGCCTACCGGCTGGCGGGCGACGCCGTGCAGCCCAGCGGACAGGTAACGTATTTCGAGGATACGGGATTCTGCGGCGACGTCAGCTACCGGCCCGCCACGCTGCTGCCCGGCGTATCGGCGGCCCAGACCACGGCTGCGCCCATTATCAGCACCTCGGACGGTACTGTGCCGGAGACCTCCGCGGATACAGCGGAGCGGCCCTCGACGCCGGCCCGCTTTATTGACATGAACCTGCTGTCCATCGCGTGGGCGATCGGCATCTATATCATCGTGATGGCGGCGCTGGCGGGCTATCTGAGCCTGCGGAGCACGGTGGCGGCGTCTATCCCGCTGGAGGGCAACGTCTACCTGTGCGACAACATCAAGTCGCCCTTCATTCTGGGCGTGTTCCGGCCCCGCATCTACCTGACCTCCGGCATGGACAAGGCGGCCCGGGACTGCGTGCTGCGGCACGAGAAGGCCCACCTGCGGCGGTGGGATCATGTGTGGAAGCCTCTGGGCTTTGGGCTGCTGGCGGTGTATTGGTATGATCCGCTGGTGTGGCTGGCGTATATCCTGTTCTGCCGGGATATGGAGCTGGCCTGCGACGAGCGGGTGATCCGGGACATGGCGGCGGAGGAACGGGCCGCCTACTCTCAGGTGCTGCTGGATTGCAGTCAGGGCCGCCGGTGGGTGGCCGCCTGCCCTCTCGCCTTTGGCGAGGTGGGGGTCAAGACCCGCGTGAAAGAGGTGCTGTGGTATAAAAAGCCCGGCTTCTGGGTGTCGGTGGCGGCGGTGCTGGTGTGCATCGCGGTGGCGATCTGCTTCCTGACCAACCCCAAGGAGCAGGTGGAGGAGGATCTATCCTGCGCCGAATATCACAGCGTTGCAAGTTCGGCCGCCAACTGGAATCTGGTAGAAGTGACTTACCGTTCGGAGGAGGGCAAAACGGAAAATGCCACCGTTTTCGGTCCGCTGCTGAGCAAAGTGATGAAGAACGCCCAGTGGACACGTATCGAAAACGAGCCGGACGGGGACTATGTGTTGTGGGTCCATCGAGATAGTAGGCTGGGTAAGGAAAAGGACGATGATATATGGTTCTATTCCGGTGCGCCTGAGGATCTCGTGAAAATCCAGTACTGCGATCAGGTTCGGTGTTACAGCATGGGGGACATGACCTGCCAACAGGTATGGGAAGCCTTGCAGGAGCCGTGGGCGACAGAGGACCAACTGCTGGAGAAGCTGGCGAAGCAGGCGGATAAACTGGACACCTTCGATATAAGCTGGATAGAGGGCGACGTGCTGTACCCGGACGACGATATCCCCGCCCCGGTGCTGTCCCGCTTCCTGCGGTCGCTGGATTGGCAGCCCAGCGAGATGACGACCGAAGGTCTCAGGCAGCTGAGCTATCAGAAGGCGGCTCAGTTGGTGCTGGGCGACAGTACGCTGGATTTCTATGAGACACCGGAAGGGAGGATAGGAGACGCTGTGATCCACAGCGGCGGTACAGACTACTTCTACACCGTTCTGAACGGCTTCCGCAGTTGGCTGGAGGGCGATGGCCGCTATCTGGGCCGGGTGGATCAGGAAACGGAGACCTATACCTTCGGCAGCTATGAGCAGGACGGCAGCACCGGCAACGGCAAGGAGCCCATCGAGTGGCTGGTGCTGGATCGTGACGGCGACAAGGCGCTGCTGCTCAGCAAGTACGCGCTGGATTTTCAGTCCTTCATGCCCTTCTATGAGCCGGTGACGGAGCACTATACCTGGGAGAGCTGCTCCCTGCGCCGGTGGCTCAACAGCACGTTCCTGAACGCCGCGTTTGACAGCAGCGAGCGGCAGCGGCTGCTGACCACCACGGTCATCACCTCGCCCGGCAGTCTCCATCGGGAGAACGGCCCCGTCACCACCGAGGATCGGGTGTTCCTGCTGAGCAATACGGAGGTGTATGCCTACTTTGCCAATGAGGCCGCCACCGCCGCTGAATATACGGCCTATGCCCTGTCGGAGAATCCCTGGGCCGGGAACGCCACAGCCCCCGGCGCGGCGGATTGGTGGCTGCGCACCACCGACGGCAGCGATCACCCCGATGGCGTGTACGCCGGCGGCCGTGTGGGCGAGGGCACCCGCGCCTACGAGGGCGAATACGTCCGCCCCGCCATCTGGATCACCATGCCCGAATGATCGACCTAGGTCGTTCCGTGGAGAATAGAGCCTGACGCTTACTGTGACAGAGAAAAACGGTTTCTGGAAAAGAAACCGTTTTTTCTCTTGACAAGAGAGACTACATGGTGTAGTCTAAAAGAAAGACTACACCATGTAGTCGCACAAGGAGGGATGCAGGATGACGGAATTGCAGATGGGCGTGGTGGAATCGAAGTTCGCCGATATCATCTGGCGCACCGCGCCGGTCACGTCTTCCCAGTTGGTGAAGCTGGGAGAGGCGGAGCTGGGCTGGAAGCGCACCACCGTACACACGGTGCTGCGGCGGCTGTGTGACAAGGGGCTGTTTCAGAACGACGGCGGCCTCGTAACGGTGAAAATGAGCCGGGAGGACTTTTACGCCCGCCAGAGCCGCCAGTATGTGGCCGACAGCTTTCACGGGTCACTGCCCGCGTTCATCGCGGCCTTTACCCAGGGCCGGAAGCTGACGGAGGAGGAACGGGACGAGATCCGCCGCATGATCGACGAAGCAGGGGAGGGCTGACCATGAACGAGGTTTTTGTGAAGCTTGCCAACATGAGCGTGGCCGCCGGATGGCTGATCCTGGCGGTGCTGGTGCTGCGGCTGCTGCTGAAAAAGGCGCCCCGGTGGATCACCTGCCTGCTGTGGGCGCTGGTGGCGGTGCGGCTGGTCTGCCCCGTCAGCTTCCAGTCGCCGGTGTCGGCCTATCAGGTGGCCACTCCGGCCGCCGTGCGGGATTCCGGCGGGGTGGAGTATTTCCAGTATGTTCACGCCAGCGGCGACAAGCCCTCTATCCAGCTGGAGGTGGAGACCCTCCGTCCGGCGGAGATCACCCCGGTACAGCAGGAGACGGCGGCGGACACGTCCCGTACCGTCACCCGCTATCTGCCGCCCTATGTGACCATCTGGCTGGCGGTGGGTGGCGCGCTGCTGCTGTACGGCCTTGTCAGCACGGCGCGCCTGCGGTATCGCATGCGGGAGGCCATGCGCCTGCGGGAGAATATCTGGCTGTGCGACGCGGTGACGTCGCCCTTCCTGCTGGGCCTCCTGCGGCCCCGCATCTATCTGCCCAGCGGTATGGACGAGGGACAGATGGCCTACGTCATCGCCCACGAGAACGCCCATCTGCGGCGGGGCGATCAGCTGTGGAAGCCGCTGGGCTATCTGCTGCTGGCGGTCCACTGGTTCAATCCGCTGGTATGGGTGGCCTACTGGCTGTTCTGCCGGGATATCGAGACTGCCTGCGATGAGCGGGTGGTGCGCGGCCTGAGCGTTGAGGACAAGAAAGCCTATTCCAACGCGCTGCTGTCGTGCAGTCAGGGCCGCCGCATGGTGCTGGCCTGCCCGGTGGCCTTTGGCGAAGAGGGGGTAAAGGGCCGTATCAAGGCGGTCCTGCACTATAAAAAGCCCGCGTTCTGGGTGATCGTGGCGGCGGTGCTGGCCTGTATCGTGGTGGCGGTCTGCTTCCTGACCGACCCTGTGGGCAAGACCGGCCAGGGCACCTTGACCTTTGTGGCAAAGGACAACGTCGCCTCTGACTGGCGGTCGGACTTCACCGTGGAGATAAAGGACGCGGCATTGGAGGCCAATATTTACGCCGAGGTGTGGCGCGACGGCCAGTGCCGTACCACGCAGCTTTGGCAGATGAGCCGCTATACCAATGAACTGAGCGTACAGATGGTGCAGCCGGAGCGGAATTTGCAGACGATCCCCATGTTCCAGCTGTGGGTGTTCAGCGATGTGTATGGGGCCTATGGCGAGCTGTCGGACGGCCTGAAGGAAATGCCGAAGGATACCGCCGTTGCCGCCTATACCGACGGCGAGAAGCGGCAGGTAGCGGCGGGGGACGACATCGTGCTGATGGCCATGGCGGCGGACTTTGGCGGCGGCCTGCCCCAGTTCGACTGCCGCAAGTTGGAGAAGCAGCCCGCTATCGCCCGAAACGCCGACTATATGATCGTGGTGCGGGCGGCCTTTGCCGCGGCGGATGAAACGCCGCCCGAGAACATTCTGGGCCAGGATACCGACAGCGCCCACGAGTATCTGCTGCCCTCCATGGAGTGGCCGGTCAAGGTGGATATCGCGGGGATCGAGGATCCCGGCAGCGTGACCCAGGACTTTGACAGATTTATCCGGGATAACCGGTGGGTCATGCATCCCGTCGAGGATGCGGCGGAGCCGGAGCTGCACAGTCAGTATATCGTACTTTACGGCCTTTACGCCGACAAGCTGTATATCGACTCCGCCGCGGATCATATGCTGTGGGTGACGCAGAAGCCGGGAACGGTGTCCACCTATACCAGCAGTATGACCGGCAGTGAGATGGTGCAAGCCCTGAGCGGCTGGGCGTGGCAGATGAAGAAGGATATCGCCCGCTCCAGGGAGACCATCCCGGACGCGGTGACCTTCTATGAACGGTTCCCGGACGGCGGCTTCCGCTGGGATATGTATGACGATGATAAGATGGCGCTGATAGACCTGCTGCGGCGCGATGTGCAGAGCGGCGATCTGACGGAGGAGCGGTGCCGTACCCTGCTGCTGAACACCGCGAAGCTGGATGGCGCTTACGCCGAGGGCTACGCCGCCCTACTGACGGAGGCCTACCGGAAGGACGAGGCGGCCTATATGCAGGCATGGCGCGGCCTGACCTATCAGCAGCAGTCTGCCGTACCGGCGGATCTGGACGACGTACTGCCCCAGGCTCTGGACGTCCGCTGGTCCTATGACAGCAGCGCCCTGTCCTGCCCCTATATGACCGTCAATGGCGGCGGCACCGTGTTCTATATGGAGATCCCCGACCAGCTGGCGGCCCGCATCGAGCAGCGTGTGGCGGAGAACGTGACCCTGGGCGGCTTTGAGACGCCTGCCGACACCCACGGCTGGGGCAGCGACATTGTCTCCTGGACGGCGGAAAGCCCGGAGGTGCATCTGCGGTTCAGCCGGGAGGATTACAAAGATTTTTACAGCCTGTGTCGGGGCGATGGCGGCGTGTGGGGTCTCAGCACCAGCGACAATGTGGTGCAGGCGGATGCCGAGGTACGGGAGCTGCTGGCCATGATCCGGAGCCTGACCGGCTGGGAGACGAAGAACGGGCGGGAAGCCCTCTCCGGCCTGACGTCGGCGGAGCTGATCTACAACGGCGAGACACTGTATACCGTCAGCGACGCCGACCATATGGCGCGGCTTCAGAATCTGCTGCAAAATGGAACGCAGTGCAGCTATGCCGCCAAAACGCCGCCGGAATGTGTCCAGCTGCGCCTGACGCGCAGCGACGGCACGACCTTCTCAGTGCTGGCGGCGCCGGATACACCCCACATCTACCTGCCGCCCTTCTACTACTACCGCTATAACGACTATGAATCCACCGGCACCCAGCCGCTGCTGGATGCCCTGGGGTTGAGCGCGTGGCCCGATGAGGTGATGAGCGGGGACTGCGGCACATGGCTGACGGCGCTGCAAAACGAGCTGACCCCCATGCCCCAGACGGGACAGAGCGGCGGCGCGTCCCTGGCATTCCCCCTGTCGGAACAGGCGGTGACGGACGCGGTCAACGCCGTGGGACTGCCCCTGACCATTGCGGCCGACGAGACATGGATCTCTGAAGGATCGATTCTCTATAATCTGCGCAATGGGGGAGAAGACCTCTACCCATATGGTTTTGCCAGCAGCTCCGTTTACGACGGCGGCAAGCGGTATTTGTATGTGGGGTATCTGCAAGCGGCAGGAGAGGATACCACCTTCCGCTGCCAGGACTGGCAGAGGCCCATTACCTTGGCCGGTATGCTCTGGGGCGGCTTTGACGACGATGGCCAGCTCTACCGGCAGCTGTCCGCCCTGCCGCTCCCGGAGGATGCCACCAGCACCGGCTTTACCTGGCGGACCGACGTCAAGGGCGGCTTCTGTACCGTGGGCTACAGCGTCTTAGAGATTCAGGGCGAGCCGGTCAGGAAAAGTATCACCATTGGCTTCTATACCTCCCAGCAGGAGTACCTCCAGATGCGGAAGGAGGCCATGCAGCAGCGGGAGAAAACCATCATTGCCGCGCAGGAGCAGCTGAACGGAAATTGAGAGAAGGCGGGTGAGACCCCGCCTTCCGAAAAAGAATTGCGATGGTGTGTCGAATGACGACCGGAAAGGGGAAGCCTATGAAAACCAAGACCGCTCTATGCCTGACGATCCTGGTGATACTGGTGTGCGCCATGAATATGGCCATGGTCTGGCAGCTGACCCATATCAGGGAGAATAGAACCGTGGAAACGACGGCCACAGCGGCAAATGTTGATCAGGGTGCCGGAACTGTCTGCGTTACAAAGCCGACCGGCACACTGTATGTGCCGGATGTGCTGAGGGATAGCATTTCTCCGGAGACCATGGCATCCCTGGTAGGGCAAAAGGTGTATTTCCGCATGACGAATTCTGCGGCGCGGTCATTTGCCGAAGATGGGATGGGGGACATCGTGGCCCTGCGTACCGACGCGCAGGACATTTTCACGCTGGACGACTATAACCGTGCCATGCAGGCGGATAATGCTCAGGGCTGGCCGGTATGGTTTATGATCGAAGGCGCCCTTCTGGCGCTGCTGCTCTATTTTGTGTGGAAGCTGCGGAAGGAGAAAACGACCGCGAAATAATTCCTTGTATTCCCCAAAGCCTCCCTCGTCAGAGGGTGGCTTTGACGCCGTATGACCCACCGCAATTTTACAAAAATTTTGCCGAAAAATGCCTTGACAATAAGTGAATAAACGTTTATTATCAAAGCATGAGAACGATAGATACAGAAAAACGGGATAAAGTGGTGCAGACCGTCCTCCAGATCACCATGGAGGAGGGCCTTGCCGCGCTGTCCTTTGATAAGCTGGCAAAACGGGCCGGTATCAGCACAGGTACCCCCTATGTGTACTATAAGGATAAGACCGATATGCTCTCCCATATCTATGCTCAGGTGTGGGCCGGCTTGCAGGAGGGCTTGCAGCAGGCCATCGACATAGGCCGCACCCCCGGCGAGAAGCTGTTTTTCGGTCTGCGCCAGTTGGCCAAGACCTTCCTGGCCCGGCCGCAGGAGGCGCATTTCTTCCTGTCGGTGCTGAACGCGCCGGAGTTCGTCACGCCGGAGGCGCTGCGGGAGAATTGTCTGCCCTCGCCGCCGCTGATGGCGGTGTATCAGGAGACCATCGCCCGGCGGCTGATGAAGACCGACAACATCGCCTACATCAACGCCGTGTTGTTCGGGCCGCTGTTCCTGATCCTGCAGCAGCACCGCCAGAGCGGGACGCCTGCCGTCATGAGCGAGGTGGAGCGGGTGTTGGATCTGTCGGTGTCCGCCGTGCTGAAGATCCGATGAATACAGGGTTTCCAGCGATAATGAAATGATCATTCAGAAAGAAAATAACAGCAGGAGCGGGAGTGATCTCCCGCTCCTGCTGTTATTCCTCGTGACATTCGCCGTTGATGCAGACCTGCTTCACCGTCTGGTCAAGGCCGGTGGCCGCCAGGCCGCTGACAATGCCCACCGCGGCAGCCGATATCACATCCCCGGCGGGAAAGTCCGGCATGACGAACAGACCGGCGATCCCCAGCAGCGCGCCGGTGGCGGCGCAGATAATGGGGATCCATTTGTTTCTGAGGGGCGAGGCCTTCACCAAAAGGCCCACCACATAGGCGATGGCCGTGATGGCGGCCACGCCCGCGATCCCAAGATCCATGGAGTTTCCTCCTTTCCGGCAGACCATCCATGACGTGCCTGCCTATCTCATTATATGAAGCGGGAGTGCGATATGCGGCTGCCTGATGGGAGAGATCAGCTGATAAAATGGTTTTGTGCAATGTCCACGAATCCGGGCGGGAAAATTCGGGAGAGATTGGAGAAGAAAAGGCTTGCATTTTGTCACAACTGCCGATATAATAGTCAAGAAAATTTTGAGAGGGGGAACGCGCCATGACGACCGTATGCAAGACCAAGTGCAAAGCTGTTCCCGCTACTTTTGTTTCTATTATTGATATCGTTATTTGACCGATGTTTTTCATCGGTCTTTTTTTTTCGGCCCGCGGCCGGAAAGCATGTTTGGTAAATAAATTCACATACAAGACAAACGAAAGAGAGGAATCACGCCAATGAAGAAAGAACTGGGCCATGTGGCCATCTATGACGCCAGAGAACTGGGCGTTCCCCGTATGCTGCTGCTAGGCCTGCAGCACCTGTTCGCCATGTTCGGCGCAACCGTGCTGGTGCCCATTCTGGTCACCAACTACGGTCTGCCCCTGTCCATCCAGACTACCCTGTTGTTCGCGGGCCTGGGCACGCTGCTGTTCCACCTGTGCACCAAGTTCAAGGTTCCCGCCTTCCTGGGTTCCTCCTTCGCTTTCCTGGGCGGCTTCCAGGCCGTTGCAGAACTGGATGCCGGTAAGTTCGCCAATATGACCGGTGAGGAAAAGCTGCCTTACGCGCTGGGCGGCGTGGTGGTGGCAGGCCTGCTGTATCTGGTGCTGGCCCTGCTGTTCAAGCTGGTGGGCGCCAAGAAGGTCATGCGCTTCTTCCCGCCCATCGTCACCGGCCCCATCATCATCCTGATCGGTCTGAACCTGTCCGGCACCGCCATCAGCAACGCCTCCACCAACTGGTGGCTGGCCCTGGTGGCCATCGCCACCATCATCGTGGCCAACATCTGGGGCAAGGGTATGGTCAAGATCATCCCCATCCTGCTGGGCGTGGTGGTCAGCTACATCGTGGCCCTGATCACCGGCCAGGTGGTCTTTACCGAGGTGCACGACGCCGAACTGCTGGGCCTCCAGCAGTTTGTGATCGCCAAGTTCGACATCACCTCCATTCTGGTGATGGCCCCCATCGCCATCGCCGCCATGATGGAGCACATCGGCGATATCTCCGCCATCTCCTCCACCACCGGCAAGAACTTCATCGAGGATCCCGGTCTGCACCGCACCCTGCTGGGCGACGGTCTGGCTACCGCCATGGCCGGTATGTTTGGTGGCCCCGCTAACACCACTTACGGTGAGAACACCGGCGTGCTGGCCCTCAGCAGGGTCTACGATCCCCGTGTCATCCGTCTGGCCGCCATCTACGCCATCATCCTGAGCTTCTCCCCCAAGTTCG
>CAVHKA010000053.1:0-11441 GCA_963636325.1 Agathobacter sp. | reverse complement strand
TGACGGAAGCGTCTCCCCGCGCCTTTTTCAGCGGCAACAGCTTCTATACCACCGCTGCCAACCGTATTGTCCGGCCTTTGGAGCCCCAGGCGGTGACGGCGGAGGACGTGATGACCGTCTGCGGCGGCAACGTGCCGCCCATGCCGGAGCTGCCGATGGAGGCCCCTCCCCTGCCGGAACCGGCGGAGGAAACACCGGACTGGAAGCCGAAAAAGCTGCCCCTCTGGCGCAAGGTGCTGGCGGCGGTCAGCGCCGCGGGGGCGTTGGCGATCTACCTGTACGCCACCAACATCACCGAGCTTTCCAGCGCCGTCACCGCGGGCGGTCTGACGGAATCGGGTGAAAAACAGCTGGGGCTGTACCTCCTGTTCTGCGGATTCGTGCTGTTGTTCGCACTGGCCATCGGGCGGCGCTCCAAACCGACCATAACGCAGATGCCTGTAGAAAAGCGGAAGCTGCCCAAGCGCACTATCGCCATGGCGGTGTCCGCCCTGCTGCTGATCCCCGTGACGCTGTTCATCGGTGTGTTCTATCTGGAGCGGCAGCAATACGCCATCGTGTCGGTGCTGGTGCTGTTTGAATGCATGCTGCCCTTCTTCCTGGTGTTTGAGGGCCGCAAGCCCCAGGCCCGCGAGCTGGTGGTCATTGCCGTGCTGTGCGCCATCTCCGTGGCGGGCCGCGCCGCCTTCTTCATGCTGCCCCAGTTCAAGCCGGTGATGGCTATGACCATCATCTCCGGTGTGGCCCTGGGCGGCGAAAGCGGCTTCTTAGTCGGCGCGCTGTCCATGCTGGTGTCTAACATGTTCTTCTCCCAAGGCCCGTGGACGCCGTGGCAGATGTTCTGCATGGGCATCATCGGTTTTCTGGCGGGCGTGCTGTTCCGCAAGGGACTGCTGCGCCGCACACGGGGCAGTCTGGGCGCCTTCGGCGTGTTCAGCGCCATCGTCATTTACGGCGGCATCATGAACCCCGCGTCGGTGCTGATGTGGGCCAACGCCGACACCCTGACATGGAAGGTGCTGCTGACCTACTACGTCACCGGCTTCCCCATGGACTGCATCCACGCCTTCGCCACGCTGTTCTTCCTGCTGCTCGCGGCGGAGCCCATGCTGGAAAAGCTTGATCGCATCAAGCTGAAATACGGTTTAATGGAATAAAAAAATGCTGTGCCTCTCGGCACAGCATTTTTTTATTCCATATTACTTGGCCAGAGCTTCCGCCCACTGGCCGTACTTCTCGATGTTGGCATCACGCTCAGCCGCGTCCTGGCCGATGGTCAGGATGTAGACCTTGATCTTCGGCTCGGTGCCGGAGGGACGCACCAGAATGGTGGTGCCGTCCGCCAGCTCATAGCGCAGCACGTTGCTGCCCTTCAGCTCCATCTCGGACACCGCGCCGGTGGCGCAGTCCACCACGCTGCCGTCGGTATAGTCCTTGCGGCGGACGACGGCCACGCCGGAGATCTCCGCGGGCGGATTCTGGCGCAGATTCTTCATCAGGTTTGCCATCTTCTCCAGACCGTCCAGACCGGGCATCACCAGATTGTGGGTCTTTTCGCCGTACCAGCCGTACTTTTTATACAGCACGTCCAGCGCGTCGTACAGGGTCATGCCCTGGGTGGCATACCACGCGGCCATTTCTGTCAGCAGCAGCGACGCGGTGACGGCGTCCTTATCCCGGACGTAATCGCCCAGCATGTAGCCGTAGCTCTCCTCATAGGAGAACACCACCTTGCCCTCGCCCGCGGATTCCAGCTGGTTCTTCTTCTCGGCCATGAACTTGAAGCCGGTGAAGGTATCGTAGCAGGTCACGCCGTGGGCCTCGGCCACCTTGCGGGCCATCTCGGTGGTGACGATGGTTTTCAGCATCACGGGTTTCTCCGGCAGCTTGCCGCTGCGCTTCATGGCCCCGTACAGGTAATCACTCAGCAGCACGCCGGTCTGGTTGCCGCTGACAGGCTGGAACTTGCCCTCCTTGTCGCGGACCATGATGCCCACCCGGTCGCTGTCCGGGTCGGTGCCCACGATGAAGTCGGCCTTCACTTTGTCGGCCAGGGCGATGGCCAGATAGAAGCCCTCCGGATTCTCCGGGTTGGGAGACACCACCGTGGGGAAGTCGCCGTCAATGACCATCTGCTCCGGCACGCAGTGCAGATGCTTGATGCCCAGACGGGTCAGAGCCTCCGGCACCAGCTTGTGGCCGCAGCCGTGGAAGGGGGTATACACCACCTGGAAGGTATCCGCCACCCTGGCGACGGAATCATAGTCGTTGACCATATCCATGACGTTGGCCATGAACTTGCGGTCGGTCTCGTCGCCCATGGTCTCGATGAGCCCGGCCTTGGCGGCCTCGTCAAAGTCCATCCGCTTCACGCCGGTAAAGATGTCGATCTTCTCCAGCTCCGCGGCGATGGCGGCAGCGTGGTGAGGTGGCAGCTGCGCGCCGTCCTCCCAATAGACCTTGTAGCCGTTGTACTCCTTGGGGTTGTGGCTGGCGGTGACGTTGATGCCCGCCTGGCAGCCGTATTCCCGCACGGCGAAGCTCAGCTCCGGCGTGGGACGCAGCGACTCGAAGATGCGCACATGGATGCCGTTGGCAGCGCATACCTCGGCGGCGGCCCGGGCAAACTCCATGGAGTGATGGCGGCAGTCCATGCAGATGGCGACGCCCCGTTTTTTGGCGTCCTCACCCTCGGCGCAGATCACGTTGGCAAAGCCCTGGGTGGCCCAGCGGATCACATACACGTTCATCTGGTGCAGGCCCACTTTCATGGTGCCCCGCAGTCCCGCCGTACCGAACTCCAACGGGCCGTAGAACCGACTCTCGATCTCCTTCTCGTCTCCGGCGATGGACTGCAGCTCCTGCACCTCATCCGCCGTCAGCACGCCGCTTTGCAGCCACTTCTCATATTCACGCATGTAATCCAGCATCGTTTTCGTCCTCCTCTACCGTTTCCGCGTTCAGAATATTCCGGGCTTCCTCCAGCATGGTCTGGGGCACATACAGCGACGCGCCGTAGCCGGAGAAACCGTTGATGACCTTTCCCGCGCCGCCGTCCTTGTCATAGTACTTGAAACAGGGGATACCGTAGGCCGCCAGCATGGAGATCACCATGTCGGACTCCGCCGGGGAATCGAAGGTCTCCTTCAGCAGCACGGCCTTCACCTTTTCGCCGTTTTCCTCCAGGGGCCAGTCCAGCTCCTTTTTATGAAAGTGCCAGCCGGAAGCGCTGTCCTCCCAGAAATTCTGGGGCAGCTCCCCTTTGTTGAACCAGTCACTCAAAAATCCCATCACAAAACCTCCCTCGTTATTTATGATAGCGCGTGCCCTCCGCGATCTGGCACGCGCGATAGATCTGTTCCAGCAGCATCACCCGCGCCAGATGGTGGGGAAACGTCATGGGCGACATGCTCAAGCGCCAGTCGGCCTGCTTTTTCAGCGTCTCATCCAGTCCGAAGCTGCCGCCGATCAAAAACGTCACCTTGCTTTTCCCCTCCAGCGCGAAGGCCGCCAGCTTTTTGGACAGTGCCTCGCTGGAGCAGGTCTGCCCCTCGATGCACATGGCCACCACCGCGCCGCCCTCCAGCTTCTGCCGGATGGCGTTGGCCTCGGCCGTCAGCGCCTTTCTGATCTCCGCCGGGGAGGGGTCCTCGGGAAGGCGCGTCTCCGGCAACTCCGTTACCTCGATCTTACAGTACCGGCTCAGCCGCTTGATGTACTCCGCCGCCGCGTCGGCATAAAATTTTTCCTTCAGCTTGCCCACGCACAGCACGGTGATCCGCTGCATATGTCCACCTCGTAAAAGTAACTCAGCGCCCGCCGGTATCGCCGGGCAGACGCTGAATATGATGTTCAATTACCCGATGCGGGCCTCTTCCTTTTCCGCCTCCGGTTCGTCCACCATGCAGATATCCGCGCCCACGGCGCGCAGCTTGCCCACGATATCCTCATAGCCACGCTCGATGAACTGCACATGGCTGATCTCGGTGGTACCATGGGCCGCCAGCGCCGCGATCACCAGCGCCGCGCCCGCCCGCAGGTCAGGCGCCTGCACCGGCGCGCCGGTGAAGTGATCCACGCCCTCCAGCACGGCCATCTTGCCGTCCACCTGGATGCGCGCGCCAAGGCGCTTCAGCTCATCCACATATTTAAAGCGGTTGTTCCACACGCTTTCCGTGATCAGGCTGGTGCCGTCGGCCAGTGCCAGCACAGACGCGATCTGGGGCTGCATATCCGTGGGGAAGCCGGGATACGGCATGGTCTTGATATTGGTACGCTGCAAACGGCCGGTGCGCCGCACCAGCATTTCGTCGCCATTCTCCTCGATCTCCACGCCCATCTCCATCAGCTTGGCGCTGATGCAGTCCATGTGCTTGGGGATCACGTTGCGGATCAGCAGCTCGCCGCCGGTGGCGGCCACCGCTGCCATATAGGTGCCCGCCTCGATCTGGTCGGGGATGATGGCATAGCTGCCGCCGCTCAGATGCTGCACGCCCCGGATCTTGATGGAATCCGTACCCGCGCCCTTCACGTCCGCGCCCATGGAGTTCAGGAAGTTGGCCAGATCCACGATATGGGGCTCACGGGCGGCGTTTTCGATCACGGTCGTACCCTCAGCCAGCGCCGCCGCCATCATGATGTTCATGGTCGCGCCCACGGACACCACATCCAGATAGATGTTGGCGCCATGAAGATGGCCGTTCTTGGCACGGGCGTTGATATAGCCGCCCTCCACGGACACCTCGGCACCCATGGCGGTAAAACCCTTGATATGCTGGTCGATGGGCCGCACGCCGAAATCACAGCCGCCGGGCATGGCCACCGTGGCCTCGCCAAAGCGGCCCAGCAGCGCGCCCAGCAGGTAATAGCTTGCCCGGATACGCCGCGCCAGCTCATAGCTGGGGCGGGTCGAACGGATGGTACGGCAGTCCAGCTCCACCGCGTGGGGATTCAGCACACGCACTTTGGCGCCCAGCTCATCCAGAATGGAGAAGAACAGCGTCACATCGCTGATCTGGGGAATGTTTTCGATCCGGCACACACCCTCCACCATCAGGGCAGCGGGAATGATGGCCACCGCCGCGTTCTTCGCGCCGCTGACCGTTACCTCGCCATACAGGGGATGACCGCCGTTGACAATATACTTATTCAAAATTTGCACCCTCTCTTCCAACTTTTACAAAGCCGCGGGCAGCGATGGAAGGTCGTCGCCGGAAACTCTGTCCGACGCTTATCTTACCCACGGCGGAAAACTTCATACACCATATAGTCATATAGTGTAGAAAGATAAACGCATAATGACATGATAAGTATACCATAAATTTTTTCAAAAGCAAGACGGACGTTTCAATTTCTGCGGTAATTTTAAAAGTTTTATGTCTACCGGTGTGTAAAGAGGGCGTTGCGCTTGACAGTTTCCCGCCGCCGGGGCTATAATAACAGTAATTGTCTGCCTTTTTTGCAAAACGAGGTAATTGTTTCATGAATATTCGATTGATCACCCGCACGGCCGGTTATGTGCTGTGGGTCGAGGGCGGCTTCATGCTGCTGCCGCTGCTGGTCAGCCTTGGCTATGGCGACGGCTGCTGGGAGGCGTTCCTCTCCTCGGCGCTGCTGTGCGGTGTGCTGGGTGCGCTGGCCTATCTGGTGCCGGTGACCCGTATGCGGATGCAGGGCCGGGACGGTTATGCCGCCGTGGCGCTGGCCTGGGTAGCGCTGACGCTGCTGGGCGCCTTCCCCTATCTGCTGTCGGACACCATCCCCTCCTTCGTGGACGCACTGTTCGAGACGGCCTCCGGCCTGACCACCACCGGCGCCACTATTCTGGACTCAGTGGAGACTATGCCGCCCAGTATCCTATTCTGGCGCAGCGAGACCCAGTGGATGGGCGGCATGGGTGTGCTGGTGCTGTTCCTGGCCCTGACGCCCCATCTGGGCGACGGCGCTTATTACCTGATGAAGGCGGAAAGCCCCGGCCCCATCAAGTCCAAGCTGGTGCCCCGTGTAGGCGGCACCGCCAAGATCCTGTATACCATCTATATCGTGCTGACGGCGGCGGAGGCCGTGGCCCTGAGGATCGCGGGCATGTCCTGGTTCGACGCGGTGAACCACGCCTTTACCACCATCGCCACCGGTGGCTTCTCCGTCCGCAACGCCTCCATTGCCGAGTATCAGTCTGACGCCATCACATGGGTCATTGTGGTCTTTACGTTTCTGGCGGGCATCAACTTCTCGCTGCTGTACGCCGTGGTTCACGGCCGCATCAAGGATGCCCTGCGCAGCGAGGAGCTGCGGTGGTATCTGCTGATCCTGGCGGTCACCATCGGTCTCATCTGCGTGGATCTGCATGTGGAGTTGGGCCAAGGCTGGTATGAGTCCGCCAAGGACGCCGCCTTCCAGGCCACCACCATCATGAGCACCACCGGCTACGCCACCAAGGACTTCACCCTGTGGCCCACCTTCAGCCGGTGTATTCTGGTGCTGCTGATGTATGTGGGCGGCTGCGCCGGCTCCACCGCGGGCGGCATGAAGGTCAGCCGCCTGATGCTTCAGGTGAAGAGCCTGCGGCGTGAGCTGGATCACATCATCCACCCCAACCGGGTATCCGTTATCACCATGGACGGGCAGAGCGTGGACGAAAAGGCCGTCACCTCCGCCCACATGTTCCAGGTGGCGTATCTGCTGATCCTGATGGCCGGTACGCTGGTGGTATCGCTGGACGTGCTGGGCTTTACGGAGTCCTTCGTGGCCTCCCTGACCTGTATCAGCAACGTGGGCCCGTCCCTGGGCGCGCTTGGCCCCATGGCCAACTTCGCGCCCCTCTCCTGGTTCAGCAAGCTGGTGCTGGCCCTGATCATGCTGATGGGCCGTCTGGAACTGATGCCCCTGCTGGTACTGCTGAGTCCCTCCACCTGGCGGAACAAATGATAAAAAAAGAAGTGGCTGTGCCACTTCTTTTTTTCAGCAGCCGTCTCTTGCCTCCAGCATGGCTTCCACCCAGGCAGGGTCTTTCTCAAAGGGCTGGGTTCCGTACAGATCATCGCTGGCCATGAACACCAGTCCAAGGAAGTCATCGTTTTTATAGCGGGCCACCACATTGCCGCAGACGAAAAAGCCCCGCACCCGCAGTTGACTGTCCATATAGATGCCGCCGGACCAGAAGTCCACCTCGGGTCTGTCTGGGATCAGGGCAAAGTCAAAGGAATACCACTCCGCCCGGTTGCCGTCATCGGTGGCGTAGGTCCAGACAGGCGAGAAATTTATCAGCTGATAGGCATGGAACTCGCCAGGGCTGTTTGCGTAAGCCTCCAACTCCCCCTGCATCACGGCGTCGATCTGGGACTTGAAGCGGGTATAGGCCGCCTGGTCGATGACCTCGTCATAGTCCCGGCAATGGCGCACCAGCTTATAGAGCGTTTCATCCTTGAAATACCCCTCGCCGCCGTTTTTGTCTCCGACCCAGACCACATTCTCCGCCAGCCCGCACTTGACATAGAGATCCACGCCGTCTATGTTCATCCCCCAGAAGGGATAGTCGCAGCCGGGATAACCCTCGACCTCCCGGGCCTGCGTCTCGGTGATCTGGTGCTCCGCCGCGCTGTTGAGGGCGGCGGCTACCTGTTCCTCCGTCACCTTGGGATACGCATTGTAGTTGATCACCACATCCGCCGGACGGATGCTCCGCAGCAGCGCCGCCATGTCAACGGTGTTCTCCGGCTCCGAAGGCTCCGCTGATGCCGACAGCCATGTCTGCCACGCCGCCAGCATCCGCTCACGCCAGCCGTCATCCTCATGAAAATCGGCAAAGCCGTCAGAGGTATAGCCGCTGCCGTCCTCATTCAGGCGCACCAGCCCCAGCAGTGCGCCGTTATGGAACCGCGCCGCCACATAGCCCCACCAGTTCACGGCGTAATAGCGTCCCTGACTGTCCAGAGAAAGCCAGTCGGACAGCTCCTCCACCTCCTCCGGCTTGGCGTAGGCCAGCGCCCGCAGCCGGTACATGTTCACCTGATCGCCGTCCTCGTCATAGCTCCACACTTTGGCAAAGATCTTGACCTCATGGTCGGTGTACCATGTCGTGCCGAACTGCAAACGGCCTGTCAGCGGATTCAGCAGCAGTTCGATACTGGCCTGCATATTCTCATAATCAGGGTGCTCCAGCTGCTGGGGATAGTCCTTGGCACCGCGTACCAGTTGATAGAGGTCATGATGGCGAAAAAAGCCGCTCATCTGCTGGTTAATGGGAAAATGGGACGATGCCAGCGCGGCCATATCAAAAACCTGGACAATGTCCTCCGCCTCATCACACCGGAGCGCCAGGTCATGGCCGCCGGTGATGGGTACAAGGACGAACCACTCCGTTTCCCCCTGTCCAAAGCCCGCCGACTTTGCCTTTTCCTCCGTGATCTCATAAAAGGCGGCGTCATTCAGCGCGGGGATCAGGTTTTCCTTCTTTAATCCGGGATATTCCTCCGGATCGATCACACCCAGGGTCTGTTCTGTCGCCTCCGCCATGACGTAGGCGATGGTGTCCGGCTCCGGCTGCTTTCTGCCGTCCCCGCCGCAGGCTGTCAGCAGGGCCAGCAGCAGCGCGGTCAGCAAAAGGCCATACAATTTCTTCACCATACCGTATTCTCCTCCTGATCGTCGGCTGAGCGCATGGCGTTGTCCACGATGATCCAGCGGCCCGCCTCGTTCTGGGCCAGATAGAACTGCTGGGTGACATTGCCGCCCTCCAGCGGTGTGCGGGTATGATCGTACTCGATGTAATAGGCGGCGTCCACCACCAGGAAGTGGTTGGTCAACAGGTCGTCGGACCACCCCCGGGCGATGGCCAGTTCGCTGCCCATGTAATTCTGGGATACCCGCTTTGTTTCTGCCTCATTGATGGACAGCGAATCCACCCGGATATTGCGGGCATAGCCCTTCTGCGCTTCACCTTCAATGGCGGCGCGGACGGATGCCAGCGGATCGGTGCCGGGAGCCTGAAGCCAGCCGTCGTACAGGTAGAAGCGCAGAACAGAAAAGCTCTCACGGCCGATGGCGGTGTTGTGGGCGATCTGTACGGTGTCGCCGGGCCACAGCTCGGTGGCGCTGCCCTCCGGCGTATAGTATTTCCAGTTGGCGTGGGGAACACCGTCGGTGTCGTTCTCGCTGCCGCCCTCCAGAACGGTGAAAGTGGCGCCGGGGCAGACGACGTAGATATCGTTTTCAAAGACCTGATCCACATCCTCCCATACCTCACCCTTCTGCATCACATAGACGTTGGTCACCTGCACTTTCAGATCTTGATAGGTGAAGGTCTGGGTGGTCAGCTCCGCCTTATCCGGCCAGCCGATCCGCTGCAATATCTCCCGTGCACCTTCTCCGGTATCGGTCATCTCCACGCTGTCCTGCGCATGGCGCACCAGATCATAGAGGGTATGATCCCGGAAATAGGCGGTACGCTGCGTTTCCGGATCATACACCGATGACAGAAGTGCTGACATATCCATCACATGCACGATATCCGCCGTATCTCCGCAGGACAGCAACAGGTCATGGCCTTTTTCCACATCGACAAGCACCAGATAGCGCGTTTCCGCAGAATTGCCCTGTTCCTCCTTTTGGGCTTCCTCCGCCGTGATCTCGTTGTCGGCCGCCCGATTCATGGCCGTCACCAGACGGCCCAGTGTGATATTAGGGTATTGCTTCACGTTCCAGCCGGTAACGTCATCCACCGTCAGCGCCGCCATCATCGCGGCAATGGTGCCGGGTTCTGTATCCGGCGTTTCGTCCTTCTTCGCCCCCGTGAAGGTGCAGCCGATGCACAGCGCCGCAGCCAGCACCACCGCAATGGCGGCGGTCACCGCCGTGCGGGGCTTTTTCGCCAGCAGGACGATCCGCTCATGAAGGCTGGTCTTGCCGCCGTCCATGGTGGTGGCCGTCAACAGCACATGGGAGCTAGGGCCGCAGGCCATGCGGATCAGCGTGCGGCCATAGGCGGCCCGCTCGCTCTCGCCCAGGGCGCGGATGGTGGCCTCGTCACAGGCCAGCTCCCCATCCTGACGGGACAGCTTCGCCGCCCACCACACCAGCGGGTTCCACCAGTGCAGCGCCAGACACCCCGTCCGCAGCAGCGCCCACACATGGTCGCCCTGCCGGAAATGGGTGGTCTCGTGGGCCACCGTGTGGCGCAGCAGCTCCGGATCGTCCGCCGCGGCCTGCGTCACATAGATGGCGGGCCGAAACAGGCCGAACAGGCACGGCACCGCCCGCTCCTGCGCCACATAGACGCTCAGCGCCGCGCCCTCCACCGTCAGGGGACGGCGGCTTTTCCGCAGCCGCGCCGCAAAGCGGAGGTTGGCGGTCAGGAACACCAGCAGCGTCACCGCCCCGCCGCCCCACCACACCGGCAGCAGCACCTTACGGAGGGTCAGGGCGCTCTCCATACGGCCAAACTGGTCGTTTGTGACACTGGGCGCTACCTTCACCGGTGCGTCCGGCATCAGCGGCCCGGCGGGATAACCCTCCACCGAACCATTATCAGCCTGCCAGATGATGTCCACATCACGGACGCTTTCCACCGCCTGTACCGCCGGGGCCTTTTCCACCACCGACATGACGCTGATGTCCGTACTGCCGAAGCTGACAGGGATCAAGAGCCGCACCAGCACCAGCAGCCACAGGGCGTATTGCAGCCGCAGGCTGATTTTTCCCCGCAGCAGATACCGCAGGGCGATCACCGCAAGGATGAGAATACACGAGGATACCACCCATTCAATCATGATTTTCCTCCACTTCCCGCAAAATGGCGTACAGCTTGTCGATCTCCTCCTGCGACAGCGTCTGCTTCTTCACCAGTGAGCTGACCATCAGACTGACGCTGCCCTGATACACCCGCTCCAGCAGGTGTTCCGTCTCCTGCACCGCCGCGTCCTCTCGGGCCACCTGCGGCCGGTAGTGCTTCACGCCGCCCTCGCTCCCGGCGCTGACGGCGCCCTTGTCCTCCGCCCGCCGCAGCAGCGTCAGCGTAGTGCTGCGGCTCCAGCCGGTGGTCTTGTGCAGGGCGTCGATGATGGCCCGCCCCGTCTGCGGCGCGGCGGCCCACAGGCACTCCATCACCTGCCACTCCGCCTCGGTCAATCCCATATGCGCCATTGACTCCGCCTCCTGTTGTCTACATCTGTAATCACAATGTAGCATATCAGTTTACGTTTGTCAACAGGTAAGTGCAAAAAGAACTCCGGTTCACATGAACCGGAATTCTTTTTCAATTACAAATCAACAATGACCGCTTCATGTCCCGTGGCGGGCAGGAACTTTTCCAGCACGTCGCGGGTCTTCAGCCGCAGGGAGGACGTATTCTTGCAGGGATGGCAGCCAAACCACTCATCCTCGGCCACCGCGCGGTCGATGGCCAGCGTGACCCGGTGCTCCGTGTCGTTCATCAGACCCAGAAT
>CAVHKA010000052.1:0-11505 GCA_963636325.1 Agathobacter sp. | reverse complement strand
AGATCCTTGCCTCCAATGAGAAGTATTATATTGCCGATCATGGCATCCGCGAGGCAGTCTTTGGCGGCAATATGCGGGACATCAATCTCATTTTGGAAAACATCGTCTATCTGGAATTGCTGCGCCGGGGCTATGAAGTGACTGTCGGCAGGACGGGCGACAAGGAAATTGACTTCGTATGCGACAAGCGCGGCGAAAAGCTGTACGTTCAGGTCACTTACCTGCTGGCATCGGAAGAAACGGTCAACCGTGAGTTTGGTGCGTATGACAGCATCCGCGATAACTTCCCAAAATACGTTGTTTCTCTCGATGAGTTCGATATGAGCCGAAACGGGATCAAGCACCGGAATATCCGCGATTTCCTCTTGGCTGAGGAATGGAACTAAAGCGTAAACTGCCCTGCAAAATACAAATTCCAGTTGATTTTGCTAACGAAACACGTTGATGTTAGTGTGCCGGAAGGAGATGTTTGCTATTTTTGCAAACAATCCTTTTGAATTAGCAAACAATGTTTGCAAACGAAAGCCGAATCGCAAACAGTTGAGTGTAGGGCGGCTCTGCTGCACGAAAAAAAGCCCGCAGCCCCTGACAAATGCAGGGCCTGCGGACACCTCAACTATCTCTGCCGCAGCAGAATGGTAGTACACACTCTGTCCGTGATGAGCCTCTGGTCTCGCTGCGCCGCGATCAGGGCTTTCGGCAATTTTTCGTTTGTCGCAAAATGCAGGCTCATTCCACTACCTCAATCCACTGTTGATCTTCCGCCATGCGGCCCTTTGTGCACTTAGTGATCTCCCATGGGTCATATTCGTCCAACTCCAGAGCATCCAGATATTCACGGATGCCATCACACTGTCGAGGAACGCACCATTCTTCCAGAAAGGTCGTCAGATCAGCCCAGGTGGGAAGCCGTTTTTTCCAGCTGGCCGGTATGGTTCTCAGCGCAAAGGGTATGATCTGTAAAGTCCACCACGATCAGCGTACAAAGCGTATCGCCGTTCCAGAATCTTAGCGTTTTCAATCTGTGAGATTGCGCCTTCTTTTCGTCGTAAAATTCTTCGATAGCAACTACTTTGGTGATGATCTGATTCCCGTCAAAGGCCAGCTCTACTTCGCGGTCCTCATCGGAGATCCCCATGGCCTGAAGCTAGCGGGACGAGAGCGTCACCTTGTGTATTTTCGCACCAACGCCTGCGGTTCCTCCGGCTGCGCTTGCTGTTGATCCGCACCAAGCGTCTTTCCATGTCATTACCTCGTTTTGATCAAAAATATATAATATTCGGCACGAATAGTCAATGTTTTTGACGGGAGTAATAGTCCTATCGAGCCTGACGACAGAAGGTAATGAACAGCGCTTAAAATATCCAATAACTGGAAAAATTAAGGCCGATTTTGTACGACAAAAATACGACAAAACATGAGAATCAACTGAATATGAAGTGAGTTTGTCGTACGGAAAAAGCCAGCAAACCCTGATGTTTACAGGGTTTGCTGGCATCCCAACCGCTTCACACGCAGGAGGTCACTGGTTCGAGTCAGGCAGTTTCCAGGGAAGATCTTTGTAACCAAGTGGGGGACAGAAATTTTTCTTTTTCTCCCGCAGTCATTCAATTCCCCGCGGACGCGGGCGGCTCGTTCTTTACATACCTGTCCCATACACCCATGCGGTCGCGCTCGTTGATCTGCCGCAGCACCCTGGCAGGCACACCGGTGGCAATGCTGTTGGGCGGGATATCGCGGGTCACCACCGCACCGGCGGCGATAATACTGCCCGCCCCGATGGTCACACCGCCGCATATCGTCACGCCGGCGCACAGCCAGCAGTGGTCCCCGATGGTGATGGGCTGGGCGTACTCCAGCTCATGACAGCCGTTGGGATAGTCCGTATAGGCCCGCTCCTCCGCGATGAACGGATGATTCGGCGTGGCCAGCGTCACATTGGGGCCGATCAGGACGTTGTCCCCCAGTGTGATAGGTGCCACATCCAGGAATACGCTGTTGTAGTTGACGAAGCAGTTCTGCCCTACATGGATGTTCATGCCGTACTCACAGTAAAAGGGCGCGAAGGCCTCGAAATTCTTTCCCGTGGCAGAGGGGATCAGCCGTTCCAATGCCCGCTGCTTGGCCTTGCCGCGCCACAGGGGGATGCGGTTGAACCGGTCGCAGCGGAGCATGCCCGCCCGGTGCCGCTTGGCGATCTCCGGGTCGGCGGGACTGTAAAGCCGCCCCGATACCATGCGGTCCCACTCGCGATCTTTCTGGTCCATAATCATGTTTTGTCACTCCTTTATGCGCGCCTGTACCGGTACAAATACAGGGCTGTTTCCAGCGCCAGCCGCTTCACCGGGTCTGCCGGATCAGTTCCCAGCAGTGTCCACAGCAGCTGAAGCCGATAGCTTACCGTGTTGTAGTGCAAGTGCAGCTCCCGCGCCATCCGGCGCTGGTTGCCCATACAGCGCAGCCAGCTGTCCAGCGTGTCCAGCAGCTCCTTCCGTCGAAGCTCCTGCTGCTGTAAGATCGGGCCCAGCTGCCGGTCGATGTACAGATCCGTCTCTGCCGGCGATGTGCCCGTTTCCAGCAGACGTATTACCCCTGCCGGATCATCGGTCACGCAAAGAGTTTCCGTCCGCTCCGCCATACAGAGTGCCCTGCGGGCGCTGTGGTCCGCTTTCTGAAAGCCCTCCGCACCACTGTAAGGGCGGCTGATACCGCAGGAAAAGCCGTGGACGGCGGCAAGCTCCGTCATCGCCTGCCGCAGCGGCATCTCCAAGGGGAACGGGTCATCCTTTGTCTCCAGCAGCAGTAAAATGTTCTTCTCCGGCAATGCGCCCCATACATTCACACCTAACATTTGGCAGCGTTCCTCCGCCTCGTGCAGCCACGCCCGCCGCTGTAGCTCCGGAGCGTCTGCCCGTATGCGCAGTATGATATGGGCATACGCCAGGTGAATACCGCATGCCGCAGCCTGCTCCGTCGTTTCGTCCCCGGGCGTGCCGGAAATGAGGTGATGCAGGAGCGAGGCCAGATGCCGTTCCTGCTCCGCCGGTATCCGCCGCCGTGCGATCTCGCGGGATACCGCGTCTGCCAGCTCTGAAAAACGCACATCGTCCGGCAGTTGGATCAACGGCAGTGCCAGCCGGTCTGCCGCCGCTGTCAGTTCTTCCGGCAAAGGCTTGGGCAGATAGCGCCCCGGCTTGATCCCCACGCCGCACAGTCCTTTCTCTGCCGCCGTCGGCAGCAGTGCGCCGACGGCCTGCGGGTCAGCGGCAATGGCAAATCCTGTGGTGATCAGCAGTTCTCCCGGTGCGAGCCACCGTGCATAGTCCGGCGTATCCGTCAGATTGACGCCGCTGACCCTGCGCTCTGCTCCCGCGGCGCCGCCGCGGATAACGCAGCCTGCGAACGCGGGCAGCCGCAGTACCTCCCGCAGCGTGGGGTAGTCACTTGTATGCTGTGATCTCATGGCGTCTGTCTCCTTTGTGATCTTATCACAATTCCTGCAAAAATGTTCATTCTGCTTCACTGATGAATCGTATCTCTTACTGTCTTATGATAACAGCAGTAAAACGAACGGAGGTATGTTCCATGGCGAAGCAAAAAGAGAAGAATATGGCAAAAGCTCCCCGCAAGCGGAAACTGGCCGCAATGGTGGCTTCTGTCCGTGGCGGAAAGAAAAGCGAAGCATCTTCCTGCTATGCCCGCCGCTGCGCGGCCGCGTCAACGGCGCGGGGCCTGAAGCACTACGCCTGATGCGCCCCGCTTTCCTGCAAGCTCCTTCGGCAAACCTGCCGGGGGAGCTTGTTTTTTTGCCAAAAACGCCACGCACCGGACAAGGTGCGTGGCGAAAAATGGATGCGGCGCTCCAGAAAAATCCACACTGATTTTGGAGCTTTATTGTAGCATGAGCGGGTATCCTTGTCAATCATTCTTAGATGCTCCTGCCGCCTTTTACGCCGTCTGCGGTTTGATCTCCACCGTCCGGCCTCCCAGATTTTCATAGACCCGGTGGGAAACGGAGAGAACCGTGCGCCCTTTAGACGCGTGACGCAGGGCTTCCAGCACCCGCGCTTCGGTCTCCGCGTCCAGATTGGCGGTGATCTCGTCCAGCAGCAGCACGGCGGGGTCCGCCGCCGCAGCCCGGGCGATGGACAGCAGCTGCCACTCACCCTGGGAGAACATGCCGTCGGTACACACGGTGTCATAGCCCTCCGGCAGCGCTTGGATGGCCTCATCGATCCCCGCCAGCTTTGCCGCGTTTTTCGCCATTTCACGGGTGATCTGCGGATCGTTCAGTGTGATCTGCTCCAGTACCGTCCCCGGTACGCGGGAGAAATGCTGCTCCACGCAGCTGATGCAGGCCCGCCGCTGCCCATCCGGGATGGCGGAAACGTCCACGCCGCCGATGGTGACCGTACCGGCCTGGGGCTGATAGAGCCCCAGCAGCAGCTTGAACACCGTGCTTTTTCCCGCGCCTGTCCGGCCCACCAGCGTGACCTGTTCCCCCTGCCTGACGGTCAGGGAGAGATCCTTCAGCACGCATCTTTCTCCATAGCCGAAGGTCACATGGGAGAGCGCCACATCGCCCCGTGGTGTGTTTTTCGTACTCTGAGGAATGGTGCGCTCCGGCTGGGCAAGAAACGCGTCGATCCGCTTGACACCCGCCATAGCCGACTGGATGGTCTGGATCTCCATGCCAAGACTTTCGATGGGCGCGAAAATGCGGGAGATATAGTTGATCACCGTCACCGAGGTGCCTACCGACATGCCGAACAGGGTCAATATCTCTGTCTTGCCGGAGGCGGAGAGCAGCATGACAACGCCCACCACCACGGCGTTCAGCAGCAGTACCACCGGCGAATAGACCGCATCATAAAAGTTGGTGCGCTCCATGGCGGCGTAGCTGCCGCCAATACGCCGGTCGTAGCGGCGCTCCATATAATCCTCGATCCCCAGCGCCCGGATGGTGCGGATGTTGTGCAGTGTCTCCGGCACC
Source organism: Agathobacter sp. (assembly GCA_963636325.1). Lineage (GTDB taxonomy): Bacteria > Bacillota > Clostridia > Oscillospirales > Oscillospiraceae > Vescimonas. The sequence goes on along the minus strand of CAVHKA010000052.1, from coordinate 6,512 downwards.
TGACCGGACACGGCGGCGACGGCGCGGCGGTTGTCCAGCTGGGCGGAGAGCATCCGCTTCTGCACATGGCGGGTGAACAGGGCGAACAGCGGCAGCACCAGCAGCAGCACCAGCGCCAGACCGGTGTTCTTCACGGCGATCACCGCCATGATGGAGACGATGCGGCAGGCATCCGCCACCATGCTGATGATGCCGGAGGTGAACAGCGCCTCCACGGTGTCCACATCGCCGGAAAAGCGGGCGGCTACCTCGCCGGGGTTCTGGCCCGCCAGCGTACCGGCGGGCAGACGTGTCAGTTTCTGGGACATCTCCGAACGCAGCGCGTGGGTCATCTTCTGGCCGAACAGCACCAGCAGACTCTCCTGCGCCGAGGAGAACACCCCCTCCAGCGCCAGGCTGCCGAAGTACAGCAGCACCGCAAAAAATGTCAGCGGGAGGCCGCCCGTCAGCCGGTCGATGACGCGGCCCAGCAGCAGCGGCGGCAGCAGCGACGCTGCCACCGACGCCGCCACGCACAGCAGTGTTCCCACGGTCAGCAGATGGTGCGACCTTGCCGCCATTCCAATGGCGGCAAACACGCCGTTTTGCGTTTTTTTCATGCCTGCTCACCTCCCGTCTGGCTTTCGTATAGCTGGCGATACACCGGTTCAGACGCCATCAGCTCCCCGTGGGTGCCGACGGCGGTCCTGCCGTCCTCCATGAAGATCACCTGCCGCAGCTGCGGAAAATGGTACAGCCGGTGGGAGATCAGGAACACCACCTTATCCTTGGCGTAGGCCTGCAAATTCGCAAATACGATATCCTCGGTATTCCGATCCAGCGCGGAGAAGGGGTCGTCCAGCACCAGCACTGGTCGGGGATGGGCCAGGGTACGGGCCAGCGCCAGCCGCTGGGCCTGCCCGCCGGACAGGCGGGTGCCGCTGCTGCCGATCACCGTATCGGCCCCGTTTTCCATGGCAGACACTTCCTCTTGCAGCGCCACAGCGGCCAGATACGGTGCGGCGTCCTGTTCATCGCCGCAGAGAACATTGCTGCGGATGGTATCGGCGCTCAGCTCCGGGTCGTGGCCCAGATAGCCCACGGTGGCCGCGATCTGCCGGGGGGTCAGGGCGGAAAACTCCTTCTGCCCGAATTCTGCCGAGCCGCCATAGGGCGCTTCACACAGGAACACCCGCCCGAAGGTGGATTTGCCGCAGGCCACCGGCCCGGTGACGCCGATGATGTCGCCGGGATGGGCCGTCAGCGTCAGGCCGGAGAACACCGGCTCGTCTCCATAGGCAAAGGATAGGTTTTCCAGCGTCACATCGGCAGGGGCTGGGATGGCCAGCGGCTCCAGTGCTTCCGGTGTTTTCATCAGCGGCTTGATGCGCTTCCACGAGACCTCCGCCTTCTGCACGGCGTTGAACAGCTTGGCTACCTTGGAGGATTTCGCCGTCAGCTTGGTGAAGCAGGAGAGGAAGGTGGTGAAAGCCGCGATGTCCCAGGTGTTCCAGCCTGTGCCCAGCACGTTTTTCGCACCGAACCACAGGATGAAAAGCGTGCCCGCGCCCGACACCGCCAGATACAGCGGCGGCAGGGCCGACTGCCACACGTTGCTGCGCACGGCGGTTTTTTCGTAGGTGCTCAGCGCGTCCTCATACCGTGCCTCACGGGCGCTCTCGCAGCCGTAAATGCGGTAGGTCACGGCGTTCTGGGCGCGATCCAGCGTGGCCGTGCTGAGGGCATCCGCCGCCTTTTTATAGGCGGCGCCCGCCCGCTGCACCGGCTTTTTCATCCACGCCGCGCAGACGTAGGACACCGGCGTGAACAGAAGGCTCAGCAGCGCCAGCCGCCAGTCGTACACCAGCAGCATCACGGCATAACCGGCCAGCGCCACGCCGGTGTCGAAAACCTCGGTGGTGAATTTCCGCATGCCCTCCACGCAGTCGTCCACGTCGGAGATGGCCTTGGTCATCAGCTCGCCCGCGCCCTCCTGCTCCAGAGAGGCCCGGCTCTGCCGCACCAGATTGGCGTACAGGATGCCCTTCATCCGGCGGTTGATGTTGTTGGCGAAGCGGCGGACATAGAACCGCTTGATGAACCGCGCCGCCTGCACCAAAAGCGTCACGGCGATATAGGCCAGCACCAGCACCGCCATCCGGGCGGCGGCCGCGCTGCCGCCCAGAATATCCGCAAGGCACTGGGCCAGCCGTCCCTCGAACCACGGCGCGGCCAGCAGACCCACGTTGTAGATCAGGCCGGAGACCGTCACAAGGGCCAGCGGCAGCCACTCCGCGCGGAAATAGGAGCCGATCTGATCTGGGCGGAACGTCTTGTTATCCTTCATCGTCTGCTCCGCCTCTCGCTGCGTTCGGGAAATGCGGGAAGCCCGCGCGGCTCTCCGTCTTGGACGCGGTGTACAGCTTGTCCAGCGTGGCCGCGAAGGCGGCGGCCTCCTCCGGGGACAGGGCGCTGATCAGATACTCGTAAAAAGAGGCTTCGATCTCCGCTTTGGAAGCCTTCAGGCTCTCCGCCTTTTCCGTGGGATACAGCAGCTGGCTGCGCCGGTCGTTGGGCGCGTCCCTGCGAACGAGATACCCCTTGGCTTCCAGATTTTTTGTCCGCCGGGCAATGGCGGCCTTGTCGGCGTGCAGGAGCTCCGCCAGCGCCGCCTGCGTGCAGCCGGGGTTGTGGCGCAGCGCATGGATCAGGTCGATCTCCGCCGTGCCCACGTCCTTTTTCCGCAGCGTCCGCAGCACCAGCTTTTCCGCCTCGCGGGCGATTTTTGTGATCTTCCGTTCCGTAATATCCATAATCACCTCCGGTTTCCAGAGAAAGTTGCAGATACATCGTTGTATGTACAACTATTATAAAGCATTTTCTCTGCTTGTCAAGAAAAAGAACCCGACCGGGAGCCTTTTTGGAAGGCTCCCGGTCAGGTTTATAAAGAAGTATTACGCGCGGGGAAGGGTGATGTCGGCGCGGAACAGATCACCGTCGATGGACAGGGCAAACGTGCCGTTCATGAGGCGCACCAGGCTTCCGGCGATAGACAATCCTAAGCCGCTGCCCTCGGTATGGCGGGAGGCGTCGCCCCGGACGAAGCGTTCCATCAGCTCATCGGGGGAGATGTTCAGCTCGGCCCGGGAGACATTCTTGAAGCTGATGGTGACGGTCTCCGCGTCGCTGGAAGCCGCGACGTAGACGCGGGTGTCCTCCAGCGCGTATTTGCAGATGTTGCTGACCAGATTGTCCATGACGCGGCTGAGTAACTTGCCGTCGGCCCGGACGGAAAGGGGCTTCTCCGGCGGACGGGCCACCAGTGTCAGGCGGCAGCCGGCCAGCCGCTCCTGATACTCGCCCACGATCTGGTCGAACAGCACGGCCACATCCGTGGGCTGAAGCTCCACCGGCAGCGCGCCGGAGGACGCCTTGGACGCCTCCACCAGATCCTCCGTCAGCTTTTTCAGCCGGCGGCTCTGGCGGTCCAGCACGGCGATGTACTCCCGGGCGGTCTCCGGCTGGACGTCCACCTTCTGCAGCAGATCCACATAGTTGACAATGGAGGTCAGGGGCGTCTTGATGTCGTGGGACACGTTGGTGATCAGCTCGGTCTTCATGCGCTCGGCCTTGGTCTGCTCCTGCACCGCCCGCTCCATGCCGGTGCGCAGCTCGTTCATCCGCTGGCCGTAGCGCTTGAAGTCACCGATCAGCGGTTTGGTGTCGATGCTCTGGGAGAGGTCGCCCTCCGCCAGCTTCTCGCCGCCCTTCTGCAAAATGCGCAGGTTCAGGGCGATATACAGGATGGCAAGGAACTCCACCAGCTTCATCACCACAAAGATGCCGTCCACGGAGCCGTAGCCCGCCAGCACCAGAAGCATCTCGAGAAAGAACAGGCCCACCGTTGCCAGCGCGGTCTTCCACATCAGCGGCAGGCCCACGGCGATGCGGCGCAGGCCCCGGCCCACGGCCCTGACGATGCGCCACGCAAGCCGCAGCACCCACGCGGTCAGCGTGCCCCGCAGTACCGTCCCGGCCTTGCACTGGGCAGCAAAGACACAAAGGAACAGCAGCATAAAGGGCAGCAGCGCCGCAAAGACCCCGAGCCGTCCCAATCCCTGATAGAAGGTGTCCCAGCCGATGAAGAACGCGCACAGCAGCGCCAGCAGCCACACATCCGCCGGGATCTTATCCAGCCATGTCAGATGGATACCCTCACGGCCCGCCCAGTGTCCGGCGGAGGCCATGGAGAAGCCGAAGCAGAACAGCGTCAGCAGCAGGGACAGTACCGTCAGGAATATCACCAGCCCCGTGTGATCCAGCAGACAGGTAAGCAGCAGATAGGAGTAGCTGGGCATCTCATCCGAGCGCAGCAGGTCGGCGGAGATGGTAAACTCCTCCTTGTGCCCGTCGGCAAAGGCGAGCGAAAAGGTCTCCTGCGCGGAATACAGCGGCTTGTCGCTGTCCGTCAGCGGAAAATTCTCAAAGGTGTTCTCGCCGGTATCCTTGTTGACGAGGGCCAGATGGCAGACGCTGGTCTCACGGGGAAATTCCTGCGCGAAGGTGCTGTGCAGATCGTCCAGCACCTGCTGCTGTTCCTCTTCGGTGATGTCTGCGCTGCCGCCGGGAGTGGTATCCGAGGTATCAGTGGTGGGTGTGTCGCTGGCCAGCAGATCCGCATTGGCCAGTGTGCCGTACAGGTAGTCGTGGGCGCGGTAAATGGCACTCATGCACTGCGATTCATACAGCGACTGGCGCATGTACGCGCCGTCATCCAGAAACACGTCGTAGCTGACGAGGACGCCGATACCCACGCCGCCCAGAACGGTCATCGCGGCAAACACCAGCGTCAGGAAGAAAGCCGTCAGCTTGGCCCAGGTCTTATCCAGAAATCGCTTCATGTCAGGGTGCCCTCCATTTTATAGCCTTTGCCCCAGACCACCTTAATGTACCGGGGCTCCGAGGGGTTGATCTCCAGCTTTTCCCGCAGATGCCGGATGTGTACGGCGATGGCCCCTGTGGCGTTCAGGGGCACGTCGCCCCATACCCGGCGGTAGATCTCGCCGGGAGAGAACACCGTTCCGGCGTTCTGCATGAGGAAGCGGAGAATGTCATATTCCTTGGGGGTGAGAGAGACGGGGTCGCCGTCCACGGTGACGGCCTTGGCGTTGTCGTCCAGACAGATGCCGCCGATGACCATCGTGGAGGGCCGCACCTGCCCGCCGCCCAGCTGCAAATACCGCCGCAGCTGAGAGCGCACCCGGGCCAGCATCTCCACCGGATTGAAGGGCTTGGTGATGTAGTCGTCCGCCCCCACGTTCAGGCCCAGGATCTTGTCGGTGTCCTCACCCTTGGCGGTCAGCAGGATCACGGGGACGTTGCTGGTCTGGCGCAGCTGGGCCATGGCGGTCAGGCCGTCCATGACCGGCATCATGATGTCCATGAGGATCAGGTGTACATCCTCACGGGCGGCCACGGACAGGGCCTCTTTTCCGTTATAGGCGGCGAGGACACGGTAGCCCTCGGCTTTCAGATATATTTCCAGCGCGGAGACGATGTCCTTTTCGTCGTCAACGACTAAGATGGTATACATAGATGGACCTCCTGTAAGTGAAGGTGGAATAAATGCCTCCCTTGTGTAAAGGGAGGTGGCGCGAAGCGCCGGAGGGATTGTCGTAAACCGGACAGTTGCCCAGACAACCCCTCAGTCACGGCTTACGCCGTGCCAGCTCCCCTTGCACAGGGGAGCCTATATAGGCATCATACCCCTTTTATCCTTACGGGGCAAGCTTTTCATTTCTTCAGGATAGGAGTTGGAATTGCGGAAAGGCAAACGCCATGGTGAATGGGCTTCCACTCCACCTTCATGAACAGCGCCGCCAGCGAGATGGGGAGATACGTCAGCATGAACAGCGGGAACGTCAGCGTATAGACGATCTTTTTCCACGCCGGGGCGTGGATGCGCGTCCACTCGGTGGTCACGGTGATGCCGCCCAGCACCAGCAGCGTGGCAAGGATGCTGCCCATGCACTCCAGCAGCGACCGCATGGCGAACCACACCCCGACGCCCTGCATCAGCCCCAGCACCGACAGGGTGATATTGGCCAGCAGGCACAGCGCCGTCAGGATAAAGGCCGGCAGGATGGACATGGACATGTCGAAGCAGCTCCAGCTGCCTTTGGCCGCGCCCTTCAGCAAATCAGCGCCGTACCGGCGGAACACCTGAATATACCCCTTGGCCCAGCGCAGCCGCTGCCGCACCGACTGGCGGAAGCTGGTGGGCTGCTCGTCGTACAGCACGGCGTCCTCGCAGATGGCGATCTTCTCGCCCCGGAGAATGTGGTAGACGGAAAACTCGATGTCCTCGGTCAGCAGATAGAAACGCCAGCCATGGCTTTCGTCCAGAACCCGCTGGGAGAACAGAAAGCCCGTGCCGCCCACGGCGGCGCTGCTGCCCAGACGGGTGCGGGCGCCGTTGAGATAGCGGCTCTCCCGCAGGAACCACAGGGCATAGCCCGCGCTGATCCAGTTGC
>CAVHKA010000051.1:0-11879 GCA_963636325.1 Agathobacter sp. | reverse complement strand
TCGTGACCGCCTGCACGATCACCGCGCCCTCGTCGGGGTTGGTGCCCCGGGCGAATTCGTCCAGCAGGAACAGGGAGTAGCCCTGCTCCACCTCGGCAAGCGCCTTCTGGAACTGGACGATCTCAGAGCCGAAGCCGGACAAACCGGACTGGATGGACTGGAGATCGTCAAACAGCATCTTCACGCTGTGGAACAGTGGCATCTTCGCGGACTTGGCGCACACCAGGAAACCCGCCTGCAACAACAGAACATTCAGCGCCACGGTCTTCATGGCCACGGACTTGCCGCCCATGTTGGCGCCGGTGATGACGGTAGCGCCCTGATCCAGCGCGATGGACACGGGGACGAAAGCCCTCCCCTGCTCGGACAGCAGGTCCACCAGCTCCGGATTCACCATGTCCTCCAGCACCAGTTCCCCGTCGGTGATCCGGGGCAGCACGCCGCCGTAGCGGACGGCGAACAGCGCCTTCTGCACCATGAAGTCCAGACGGCCCACAGTCTCCGCGTCCGCCAGGAGATCGTCCACCATGGGGGCCAGCTGCGCGCCCATGGTGCGGCGCACCTTCATTTCCTCGCTCTCCTCCTCAGCGCAGATGCGGGTGCGCTGGAGCCGCAGGTCGTCCTTCTCGGCATCGGTCTTGGCGTGGAACAGCCGCTCCTCCACGTCCTTCTTGGCGCTGCGGATCTCTTTCAGCTTCTGAGTGGCGCTGTCGGGGATGTAGAAACCGCGGCTGCCGGTGTGGTTGGGGTCCAGGATATCCAGCGCGGCGGCAGGGTCGTGCAGAACCACATCCTTCAGATGGGCGGTTTCATTGATGGCGTCCAGCAAGGGACGCATATCATTGAGCCGCTGGAGATAGCCCTTGATCTCAAACAGCTCCACATGATCCGGCACCTCGCCGTTCTGGCAGCGGCGCAGGGAGTTGCGGATGTCCTTGATCTGGCACATGACCGTCATCAGGCGGGTGAAGGTGTCCTTCAGCGCCTCGTTATGGTCCGCCAGCGCCTGCACGTTATAAAGCTCCGTTTCCAGCGCGGGCCGCTCTTCGGGGGTATAGAACCGCAGGCGGCGGATGCGCTCCAGCCCGAAGGGGGAGCAGCCGTGCAGCGTCTCCAGGGCGTATTGCAGGCCGATCTTGACCTTTTCATCAAAGGATACGGTGATCATTGTAATTCCTCCTTCACGTTGATAACGGGAGCGTCCACGGCGGCGGTCATGGCGGCCATGAAAGCGTCCTTGTCAAAGCGCCAGCCGTAGGCGGATACCGGGTTGATGGTGACGCACAGGGTGCGGGCGGCCTCCTCCGTTTCCAGCGTGACGCTGCGGGTGGCCAGCTTATCCAGCGTGTCGGGCTTCAGCAGCACCTTGCTGGGGTCCTTCACCACAAGGCGGCCATTGCGCAGCACGCCGGAGCGCAGCAGCGGCAGCACCATACTGTCAGTCAGCGCGCCGGTGATGAGGGCCGCGCCGTTTTCCCGCCAGCACTTTTCAAGACCGTCGGCGGCCTCCGGCGGCAGGGTCTCCGCCTTGGGCAGGTTCATCAGGTGATAGATGTGGGCGGTGTCGGCCACCACCTTGTCCATATTCATGTCGTAGCTGGCGCCGGTGCAGAGGATCACGCCCTCGGCCACGGCACGGGCGCCCAGGCTCTTGCGGCCCAGCGCGCCGTCGATAATGGAGACATCCGCGCCCAGCTCAAAAAACTCCCGGGACACGGTTTTCAGCTGGGTCGTGATGGAGGGGCCCGCCAGCTGCACATGTCCGGCGCTTCTGGCCCGGACAATGACCACCTCGCCCAAGGGCGTGGGGATGCCGGTGGTCATCAGGATCTCCTTGGTGATATCACCTAGCCGCAGCATATCCTGCGCCGTGGCGATGAGGGTGCCCTCCCGGACAAAGATGCCGGGCTTTTCCGTGCCGGTGACGATGTCGGTGGATTCGCCGTCGCGGCCGATGGAGGTCAGGCCCAGGACGCCTGAAAGCCTTCCCTGCTCCAGCATCCAGTTGAGCATGGTGGTCTTTCCGGCGTTCTTGCACATGCCCACGATGGACATGGTTTTCACGCTGTGAAGCTGCTGCAAAAGCTGTTCTTTCATATCTGCGCTCCTTCGGAGTAGTCATTCAACAAATGATTATACCCTACGAGACCGAAAAAAGGAACCCCTATTTTTCACGAAACCCATGAGAAAATAGCGGGCACACAAAAAACACCACCCGAATGGGTGGTGTTTTCCTTGCATCAATAGTAACGCTTGTTGCGGTTCTTCCGGGCAGCCTCGGACTTCTTGCGGCGCTTGACACTGGGGCTTTCATAGCACTCGCGGCGACGCACCTCAGCAACGATACCGGCCTTAGCGCAGCTTCTCTTGAAACGCTTCAGGGCGCTATCCAGAGATTCGCCTTCCTTGACATGAATTTCGGACATCTATTTTTCCCTCCCTCCGATGCACCCGGCTCGATCCAGGGTACTCTTTAAGAGTCATTAGGCATGACTTAACGAATGATATTATACTGATTCAGGCATATCTTGTCAAGATATTTTTCACAAATTCTGCGCAAAAAGGCGAAAAAACGCGGCGGTTTTCTGAACCGCCGCGTTTTTGATCTGATCACTTACTTGGTGGGCTTCACGATCAGGTTGATGAGCTTGTTCTTTACCAGAATGGTCTTGACGATGCTCATGCCCTCGGTGGCCTTCTGCACCTTCTCCACGGCCTTGACGGCCTCCATGACGGCGGCCTCATCGCTGTCCACGGGAACGTTGATGGTGCCTTTCAGCTTGCCGTTGACCTGTACGGCCATCTCCACGTTGGCGTCGATGGTCTTTGCCTCGTCATAGGCGGGCCAGGACATCTGCATGGCCATCTTGCCGTACTTGGCGGCAAAGCCGGTCAGTTCCCACATCTCCTCCACCATGTGGGGGGCGAAGGGGGACAACATCAGCATCAGCATGGACAGGTCGCCCTTGGTAAGACCATTGGCATAGAAGGCGTTGACCAGCGCCATCAGGGCGGCGATGGCGGTGTTCATCTTCAGCTCGTCGATATCGTTTGTGACCTTCTTGATGGTCTTGTGGATGATAGACTCGTTCTTGGCGGAGATCTGGTCGTTGTCCTCGGCCATGTCCATCAGGTTCCAGCAGCGGTCCAGGAACTTCTTGCAGCCGCGGACGGCGTTGGTGGACCAGGTGGCGGTCTTTTCAAAATCTCCGATGAACATGATATACAGGCGCAGGGTATCGGCGCCGAACTCCTTCACCACGTCGTCGGGGTTCACCACGTTGCCCAGAGACTTGGACATCTTCACGGAGGGGCGCAGGGCCAGGTTGCCGTGCAGACGGATCAACTCTTCCTTCTCGGCTTCGGTCTTGGCGTTGCCCACATAGTAGGGGTTCTCGCCCAGGATCATGCCGTGGCTGGTGCGCTTGGCGTAGGGCTCTTTGGTATGCACCACGCCGATATCGTACAGGAACTTATGCCAGAAGCGGGAGTACAGCAGGTGCAGGGTGGTGTGCTCCATGCCGCCGTTGTACCAGTCCACGGGGCCCCAGTACTCCTCGGCCTCCTTGGACACCAGCTCGTTCTTGTTGTGGGGATCCATATAGCGCAGGAAGTACCAGCTGGAACCGGCCCAGTTGGGCATGGTGTCGGTCTCGCGCTTGGCGGGGCCGCCGCAGCAGGGGCAGGTAGTGTTGACCCAGTCGGTCATGCGGGCCAGGGGGCTTTCGCCGTCGTCGGTAGGCTCATATGCCTCCACCTCCGGCAGCACCAGCGGCAGCTGATCCTCCGGCAGCGGCACCCAGCCGCACTTTTCGCAGTTTACCAGAGGGATCGGCTCGCCCCAGTAGCGCTGACGGGAGAACACCCAGTCGCGGAGCTTATAGTTGACCTTCTCCTTGCCGAATCCCTGTTCCACCACATACTTCTTCATGGCAGGGATGGCCTCGCGAACAGTCATGCCGTTCAGGAAGCCGGAGTTCACCATAATGGCGCTGTCGTCCTTGGCCACGAAGGCCTCCTTGGTGACGTCGCCGCCGGAGACTACCTCGATGATAGGCAGGCCGAACTTGGTAGCGAACTCCCAGTCGCGCTGGTCGTGGCCGGGCACGCCCATGACGATACCAGTGCCGTAGCCCATCAGGACGTAGTCGGAGACGAACATGGGCAGGGGCTTATGGGTGACGGGGTTGATGACCTCCACGCCCTCCAGACGGACGCCGGTCTTATCCTTGTTCAGCTCGCCGCGCTCGAAGTCGGACTTGCGGGCGGCCTCGGCCTGATAGGCCTCCACCTCGGCCCGATTGGCGATCTGGGGCAGCCACTTCTTCAGCGTGGGATGCTCGGGAGAAATGACCATATAGGTGGTGCCGAACAGGGTATCGGCACGGGTGGTGTACACGGTGACATCCTCGCCCATATTGGTCTTGAAGGTGATGTCCGCGCCGGTGGAGCGGCCGATCCAGTTCTTCTGCTGGGTCTTGACCCGCTCGATATAGTCCAGATCGTCCAGATCGTCGATCAGGCGCTGGGCATACTTGGTGATGCGCAGCATCCACTGGCTCTTCTCCTTCTGCACCACCTCGCCGCCGCAGCGCTCGCACACGCCGTTGACGACCTCTTCGTTGGCCAGCACCACCTTGCAGCTGGTGCACCAGTTGACAGCCATGGTGGCCTTATAGGCCATGTCGTGCTTGAACAGCTGCAGGAAGATCCACTGGGTCCACTTGTAATACTCAGGGTCAGAGGTGTTGACGCAGCGATCCCAGTCGAAGCCGTAGCCCAGCATCTTCAGCTGGCGGGTGAAGTTGGCGATGTTGTCGTGGGTAACGATGGCGGGATGGATGTGGTTCTTGATGGCGAAGTTCTCGGTAGGCAGGCCGAAGGCGTCGTAGCCGATGGGGAACAGAACGTTATAGCCCTCCATGCGCTTTTTACGGGTCACGATGTCGATGGCCGTAAAGGGACGGGGATGGCCCACATGCAGGCCCTGCGCGGAGGGATAGGGGAACTCGATCAGGCCGTAGAACTTCTTACGGGTCTTGTCGCCGGTGACGGCGCGGTAGGGCTTGGTCTTTTCCCAGTTTTCCTGCCATTTCTTTTCAATGGCCGCAAAATCGTAATTCATGCTTGCTTCTCCTTATATCCGAATTTGTTATGGTAAAATAAAAAGTCCCCGACTTCCGAAGAAGTCAGGGACGCGAAAACGTGTTACCACCCTGATTCCGCCGCCGGTCGCCCGGTCGGCGCTCAGTTCCCCTCTCATCATAAGGGGCATCGCCTGTAACGGGGCGCGTCCGTTCCGCCCTGTTCAGGCGGAAGGCTCCGGGGCCAGTATCACGCAGTGTCTCCACCGGCTCGCACCAGACCGCCGGCTCTCTTGCGTCAGACATTCCTGCGCTTTTTTCCCATCATCGCTTGTGTTTCATTTTACAGAACATTGGTCACATTGTACTCACTTTGCCGCCGTTTGTCAAGGGATTTTCACCTTATACCAGCCATTTTCATACAATGTAACATATTCCATTCCGCGGCGGAGCGCCTCTGCCGCACACAGGAGGTCTTTCCATGGCAGCACAGGAATTTTCCTTGCAGCAATTGCAGCCCTTTCTGGAGGGCAACCCCGAACGGGGCAGCCTGCGGGTGCAGGTGTCCACGGCCTACGGCGCGTTCCCGGTGAGCCGGGCGCTGGTGGAGGTGGCCGTGATGCTGGGCGGCGCGCGGGTGCTCCTGTACCGCAAGCGCACCGACAGCAGCGGCATTGCAGATGGATTCATTCTGCCCGCCAAGCCCTTTTACGAATCCCAGAGCCCCGGCACCGCCGGCGGCAGCATGGCCAACTATGTGGTGTCGGTGAGCCATCCCGCCTACGAGACCGTCACCGACCTGCCCGCCGGGGTGTTCATCGGCACGAAAACCATCCTGCCGGTGGTGCTGACCCCGGCCACGCGATAAGGAGGAACTCGTTATGCCGACATATCCGGTCGTCCCCACCTCCATCACCGTTCATCTGGGCCTGCCTGACAGCAATGCGCCCAATGTGACCGTTCCCTTCACCAGCTACATCAAGAACGTGGCCTCCCATGAGCTGTACCCCACATGGCCGGAGGCGGCGCTGCGGGCCAACATCATGGCCCAGATCTCCTTCGCCCTGAACCGGGTCTATACGGAGTTCTACCGCAGCCGGGGCTATGATTTCGACATCACCAGCACCACCCAGCGGGATCAGGCCTACGTCTCCGGCGGCAATGTGTTCGAGAACATCAGCCAGATCGTGGACGATATCTTCAACAACTACATCGTGCGGCAGGGCAGCGTGGAGCCGCTGTTCGCCGCCTTCTGCGACGGGATACGCACCCAGTGCAATGGCCTGAGCCAATGGGGCAGCGTGGATCTGGCGGAGGCCGGGTACATCCCCTATGAGATTTTGCAGTACTATTACGGCGACGACATCAACATCGTGTTTGACGCACCGGTGGCCGACAACATCCCCTCCTACCCCGGACGTCCGCTGGAGCGGGGCTCCTACGGTCAGAGCGTCCGCACCATCCAGCAGCAGCTGAACCGCATCCACGAGAACTACCCCGGCATCCCGGTGATCTCTCCGGTGTCCAACGCCTTTGACCGGAACACGGAGGACGCGGTGCGGGAGTTCCAGCGGGTGTTCAACCTGGATGCCGACGGCATCGTGGGCAAGGCCACCTGGTACAAGATCAAGGAGGTCTGGACAGGGGTGAAGCAGCTCAGTGAACTGGCCAGCGAGGGCCTGACCCTGACAGAGGTGCAGCCCGCCTTTCCGGAGGTACTGCGCTACGGCGACGAGGGCGTAGCCGTCAGCACCGTGCAGTACTATCTGGCGTTTTTGGGCTATTTCCTGCCGGAGCTGCCCCAGATCGCCCTGACCGGCGTGTTCGACGACGCCACCCGCGACGCGGTGTATACCTTCCAGAGCCTTTACGGCCTGCCGGTGGACGGCGTGGTGGGCCGGGACACCTGGAACCGGCTGCTGAATGTGTACGACCAGGTGCTCCGTGACCTGCCGCAGGACTATCAGAACTACATCGAGCAGGTCTATCCCGGCCGGTTTCTGGTACTGGGCGACGAGGGCCGGGCGGTGCGGCAGTTTCAGGAGAACGTCCGCAAGATCGCGGCACAGGATCCCGCCATCCCCACGGTGGAGGCGGACGGCGTGTTCGGCCCCGCCACCCAGCGGGCCGTACTGGCCCTCCAGCGGCAGTTGGGCATCGACCAGAGCGGCGCGGTGGGGCCGGTGCTGTGGACGCGGGCGGCGGAGCTGGCCAGCGGACTGTAAAAAAGAAGTAAAGCTTTCGACTTCCTTTTTCTTATTCGTTGGGCGTTACCACGCCGGAGACATCCACGGGCTTGCCGTCCCGCCACAGGCGCTCCAGGCCGTAGAACTCGCGGGCCTCGGCGTTAAAGACATGCACGGCGATGCAGCCGTAGTCCAGCAGCACCCAGGTGCCGCCGCGATAGCCCTCGCGGTGCAGGGGCTGCTCGCCGGCCTCCTCCAGCATCACCTTTTCCACGTTGTCCACCAGCGCGTTGATCTGGGTATTGCTGGAACCGGTAGCGATGACAAAGTAATCCGCCAGCGTGGTCAGCTCGCCGATCTCCAGCACCTGGATCTCCCGGCCCTTCTTATCGCTTAGCGCTTTGGCCGCCAGCAGGGCCATTTCCTTAGGCTCTTTCATATGGTCACTCCTTTTTCAATGAGATAGTCTCTCGCGTCCAATGTATCGTGATGCACGGGATTGTCCATGCCCTCCATCTCGTCGATGGTCATGGTCAACCCCAGCAGCAGTCCCCGGTCAATATCCTCATAGACCGCTTCCCGCAAGCGCACCACGTCGGGATCGTTGGCAAACTCCCGGCTGGGCTCGATGTAATCGGCCAGATACAGTATTTTTTCCATCAGGCTCATGCCTGCCCGGCCGGTGGTATGGTAGAGAATAGCCTCGTACACCTCGTCATCCACGCCGTACACATGGCGGGCAATGGCCGCGCCGGTCTTGGCGTGCAGCAGCTTCAGGGCCTTCCGCTCCAGCGGATCAAGAGGGATAGCGTATGCTTCGCACAGGGCCAGCTGCTCCGCCATGTCCAGCTTCTTGGTGCAGTCGTGAAGCAGTCCCGCCACACGGGCCTTGGTCTCGTCCGCACCGAAGCGCCGGGCAAGCTTTGCCGCTTCCTCCGCCGTACCCAGCACATGGGGCATCCGCTTGGGCTTGAGATAGCTGAGGGCGATGGGCCGCAGCTCCTCCACCGTCAGGTGCTTCAGGTCGGCAGACGTGCCGTAAAGATGCTCCCGCCGGATGTAGCCCCACACGGCCTCCGGCACCAGATCACGACCCTGCCCTGCCGCCAGCGCGGCGCGGACATCGGTGGAGGACAGCCGGATCAGCTCCGGATTGTCCAGCAGCATCACCTTGGCCTGATACTGCCCCTCCAGCAGTTCCTTCTGCCGCTCCATGGCGGCACGGATATCCTCGTCCACCCGACTGAAAGCCCCGATATGGGCCAATTCACAGATGGTCTCCGGCTCGTGCCATGTGTGGAGGGACAGGAACATATCCGATCCCATCAGCAGCCACAGTTCCGCGCCGGGGTACTGCTCACGCAGTGCCCGCAGCGTGTCGCTGGTATAGCTTTTGCCGGTGCGGCGCAGCTCGATATCGCTGGCCTCGGCCATGCGGCCAATGGGCGCCGCCATCAGCGCCGCCATGTCGTACCGCTGCCGCGCCGTCACACCGGACGGCAGCGGCTTGTGGGGCGGCACATTGTCCGGCACCAGCAACAGCCTGTCCAGTCCCAGCTGCGCCGCGGCGGCGCGGGCCATGGTCACATGGCCGTTATGGGGCGGGTTGAAGGTCCCGCCGAATATGCCGATCCTCATGCCTGCTTCGCCTTTACCAACTGGATCTTCCGCTTCTCCTTGTTGTGCTGATAGCGGTACAGCACGAACTTGCTGCCGATGACCTGCACCACCTCGCTGCGGGTGGCCACGGCCAGTTCCTCCGCCGCCTCGCGGGCGGTATACATACTGTTCTCCAGTACGCGGCCCTTGATGAGCTCGCGAGCCTCCAAGGCGTCGTTGGCCTGCTTCACCAGATTGTCACCGATGCCGTCCTTGCCCACATGGAGGATGGTGTCCATGGTGGCGGCCATGCCCCGCAGCTGGGCACGCTGCTTACTTGTCAATTCCATATCAGTGCTTCTCCAAATATTCTTTCAATTCCGCGGCAAACACGCGCAGGGCGTTGCCCCGGTGGGATATCTCGTTTTTTTCCTCCGCCGTCAGCTGGGCGAAGGTGCGGCGCTTGTCCGGCACAAAGAACACCGGATCATAGCCGAAGCCGTTCTCCCCCATGGGGGCAAAGGCGATGGTGCCGTGGCAGTCGCCATCCGCCGTCAGCACGTCGCCGTTGGGGAACGCGCAGCAGATGGACGTATGGAAATGGGCGGCGCGGTTCGTCGCGCCCCGCATGTTCTGCAGCAGCAGGGCGCAGCGGGCCGGATCGCTGTCCAGGTTGCCGTACCGGGCGGAGTAGATGCCCGGCGCACCCTGCAGCCAGTCCACGCACAGGCCGGAATCGTCCCCGATGGCGGGCAGACCGCTGGCTTCCATGACGGCCTTGGCCTTCAGCGCGGCGTTCTCGGCAAAGGTCGTGCCTGTCTCCTCCACGTCCAGCGCAAGACCCAGATCGGATTCCAGCACCACCTCCACGCCCAGCTGGGACAGGATCTCCTGCATCTCCTTCAATTTCCCACGGTTGTGGGAGGCCAATACAAATTTCATCGCAGAATATCCCCCACTATCTCTTTCTGTCTGGCGATCAGCTCACGGTTGCCCTTGGCGCACAGCGCCACCAGCTCCTGCTGCTCCGCCACGGTGAAGGCGCGGCCCTCGCCAGTGCCCTGAATTTCAATGATCTCGCCCAGCTCGTTCATGATGCAGTTCAGGTCCACCTGCGCCCGGCTGTCCTCGCTGTAGGGCAGATCCAGCACCGCCGTATCGTCCACGATACCGGCGCTGACGCCCGCCACATAATGCTTGATGGGCATGCGGCCGATATAGTCCTCCTTCACCAGCCAGCGGCAGGCCAGCGCCAGCGCCACAAAGCCGCCGGTCACGCTGGCGGTACGGGTGCCGCCGTCGCCCTGCAATACGTCGCAGTCGATGGTGATGGTGCGCTCGCCCAGCAGCTGCATATCCACCGCGGCCCGCAGGCTGCGGCCGATGAGCCGCTGGATCTCGGCGCTGCGTCCGGCCAGCTTCAGCTTATCCACATCCCGGCGGCTGCGCTGGCGGTTGGCCCGGGGCAGCATGGAATATTCCGCCGTGACCCAGCCGCAGCCGGGCTTCACATGGGGCGGCACCTTCTCCTCCACGGAGGCGGTACACAGCACCACCGTGTCGCCGCAGCGGATGAGGACGCTGCCCTCGGCAAATTTATTGAAATCCGGCGTGATGGTCACATCACGCAATTCATCGTACTTTCTCCCGTCGGCTCTGGTCACGGATATCACTTCCCTTTTGGTGTTTTTTCGGCTCAGAACAGGTCTGCGGTGAACTCTTTCGCGTCGAAGGGCTTCAGGTCGTCGATACCTTCGCCCACGCCCACGAACTTCACCGGTACCTGTAACTCCTGTGCGATGGCGATGACGATGCCGCCCTTGGCGGTGCCGTCCAGCTTGGTCAGGACGATGCCGGTCAGGCCCGCCGTCTCCTTGAAGGTGCGGGCCTGGATCAGGCCGTTCTGGCCGGTGGTGGCGTCCAGCACCAGCAGCGTCTCACACGCGGAATCCGGGCATTCCCGGGCGATGATCTTCCGCAGCTTGGCCAGCTCGTTCATCAGGTTCTGCTTGTTGTGCAGGCGGCCCGCCGTGTCGCACAGCACCACATCCACGCCGCGGGCCTTGGCGGCCTGCAAAGCATCGAACAGCACAGCGCCGGGGTCGGCGCCCTCGTGCTGGCGGATGATGTCCACACCGGCGCGGTCAGCCCAGATCTCCAGCTGATCGGCGGCAGCGGCGCGGAAGGTATCACCGGCGCACAGCAGCACCTTTTTGCCCTCCGCCTTCAACTGGGCGGCCAGCTTCCCGATGGACGTGGTCTTGCCCACGCCGTTGACGCCGATGAACAGTACGATGCTGGGCGTGGTGGACAGGTCCAGGGAAGCGTCGCCCACCTCCAGATACCCGGTCAGGATCTCCCGCAGCGCGCCCTTGACCTGATCGGCGGTGGTGAACCGGCCGTCGTAGGCGCGGCGCCGCAGTCCCTCCACGGCGCCCGCGGCCACGGTGGTGCCCACGTCGCCGAGGATCAGGTTTTCCTCCAGTTCGTCATAAAACTCCTCGCCCAGAGATTCAAAGGACATGGGGGCCAGCCATGCCGCCTTTAATTTTGCGAAAATACCCATTGTGTTCTCCTTATTTGATATTCAGCTCTTTTGCCATGTCGTTCATGTTGATGGTCAGAATGCGGCTGACGCCCCGCTCCTGCATGGTGACGCCGTACAGCACGTCGGCCTCCTCCATGGTGCCCCGGCGGTGGGTAATGACGATGAACTGGGTCTTTCCGGCGATGCGGCGCATATAGCGGGCATAGCGCACCACATTGGACTCGTCCAGCGCCGCCTCGATCTCGTCCATGACGCAGAACGGCGTGGGATGTACCTTCAGAATGGCAAAATACAGGGCGATGGCCACGAAAGCCTTTTCGCCGCCGGACAGCAGCGTGATGGTTTTCAGCTGCTTTCCGGGAGGCTGCACGCGGATCTCGATGCCGCAGTTGAGGATATCCTTCTCGTCCTCCAGCTCCAGCTGGGCCTTGCCGCCGCCGAACAGCTCCAGAAACGTCTCCT
>CAVHKA010000050.1:6713-11906 GCA_963636325.1 Agathobacter sp. | reverse complement strand
CTTTCCTCTATTATAACAGAAAAAACCGCCTGTGGCGAGGTTCTTTGACAGACTGAAAAACGATACCCGTGCTTACGCACGGGTATCGTTTTTATATGTTAGTTTTTGGCGCTCAGCTCCACGGCGTGGCGCAGGAAGCTGAGGGGCGGCACCGGTTTGGGCAGCTGCATGGTGAACACCATCTGGGGCGTTTTGGGCTCCCGGAGGGGCAGGCCGTCGCAGTCGGCCATCACCGGCGCGGTGATGGTAAAGGGCCGGGTATCGGGGCCCACCACCTCTAATTCATCCCCGGCGGCGAACTTGTTCCGCAGGCTCAGGGTAGCAAGGCCGTTTTCGTCGCAGTCCGTCACCACGGCGCAGATCTGCCAGTCCCGTATGTACCGGGCATTGTCGTAATACTGTCCCGGCTGGCCGTAGAAAAAGCCGGTGGAGTAGTGCCGGTGGCTGACGTGCTCCACTTCGTCCCGCCAGACGGGGTCGATGGGGCGGCCCGCCGCGATGTCGTCCAGCACATGGCGGTAGGCTCCGGTGACGATGGCGGCATAGTAGCCGGATTTGGCACGGCCCTCGATCTTCAGACAATCCACGCCCGCGTCCATGAGATCGTCCAGATGATCGATCATGCACATGTCGCGGCTGTTCATGATATAGGTGCCCTTCTCATCCTCGAACACGGGGAAGTATTCGCCGGGGCGCTTTTCCTCCATCAGGGCGTACTGATAGCGGCAGGGCTGGGCGCACTGACCCCGGTTGGCGTCCCGGCCCGTCATATAGTTGCTTAAAAGGCATCGGCCGGAGTAGCTGACGCACATGGCTCCGTGGCAGAAGGTCTCGATCTCCAGCTCCCTGGGGACCTTGGCACGGATGGTGCGGATCTCGTCAAGGCTCAGTTCACGGGCCAGCACCACGCGGGTGGCCCCTAACTCGTACCACGCCGTGGCGGAGGCATAGTTGGCGATGGACTGCTGGGTGGAGATGTGCCGCTGACAATGAGGGGCGTACTTGCCCGCCAGCGTGAACGCGCCCAGATCCGCTACGATCAGGGCGTCCACTCCGGCGGCGTCCAGCCGCTCCAGATGGGCGGGCAGCAGCTCCACCTCGCCGCTGCGGGGCATGGTGTTGACGGTGACGTGGACCTTCACGCCGTGGTCATGGGCGTATTTTACGGCACGGGGCAGCTCCTCGTCGGTGAAATTACCGGCGAAGGATCGCATGCCGAACGCGGTGCCCGCAAGGTACACCGCGTCGGCGCCGTATGCCACGGCCATCTGCAATTTTTCCCAGTCCCCGGCAGGGGACAGCAATTCAGGCTTTTTTCGTTCCATCAGTCAGGCTGGTACATGTCGCTGTTGATAAAGGCGAGATGTTCGTTGTAGGTCTTGAAGAAGTGGTTCACGCCATCCTTACCGGCGGCGAAGTAGTAATACTCGGTGTCGTTGGGATAGATGGCCGCCTTGATGGAGTCCATACCGGGGCAGCAGATGGGGCCGGCAGGCAGACCGGGATACTTATAGGTGTTATAGGGGCTGTCCAGCTCCTTGTCAAAAGCGGTCTTGTCCTTGCCCTCCAGAGACAGGGCGTAGTAGATGGTGGTATCCAGCTGCAGATAGCCGTAGGTCTCACGGTCGGTGGTCTCCAGACGGTTATAGAGGACGGAGGCGATGTTCTTCCGCTCAGTCTCGTCACCGATACCCTCCTTTTCGATGATGGAGGCCATGGTGACGATGTCATACAGGGAGTGACCGCTGGCGTTGATGTCCGCCATCATGTCGTCATCAAACTGGCTGACGAAGTTGGTCAGCATGGTGTCGATGTCGTACACGGCGGTCTTTTCCGGGTCAAAGGCCTGGGTGGTGGGGAACAGGAAGCCCTCCATGCGGTTCACCTTGCCCAGCATGTCCTCCTTCAGGAAGCTGTAGCTCTGGAACTCGAAGTTGGCGCAGGCGTCCTCCAGCTCCTCGCGGGTGGAGATCCCGGCCTCGGTCATGATGTCGATGATCTCGTTGACGGTCTTGCCCTCGGGGATGACCACCTTGATCCAGCCGTCCTCGTTGACCTTATCGGCCTCGTAGTCGTGCATGTTCAGGATCAGGCTGCGGTAATCCATGTCGCTGTTGAGCGTATACTCGCCGGGGTCGATGTTCTTCTTGGCGTGGAAGAAGACGCCGCAGAACTTGAAAAAGCCTCGGTAGTTGATGAGGCCCGCGTCCTTCAGCTTCTTGGCCACGTCGCCCACGCTGTCGCCCTCGTCCACGGTGATCTTGACATTTACATAGTCCTTGTTCAGGGAGCACAGGTCGTTGAACAGCAGCCAGCCCACACCGGCCAGCAGGCAGGAGCCCAGTATCACGCAGGCCAGATACAGCGCCGCCCGCTGGGTGGCACGCTTGCTCTTTTTCTTCTTCTTTTTTTTCGGGGGATCGCCCGCGCTCTGGCGGCGCACCTCCTCGGCGTTGTAATAAGCGGTCTCGTAATTGTTGTTCTGATCCTTAGGCATAGTTGTATATTCCTTTCTTGCGATCGGTCGGTGTTACATCAGGTCGCGGAGCTTGTCCAGCACCTCGGCATGGATATCCTCGCGGCTGCGCATCACGCCGTTTTCGGCGCAGTCGATCCTTGTCCAGCCGCAGTAGTCTGTGACGAAGGCGGCGTTTTCCCGGCAGCGGCGCAGGTAATCCTCATCCTGCTCGTGGACGTCGGCGGTGGTGTGGGTGTCCTGCTCCCGCCGGCGCATCATCTGCTCGCTCAGCTCCGTGGGCAGATCCAGATACAGCACCCGCGTGGGGCGGGGCAGCTCCAGCAGGTCATACTCAAAGTGGAACAGCCAGTCCAGGAAGGGCTTTCGCTGCTCCGGCGGCAGCTTGGAGGTCTGGTGTACCGCGTTGGAGGTAGTGTACCGGTCAGCGATCAGCAGCCCGCCCTGACGGTAGTATTCGCCCCAATCCTGCTTGTAGGAGGCGTAGCGGTCCACCGCGTAGAAGGTGGAGGCGGCATAGGCGTTCACATCGTCGGGATGGCTGCCGAACGCACCGCCCAGATACAGGCGGATCAGCGCCGATGATTCCTCGCTGTAACGGGGAAAGGCCAGACGGCGGAAGGGGATGCCCTGCTTTTCCAGCGCCTGACACAGAAGCTCGGTCTGTGTGGCCTTGCCGGAACCGTCGGTCCCCTCAAAAACGATCAACCTGCCCATATGCGTTACGCTCCTTTGCATAGCAATACAAATAACATTATAACACCATTGTACCCGTTTGTAAAGAAAACATGATATTTCCAGTGCTGCGTGCAGAAAACGGCGCTGCTTGCCAACCGGGCCGGTCTGTGGTATAATACCATGTAATTTCCTATTCAGGCAAGGAGGCGTGTGCCATGACGGAGACCGTGAAGCCCCAATTGGCGCCCCGTGACCGCTGTACCGGCTGCGGCGCGTGCGGCAGCGGCTGTCCCAAGGGCGCCATCCATATGGTGCGGGACAAGGAGGGCTTTCTCTATCCCCAGATCACCGAGGGCTGCGTCAGCTGCGGCCACTGTGCCCATGTGTGCCCGGTGCTGAAGCAGCGGGAGGTGCGGGGCCAGCCCGCCGTGTTCGCCGTCTGGAACGAGGACGCGGAGGTTCGCGCTCACTCCACGGCCGGCGGCGTATTCACGGCGCTGGCGGAGTTCGCGCTGGAGAGCGGCGGCGTGGTGTTCGGCGCGGCGCTGGATGAAAAATTACAGGTGCGGCACATGGCCGTGAAGAATAAAGAGGATCTCCGGCTGCTGCGGGGCGCGAAGCCTATCCAAAGTGAGCTGGGCGAGACGTATCAGCAGGCCCAGATGTATCTGGATCAGGGACGGTTCGTGCTGTTCTCCGGTACGCCCTGTCAGGTGGACGGCCTGTACCGCTTTCTGGGCGAGCATCCGGAAAACCTGCTGACCTGCGATTTCGCGTGCAGCGGTGTGGGCTCCCCCGGCGTGTGGGCGCGGTTCGTGGAGTCCATGACCTATGTGAAGCGCCGCCGGGCGGTGGACGTGCGGTTCTGCGACAAGCTGAAAGGTGAGAAGGATCGCCGGTTCCGTGTGTGGTTCGAGGGCGGCGGCACCTTTGACGCGCCGCTGGGCAAGTGCCAGCCGGGACGGGGCATCCTGCGGCGGCTGTTCCTGCGGCCCGCCTGCTATCACTGCGCCTATGCCAACACCAACCGCTCCGCCGATCTGACCATGACGCTGTTCCGCAACGTGCCCAAGGACTTCTATCCCCAGCAGCAGAAGGAGGGCGTATCTCTGCTGCTGATCAACACAGTGAAGGGCGCTCACATTTTCGACCAGCTGCCCTTAAAGCGGGAGCCCCGCACGCTGGAGGAAGCCGTGGCGGGCAATGCGTCCCTGCGGTGTGCCGCCGCGCCGCCGCCGGACCGCCAGCGGTTCTTTGAGGAGCTGGAGCGCCTGCCCTTCCGCAAGGTGTGCGACCGGTTTTTCTCTACCCGTCCCTATCAGGCGAAGAAAAGCGGCGGACTGGCGGCGCTGAAGGAGAAACTATGGAAAAAACACTGATGCATACCTGCTGCGCGCCCTGTTCGGTGGGCTGCATCCACCAGCTGCGCAGCGAGGGGATCGAGCCGGTGTCCTACTGGTTCAACCCCAACATCCACCCCTATCAGGAGTACAAGGCCCGGCGGGACACGCTGATGGCCTACGCGCCCACCATCAATATGGAGCTGATCGTGCAGGAGGATTATGGCCTGCGGGACTTCTGCCGGGCGGTGGCGGAGGATATCGACCACCGCTGCGGCCACTGCTACACGGTGCGGCTGGAGCAGACGGCCCGGTTCGCCGCCGAAAAAGGCTTTGACAGCTTTACCTCCACGCTGTTCGTCAGCCCCTATCAGCAGCATGAGCGGATGGCGGAAATTGCCCGGGAAATGGGCGAGCGCTACGGCGTGAGGTTCCTGTACCGGGACTTCCGGCCCGGCTTCCGCGCCGGACAGCAGGAGGCCCGTGAGCTGGGCTTCTACATGCAGAAATACTGCGGCTGCGTGTTCAGCGAGGAGGAGCGCTATCTCAAGCAGATCCAGCGGGACAGGAAGGAACCGCTGAAATATATCGGTTGACATAAAAACCAGGGCTTTCCGAATGAAAAGCCCTGGTTTTTAACGTGCGGCGGGGTGAGGACACCCCGCCCTACAGGACGATCAGCGATAGAATGCCGTGGGC
>CAVHKA010000050.1:0-6653 GCA_963636325.1 Agathobacter sp. | reverse complement strand
GCCCTGTTTTTATAGTGGCAACATGCCGCCGCCGGTATGGAATTTGGTATGTGAAGTGGTTTGTAGGGGCGACCCTTGCGGTCGCCCGAAAGGGCGGCTTGGCTTAAAAACAAAGGGCGACCGCAAGGGTCGCCCCTACAGATCTCGTTCTTACAGATTGAAACACTTTGCGCCAGCAACTAAAACGGTATCACCCCCATGGCCGCCGCGTCGCGGGGATCGAGAAAGATCCCGCCTGTCAGGGGCATAGCCGTCAGCAGCAGATAGGCGATCCCCAGCAGGAGGGCCAGCAGATACCATAGCAGCTCGCCGCCCCACAGGTGGCGGCGCAGTAAAAAGTGGTACAGCGCCATGCCGCCCGCCACGGCGGCGCAGAACAGCAGCCAGAGGGGAACGACGCTCCACAGAAGTTGACATAACACAACCATGAAAGCGGCGGCCGCCAGCAGCGCGGCACAGTGGCCACCGCGGGAGGCGCTGCCCTTCGGCTCCAGCCGCCACAGCAGCAGCGCGCCGCACAGATACGGCCAGAACACCAGCTTCCCCAGCTCCCAGGGGCTTTCGTTCATGGGGGAGAGTACCTCGGTGGCGGGGGAGGGCAGCGCGATGGCCAGTCCCCGCAGCAGCACGGCGGCAAACGCGGTCAGCAGAAAGGCCCAGAGATAACGGAAACGACGGAACATAAGCGGTCACTCCTTGACGGTTTCGGTTATGCTATCTCTATGCGTGATGACCCGGATATAAAACTTCATACTTTACACCTTGGAAAAAATAGGGTATAATAAAGTGTTACATTGTGTAAAAAAGGAGCCACTGCATGAAGGTCAATCAAATCAAGGCGGGTGCGGTGCTGTCCTATATCTCCATGGGACTGAGTACCATCATTTCGCTTGTCTATACGCCCATTATGCTCCAGCGTCTGGGCGAAAGTGAATTCGGCGTCTATCAGGCGGTGCTGCCCATCATCTCCTACCTGAACCTGCTGAGCTTCGGCCTTGGCAGCGCCTATGTGCGGTACTACTCCCGCTTCCGGGCCGCCGGAGACAAAAAGGGCTGCGCCAAGCTCAACGGCATGTTCCTGATCACCTATCTGTTCCTGGGCGCGCTGGTGCTGGCCATCGGCTTCGGCCTGTCCTACTGCGACGTGATCTTCGGCAAGAAGCTGACACCCGACGAGATCGCCCTGGCGGAGAAGCTGCTGCGGATCATGACGGTCAACGCGGCGCTGACCTTCCCCATCAGCGTGTTCGAGTCCCATGTGACCATCAACGAGCGGTATCTGTTCCAGAAGATCGTGGCCATGGGCAAGCAGGTGCTGAATCCCCTGATCATGATCCCGCTGCTGATCATCGGCTACCGCAGCGTGACGCTGACGGTGGTCTCTCTGATCTTCACCATCCTCAGCGGTATCCTCAACATCGGCTACTGCCTGCGGAAGCTGCGGATGCCCTTCGCCTTCCACGGTTATGATTTCAAGCTGCTGCGGGAGATGTTCGGTTTTACGGTGTATGTGTTCATCGGTATCGTGGTGGATAACGTCAACTGGTCCATCGACCGGCAGCTGCTGACGTGGTTCCACGGTTCCGCCGCCGTCACGGTCTACACCATCGCCGCCCAGCTGAATAACTACTTCCTGCTGTTCGGCAACGCCATTTCCAACGTGATGACGCCCCGCGTCCACCGGCTGGTGGCGGAGGGCGCTCCCATGCGGAAGCTGGACACCCTGTTTACCAAAGTGGGACGGCTGCAATTCATCCTGCTGGCATGCATCTTTCTGGGATTTGTGGCCATCGGCCAGCCCTTTGTGGTGCTGTGGGGCGGCGGCGAGCAGTTCCGCGTGGACTACTGGACCACGCTGCTGCTGTTTTTCGCCTGCCTGTGGACCAACGTGCAGACGGTGGGCATCGAGATCCAGCGGGCCAAGAATATGCACAAGTTCCGCTCGCTGACCTATCTGGGGGTGCTGGTAGGCAACATCCTGATCTCCATCCCCCTGTGCATAAAGTGGCAGGGGCTGGGCGCCGCCATCGGCACCGCCATCGCCACGCTGGTGGGCAATGTGATTTTGATGAACTGGTACTATTACCGCCGTATCGGACTGGATATCCCAGCCTTCTGGCGGCATATCTTCCACCTGATGCCCTCTATGGTACTGCCCGCGGCGGCAGCGGTGCTGCTGGCTGTTTTTACCCATCCCACGACGTATTGGGAGCTGATCCCGCCGGGGTGCGCCTTTGTGGCGGTCTACGCGCTGTCGGTATGGCTGTTCGGCATGAACCGCTATGAACGCGGGCTGATCACGGGGCCGCTGCGGCGGCTGATGAGACGGAAAAAGGGAGGTGGCCGCCGTGCCTCGTAAATCGGGACGCAACACCAAGGGACGCATCGTTTCCGCAGCCTGGAAGCTGTTCTATGAGCAGGGCTATGACAACACCACCGTGGAGGACATCATCTTCGAGTCCGAGACCTCCAAGGGCAGCTTTTACCACTATTTCGAGGGGAAGGACGCCCTGTTGGGCTCCCTGTCCATGGTCTTCGACGAGAAGTACGAGGAGCTGCGGCAGGAGATGGATCCGGACATGCACGCCGCGGACAAGCTGCTGTATATGAACCACGAGCTGTTCACCATGATCGACAACACGGTGGCGGTGGAGCTGCTGGCCCGGCTGTTTTCCACGCAGCTGACCACCAAGGGCGAAAAGCATCTGCTGAACCGTGACCGCATGTACTTCAAGCTGCTGCACGCCGTCGTGCGTCAGGGCATGGAGCGGGGCGAACTGCGGACGGATATGACCGCCAACGAGATCATCAACGACTACGCCATGTTCGAGCGGGCGCTGATGTACGACTGGTGTCTGGCGGACGGCGGCTATGCCCTGGCCCGCAACGCCGACCGGCTGATGCCCATGTTTTTGGGCAATTATCGTGTCGAAAAATAAAATTTATTTTTTCGTCTTGGCATGGATTCATAAAACGTCTATGTGAAAAATACAGAAATATCAATAGTTTAACAGGATATTAGCAGAACGGAGTATAGAACTGGTTCTATACTCCGTTCTGTATTTACGTCTAGTTTGAATTATGATATAGTACCACTCGTTAGACGAAAGAGAGGTTCCTTACTATGACTACTGCGCAGATCTGTATCATTATTGCCATCGTGGTGTATCTGATCGCCATGGTGTTCGTAGGCGTGGCCTACTCCCGTGCCAGCGACGGCGGCGCGGACAACTTCTATCTGGGCGGCCGCAAGCTGGGCCCCGTGGTCACGGCCATGAGCGCCGAGGCCAGCGACATGAGCTCCTGGCTGCTGATGGGCCTGCCCGGTGTGGCGTACTTCACCGGTATCGCTGACGCGGCGTGGACTGCCATCGGTCTGGCGCTGGGTACTTACCTGAACTTCCTGCTGGTGGCCAAGCGCCTGCGCATCTACTCCGCCGAGATCAACGCCATCACCGTGCCGGAGTTCTTCTCCAAGCGCTTCAAGGACGATAAGAAGGTGCTGCTGGGCATCTCCGCCCTGATCATTCTGATCTTCTTCATCCCCTATACCGCCTCCGGCTTTGCCGCCATTGGCAAGCTGTTCAACAGCCTGTTTGGCTTCGACTACATGGTCTCCATGCTGGTCGGCGCGGCGGTGGTCATCCTGTATACCATCATGGGCGGCTTCCTGGCCGTGTCCACCACCGACCTGATCCAGAGCATCGTCATGACCATTGCCCTGGTGGTAGTGTTGGGCTTCGGCATCGAGGTGGCAGGCGGCTGGACTGCGGTTACCGACAACGCCCGCTCCATTCCCGGCTACCTGAGCCTGGTGCAGATGACTGATATCTCCACCGGTGAGGTACAGAATTACGGCTTCATCAAGTCCCTGTCCATGCTGGCCTGGGGCCTGGGCTACTTTGGTATGCCCCACATCCTGCTGCGCTTCATGGGCATCAGCGACGCCAATAAGCTGAAGATCTCCCGCCGTATCGGCAGCATCTGGGTGGTCATTTCCATGACCGTGGCCGTCATCATCGGTGTGGTGGGCCTGTCCATGTCCCGCGTGGGCGAGATCGAGACCTTCGGCTCCTCCAGTGCTGCCGAGGCCGTCATCGTCAAGATCGCCGACCTGCTGAGTACTCACGGCGTACTGGCCGCGCTGGCCGCCGGTCTGATCATCGCCGGTATCCTGGCCTCCACCATGTCCACGGCGGACAGCCAGCTGCTGGCCGCGTCCTCCAGCGTGTCCGAAGATCTGGTGAAGCAGGTGCTGGGCGTGAAGATGTCCGCCAAGACCACCATGTGGGTGGCCCGCGTCACCGTGATCGTCATTTCCATCATCGCCGTGTTCCTGGCCCGCGATCCCAACAGCTCTGTGTTCACCATCGTGTCCTTCGCGTGGGCCGGCTTCGGCGCTACCTTCGCCCCCGCCATGCTGACGGCGCTGTTCTGGAAGCGCACCACCAAGTGGGGCATTCTGGCCGGTATGATCTCCGGCGGCGCCATGGTGTTCATCTGGAAGTATCTGGTGAAGCCGCTGGGCGGCGCGTGGGGCATCTATGAGCTGCTGCCCGCCTTCATCGTGGCGCTGGCGTTCATCGTGGTGGTCTCCCTGCTGACCAAGGCTCCCGATGCCGATACCGTGGCCACCTTCGACAAGGTCAAGGCCGACTGTAAGAAGTAATAAAACGATATTGAAAAGAACCGCCGGCTGGTCACCAGCCGGCGGTTCTTTTCCTTGACAAAATGCGGCGCATATCGCACAATAGAAGCACAAATATCACACAGGAGGAACTTGCCATGCGCAGAAAAGAATATGAACGGGACGAAGCCTTCGCCTGGGAGGTGCTGAAGAATTCCATCTATTCCACCGTGTCCATGGTGCATCCGGACGGTACGCCCTACGCCACGCCGGTGAACATCGTGGGCGACGAGGTGTATAAGACGCTGTACTTCCACTGTGCCGGAAAGGGTGAGCGCTGGGAGATCCTGAAGGATGGCGCGCCGGTGTGCGTCACGGCGGTGTCCAACGCCACGCTGATCCCCAATCAGTTCACCACCGCCTACCGCAGCGCCATGTTCCAGGGCCGCGCTGAAGTGGTGACTGATGACGGCGAGAAGATGAAGGCCATGCTGCTGCTGTGCACCGCCTTTGACCCCAAGGCCATGGGCCGGTTTGACGAGGCCATGGCCCGCTGCACCGCCCAGGTCATCAAGATCGTGCCGGAGGTCATCACCGGCAAGGAACACGAGATGCAGCAGATGCCCAAGGCCCACGGCTGCAAGGGAGAGTAACAGAGAGAAAAAGGAGCGGCACGGGAGTGCCGCTCCTTTCGGTAATGCGGGCAGGGTCAGCCCTTGGTGCGCAGCAGCACCTTGGCGAAGCCGTCGGCAAAGATGCGGGCGCTGTTGAGGGCCTCGTCCAGCGAGTTGCCCGCCGCGCCCACCTCCACCAGCATGGAGCCGAGGGACTTGTGCTGGTTATAGTTGGAGTTCCGCAGGGTGATGGGCCGCATCACCGTGGGGTAGTCCGCTGTGATGGCTTCGGATACCGCCACCGCCAGCTTCAGATTCTCCTGCCAGCCGTCGTGATTGCTGCCCATGATGAAGCTCAGCTGGGCGGCGTTGGGGTCCTCCAGCGAGATCAGCTTATACTGCCGGTGCTGGGCGTCCTCCACCGCGTCCCGGTGGATGTCCAGAATGAAGGAGATGGAGGGGTATTTCTCCAGATATGCCTCAATGCCCTCCACCGACCGGCCGTAGGCCCCCTCGTACAGGGGATCGTCGTACAGTGTCCGGTCGTGGAGCACGGAGATGCCGTAGCCCGACAGCACCGACGCAATCTCGTCTCCCACCCGCACCACGTTCTTGTTGGTGTCGCTGGTGCGGCAGGTGCCGGTGGAGACATAATCCAGCCCGGCGGGCATGGTATAGGCCTCGCTGCCGTGGGTGTGAAGGATCAGCACCTGGGGCGATTCGTCCGTCAGGTGGGCGGCGAAGCCCTCCTTTGCCAGGGCGGCGGCGTCCAGCGTCCTATTGGAGCCGTTTTTGATGCACACGCCCCGCACCACGGTATAGCCCGCCTTGTTGGTGATGTTCACCGTCTGGGAGGGGACGCCGTTGTCCTGAAAGGCCAGCGCCGCCCGGGGCGTCACCGGCAAGGGCGCGCTGACGGCGGGCGTGTCCGTTTCCGTGGGCGCCGATGGCTGCGGCGTGTCCGGTTCCGCCTGCGGCGCGGCGGAGACCTCCGCGTGGGCTGCCAGCAGGGTGGGGGATTGGTACAGCGCCAGCATGGCGGGCAGCGAAAGCCCGTCCGCCGGCAGCCAGTCGCCCAGCGACCATTGCAGCAGCCATTTGGCGGCGCTGCCGCCCCGCGTCTCGCTGCCGTCCGACGCGGCGGCCACCGTCACCAGTGTCAGTGCCGCCAGCACCAGCGCCATCCCTCGCCTGAGCCATTGCTTCATTGCCATCACCTCGGACAAGTATATGCGGGGGAGGGGGAGGGTTATGACAGGGGAGCGGGGGGTTCCGTATACAGGGTGCCGTCGGCCCCTGTCGTGCGGCGCGATGTGGGCATCGCGCCCTACGAAATTCTATCGATAGTCGGTGCGTAGGGCGGGGTGACCACACCTCGCCGTATGAAAAAACTCCCCCTTGCAAAATGCCGC
>CAVHKA010000049.1:0-11939 GCA_963636325.1 Agathobacter sp. | reverse complement strand
TGGGGTTGTCCTTGCGGATCAGGCGCACCGCGTCGGCGCAGCGGCCCTCGCCCACAAGCGCCATATAGCCGGGCACGTCCACGCCCGCCGGACACAGGGCCACGCAGGGCACCGGCAGGGCCAGGCTTGCCAGACATCGGTGATGCTCGATATGCTCGATATAGTCGTCCCGGAAGCCCTCCAGGCCGTCTACTACCAGCCGGGCGGCGTCACGGCCAATGGCACAGTCGGCGGTGTTGACAATGCTGCGGGCCGTCTTTTCGATGATCGCCAGCGTGGACATGTCCGCCTCGCCGTCCAGCACCATTTCGATCAGCTTGGTCAGCTGCCCCAGCCCGATACGGCAAGGCACGCACTTACCGCAGGTCTGGGCATGGCACAGCTGCAAAAAGGTCAGCGACATATCCACCGGACACAGACCGGGAGGCGACGCCGCGATGCGGCGCTCTACGTCACGGTAGAGGTTATCCACCACAGTCTGCGCTTTGCTGGGGGTTTTGATGTCAAGTCTGCTCAAGGTGGTCACTCCTTTCACTTGCTGACGCCCTTCTGAAAAATGGATATAGAGCGTTATGTTATCTAGTATGTCACAAAATCTCTTATTCGTCAACAATAATCAGCAAGAATTTACTTAAAAGAAACTTTCTTTCGCTATTTATGATAAATTTTAAACGATCTCGGATTTTTTCGCCGCTTCTCCCGCCGCCCCTCCGGCGGCTATCCGGTGCTTTGTGCACTTTGCCAAAAAGTGGATGCAGCTCCTCCATCGAAGAAGCTGCATTTTACGTCGGGCTACGCCGCCGCACGGTGCCACCGCCTCTCAAAAATGACAGCTCACTTGCATTTACATGCATATTTCAATGCCCTTTCGCAACAAATCCGTCAAAAGGGAGAAATGTGTTTTCCGCCCTGATTTTGGGTAAAAACCAGTTTACAACTGCCCGCCGCTGCGTTTACAATAGGGGCATGAGTATATTATAAGAATCTATCCCAAGGAGGTTATTCAGCATGATTCAACTGACGAACCACGGCATGTATCTGGTAAACGGCGTCCCCTGTGAGAGCGCGTCTGTCCCTCAGGCGGAGGCACGCCAGGGCACCATGGCATGGCGCATCCTGCAATCCCACAACGTATCCGGCGATCCCGAGAAGCTTCAGATCCGGTTTGACGCCATGGTGTCCCACGACATCACCTATGTGGGCATCATCCAGCAGGCCCGCGCCAGCGGCATGAAGGAATTCCCCATCCCCTACGCCCTGACCAACTGTCACAACAGCCTGTGCGCCGTGGGCGGCACCATCAACGAGGATGACCATGTGTTCGGCCTGTCCGCCGCCAAGAAGTACGGCGGCATCTACGTTCCCGCCAACCAGAGCGTCATTCACTCCTACGCCCGCGAGCAGATGGCAAAGTGCGGCGCAATGATCCTGGGCTCTGACTCCCACACCCGCTATGGCGCACTGGGCACCATGGCCGTGGGCGAGGGCGGCCCGGAGCTGGCCAAGCAGCTGCTGAAGAACACCTGGGACGCCCCCATGCCGGAGGTGGTCATGGTGTACCTCACCGGCAAGCCCCGTCGGGGCGTCGGCCCCCACGACGTGGCCATCGCGCTGGTGAAGGCCACCTTTGAAAGCGGCTTCGTCAACAATAAGGTGCTGGAATTCGTCGGCCCCGGCATCAAGGAACTGCCCATCGACTTCCGCAACGGCATCGACGTGATGACCACCGAGACCACCTGTCTTTCCTCCATCTGGGAGACGGACGAGGAGACCCAGGGCTTCTACGCCGCCCATCAGCGCGGCGAGGATTACGCGCCGCTGCACCCGGCGGACACCGCCTACTATGACCGGATGATCACCATCGATCTGAGCAAGGTGGAGTCCATGATCGCCCTGCCCTTCCATCCCTCCAACGCCTGGACCATCCATGAATTTCTGGAGAACGCCGAGGAGCTGCTGGCCAAGGTGGAGGCCGACGCCGCCAAGCGCTTCCCCAAGGCACATCCCCACCTCACCGACAAGATCCACGACGGCGGCGTATGGGCCGATCAGGGCGTCATCGCAGGCTGCGCGGGCGGACTCTTTGACAACATCACCGAGGCGGCGGACATCATCCGGGGCGGCAGCACCGGCAACGGCGCTTTCACCTTCGACGTGTACCCCACCTCCGTGCCGGTCTCTCTGGAGCTGACCCGCGACGGCATCACCGCCGACCTGCTGACCACCGGCGCGGTCATCAAGCCC
Source organism: Agathobacter sp. (assembly GCA_963636325.1). Classification (GTDB taxonomy): domain Bacteria; phylum Bacillota; class Clostridia; order Oscillospirales; family Oscillospiraceae; genus Vescimonas. Next base: position 9,695 of record CAVHKA010000049.1, on the reverse strand, counting down.
AGCTTCTGCGGCCCCTGCTTCGGCGCGGGCGACGTGCCTGCCAACAACGGTCTGAGCCTGCGGCACACCACCCGCAACTTCCCTAACCGTGAGGGCTCCAAGCCCGGCGAGGGCCAGTTTGCCGCCGTGTGCCTGATGGACTCCCGCTCCATCGCTGCCACAGCCGCCAACGGCGGCCGCATCACCGCTGCTACTGATGTAGACTATGAGCCGGTGCGCCGGGAATATCACTTCGACAAGTCCGTGTACGACAACCGCCTGTACTACGGCTTCGGCAAGGCCGATCCCAGCGTGGAGCTGGTGATGGGCCCCAACATCACCGACTGGCCCAAAATGTACGATCTCACCGAGAATCTGCTGGTGGAGCTGGCGGCGGTGATCCACGATCCCGTCACCACCACCGACGAGCTGATCCCCTCCGGTGAGACCTCCTCCTACCGCTCCAACCCCCTGCGTCTGGCGGAGTTCACCCTCAGCCGCCGGGTACCGGAGTATGTGCCCCACGCCAAGGAGGTGGCGGCTCAGGAGGCGCAGCGCCGCGCCGGCGATGTGCCCGCCCATATTCTGGAGGTGCTGGGCAAGGTGGGCGACGCCAAAGCGCTGGCCGCCAATACCCAGTTCGGCTCCTGCGTGTTCGCCAACAAGCCCGGCGACGGCTCCGCCCGTGAGCAGGCGGCCTCCTGCCAGAAGGTGCTGGGCGGCTTCGCCAATATCTGCTATGAGTTCGCCACCAAGCGCTATCGCAGCAACTGCATCAACTGGGGCATCCTGCCCTTCACGCTGGACAGGGACGCCGCCTTTGACTACGAGCCCGGCGACTGCGTGTTCGTTCCCGGCATCCGCAAGGCCATCGAGGATGGCAGCGAGGATATCCCTGCCAAGGTGATTTGCAAGGATGGCAGTGTTCACGACCTGCTGCTGCACGTCCGGGGCCTGACGGCGGATGAGAAGGAGATCCTGCTGGACGGCTGTTTGATGAACTATTACGCCAAGCGGATCTGAACGCATGGCTGCCGGTAAACGAGTGTAGGGGGCGGCGTCCCCGACGGACAGAAACAAGAACCCGCCCCGACCCAACAACATACATATATGAAAGGACGCGCTATGGATAAGATCAAAATGACAACGCCGCTGGTGGAGATGGACGGCGACGAAATGACCCGCGTGCTGTGGCAGATGATAAAGGACCAGCTGATCCTGCCCTTCGTGGATCTGAAAACAGAGTATTACGATCTGGGCCTGCTGCACCGCAACGAGACCAAGGATCAGGTGACCATCGACGCCGCCAAGGCGACGGCGCGTCTGGGCGTGGCCGTCAAGTGCGCCACCATCACCCCCAACAAGCAGCGCATGGTGGAATATCCCCAGCTGACCGAGATGTGGAAAAGCCCCAACGGCACCATCCGCGCCTATCTGGATGGTACCGCCTTCCGTGCCCCCATCGTGGTGCCCTTTATCCACCCGGTGGTAAAGAACTGGGAAAAGCCCATCACCGTGGCCCGTCACGCCTATGGCGACATGTATAAGGCTGTGGACATGGTCACCGACGAGCCGGGCACCGCCACACTGACCTTCAAGGGCGAGAGCGGCGCGGAGAAGACCCTGACCGTCCAGACCGTGAAAGGGCCCGCCGTGTGGCAGGGCCAGCACAACACGGAGAAGAGCATCCGCGCCTTTGCCAAGAGCTGCTTCCAGTATGCCATGGCCAACAGGCAGGATCTGTGGTTCTCCACCAAGGACACCATCTCCAAGGTGTACGACGGCGAGTTCAAGCGCATCTTCGATGAGGAGTATGAGCAGAACTATAAGGAAAAGTTTGCCGAGCTGGGCATTACCTACTTCTATACCCTCATCGACGACGCCGTGGCCCGCGTCATCCGCTCCAAGGGCGGCTTCATCTGGGCGCTGAAGAACTACGACGGCGACGTGATGAGCGACATGATCTCCACCGCCTTCGGCAGCCTTGCCATGATGACCTCCGTATTGGTATCCCCCGATGGCGTGACGGAGTACGAAGCCGCCCACGGCACCGTGACCCGCCACTACTATAAGCATCTCAAGGGCGAGGAGACCTCCACCAACCCCATGGCCACCATCTTCGCGTGGACAGGCGCCCTGCGCAAGCGGGGGCAGCTGGACGGCCTTGCCGATCTGGCCGCCTTTGCCGACAAGCTGGAAAGTGCCTGCTTCGCCACACTGAATCAGGGCACCATGACCAAAGATCTGGCCGGTCTGGTGGACGAGGGCTTCCATGCCCATCCCGTCACCTCCGCTCAGTTTATCGCCGCCATCCGTCAGAATCTGGAAGCCGCGCTGTAAGGAGGCCGTCTATGAAACTGATCACCACCGGCAATGCCGGGACCATGGAATCCAACGACATTATGATCACCGTGGAGCCGTCCGACGCGGGCGGCGTGCAGGTGGAGCTGACCAGCAGCGTCTATCAGCAGTTCGGAAAGCAGATCATCGCCGTGATCCGCGAGACCGCCGCCGACTACGGCGTGGAGAACGCGCTCATCACCGCCGTGGACAAGGGTGCGCTGGACTGCACCGTCCGGGCGCGGGTGGCCACCGCCCTGACCCGCGCGGCGGAGTGCCATGACTACACATGGGAGGTGCGGCAGGATGTATAAGAAGGACCGCTTGCGGCGCAGTATGATGTTCGTGCCCGGCAACAACCCCGGCATGATCCGGGACGCCCACATCTACGGCGCGGACTCCATCATGTTCGACCTGGAGGACAGCGTGGCCTATACCGAGAAGGACGCGGCCCGCTTTCTGGTGTATAACGCCCTGAAGACCCTGCATTTCGGCACAAAAGAGACGGTGGTGCGCATCAACGACCTCTCCAGCGGCCTGGGCATCGAGGATCTGGAGGCTGTCGTCCGCGCCGGTGTTCAGGTGGTGCGCCTGCCCAAAACCGACAGCGCGCAGGACGTGATCGACTGCGAGCGGGAGATCGAGCGCATCGAGCGGGAGGCCGGCATCCCCGTGGGCACCACCGGCATGATGGCCGCCATTGAAAGCGCCAACGGCGTGCTGAACGCCGTGGAGATCGCCAAGGCCAGCGACCGGCTCATCGGTATCGCGCTGGGCGCGGAGGACTACGTCACCGACCTGAAAACCACCCGCAGCGACGGTATCGAGCTGCTGTTCGCCCGGTGCATGATCCTGAACGCCGCCCGGGCCGCCGGTATCGCCGCGCTGGACACGGTGTTCTCCAACGTCAACGACGAGGAGGGCTTCATCGCCGAGGCCACCCTCATCAAGAAGCTGGGCTTTGACGGCAAGTCCGTCATCAATCCCCGTCAGATCGAGCCGCTGCACAAGGTGTTCATGCCCAGCGAGAAGGATCTCAACAAGGCGCGGGCCATTATGGAGGCCATCGCCGAAGCCAACGCGCGGGGCAGCGGCGTGGCCAGTCTCAACGGCAAGATGATTGACAAGCCCGTGGTCACCCGTGCCAAGCGGCTGCTGGAGCTGTATGAGGCAGGCAGCAAGGCCGACGAAGTGGAGGAGCTGTAACATGGTAGAACTGAATAAGATCCCCCATATCAACGAGATCAGCAACCACGGCGCGTTCGCCGGGGCTGGGCAGAAAAAGACCGCCACCTTCCGGGAGCGGTATCATCAGCAGAACAAGGTGGTTCCCTCGCTGGAGGAAGCCATCCGCCGCACGGGGCTGCGCGACGGCATGACCATCAGCTTCCACCACCACTTCCGCAACGGCGACCACATCATCAACATGGTGGTGGACAAGCTGGCGGAGATGGGCTACAGGAACCTGACGCTGGCGGCCTCCTCGCTGGCCTCCGTCCACGCGCCCCTGATCCAGCACATCAAAAACGGCGTCATCACCCATATCGAGACCTCCGGTCTCCGCGGTGAGCTGGCGGAGGAGGTCTCCCGCGGTCTCATGGACTGCCCGGTGGTGTTCCGCTCCCACGGCGGACGGGCCAGCGCCATCCGCAGCGGCGAGCTGCACATCGACGTGGCGTTTCTGGGCGCGCCCTCCTGTGACCCTTACGGCAACGCCAACGGCTACAGCCGGGACGATGACGACGGCATTGCCTGCGGCTCGCTGGGCTATGCCCGCACCGACGCCAAGTATGCCGACAACGTGATCATCATCACCAACCATCTGGTGGCCTACCCCAACGCGCCGTGGGCCATCCCCGAATATGACGTGGACTATGTGGTGCTGACCGACGACATCGGTGACCCCAAGGGCATCATGTCCGGGGCCACCCGCTACACCAAAGACCCCAAGGAGCTGCTGATCGCCAAGACCGCCGCCAACGTCATCGAAGCCACGGGCTATCTGTACGACGGCTTCTCCATGCAGATGGGCAGCGGCGGCGCGTCTCTGGCCACCGCACGCTTCCTGCGGCAGAAAATGCTGGATCAGCACATCCACTGCCGCTTCGCCCTGGGCGGCATCACCGGCCAAATCACTGCCATGCACGAGGAGGGTCTCATCAACCGCGTGCTGGACGTTCAGAGCTTCGATCTGGACGCGGCGCTGTCCCTGAAGAACAACCACTTCCACCACCAGATCGGCGCGACCTACTATGCCAGCCACATGACCAGCGCGGCGGTGGACCAGCTGGACTTCGTGATCCTCTCCGCCCTGGAGATCGACACGGACTTCAATGTCAACGTGCTGACCGGCTCCGACGGCGTGATCCGCGGCGCCATCGGCGGCCATCCCGACACCGCCGAGGGTGCCAGCCTGTCGGTGGTGGTGGCCCCGCTGACCCGCGGCCGCATCCCCACCATTGTCAAGCACGTCAACACCGTGGTCACCCCCGGCGAGGTGGTGGACGTGGTGGTGACGGAGCAGGGCATCGCCGTGAACCCCCGCCGCGGCGATCTGAAGAAAAAAATCGAGGCCGCCGGACTGCATGTGTTCACCATTGAGCAGCTGCAGCAGCGGGCCGAGGCGCTGGTGGGCGTACCCGAACCCATCCGCTACAAGGATCGCATCGTGGGCGTGGTCATGTACCGCGACAACACCATCATTGATGTGGTACGCGAGATCGACGAAGATGCGTGAATTACTGGTTTGCAAGGCCGTCCCTCCCCGGTGGGGGACGGCCTATGCCGCTTTGCTGGCCGAAGGCGGCCTGCGTGACGAGGGCCACACCGATATCACCGCCCTGCTGATGGAGGACGATACCCTGCTGGGCTGCGGCTCGCTGGGCGGCAAGGTCATCCGTCAGGTGGCCGTTTCTCCCATCGCTGAGGGGCAGGACATATGCGCCCGCATCGTCTCCGCGCTGGTGCAGGAGTCGGTAAAGCGTGGCGTTCCCTATCCGTTTCTGTTCACCAAGCCCCAAAGCGCGCGGCTATTCCGCTCTCTGGGGTTCTATCCGGTAGTAGAGACGGCGGACATGGTGATGCTGTGCCGCCAGCGTGACGCGCTGGGGCGGTTTCTGGCGCCCCTGCCCCGTTGGCAGGAGGGCGTTACCGGCTGCGTGGTGTGCCACGCCAACCCCTTCACAAGAGGGCATCTGCACCTCATCACCACGGCAGCGGCGCAGTGTGACCATGTGCTGGTGTTCGTGGTGGCGGAGGAGGGCGGCCCCTTCTCTGCCACCGACCGGCTGGCGCTGGTGCGGGAGGGGACGGCACACCTTGGCAACGTGACCGTATGCTCCGGCGGCGATTTTCTGGTAAGCCGGGCCACCTTCCCTGCCTATTTCCTGCGGGACGAGCAGTCGGAGGACGCCCGGTGTGATCTCGACCTGACGCTGTTCGGGCAGCACATCGCCCCGGCTCTCCACATCACCCGGCGGTTCGTAGGCGAGGAACCCTTCTCCCCCACCACCGCCGCCTATAACCGCCGAATGAAGGAAATGCTTCCTGCTTACGGTATATCCGTCACAGAGATCCCCCGTCTGGAGAATATCTCTGCCACCGCTATCCGCCGCGCACTGGCGGAGGGACGACTTTCTGACATTCAACCACTTGTACCGGAGACCACCTATGCCTATTGTGAACGTCACTTTGGAGGATATCCTCCGCGCCCGTGACACGCGGGCGGACGCACAGCGGCGGCTGCTGCACAGCCATCGCCTGCCGCTGGTGTCCTTTACCATGAATATCGCCGGGCCGGTGAAGTCCTCCCCGCTGATCCAGCTGGCCTTCGACGCGGGGCTGGAAGCCCTGTATACCACATTGGGCCAGCCGATGGCAGCAGAGATCATCCGCCCCGGCACCGGCTGCGAGGCCCTGCTGGTCTATGACCGTCCGGCGGCGGAGCTGAAAGCCGTCTGTCTGACGCTGGAGACCGCCGCACCCATCGGGCGGCTGTACGATCTGGACGTGCTGGACACGGACGGCGGCAAGCTGTCCCGTCCGGAGCCGCGCACCTGCCTTATCTGCGGCGGACCGGTAACGGTCTGCTCCCGCAGCCGCGCCCACGGGCTGGACGCCATCGTGAGCCGCACCCGCGAAATCCTGGTGGACTTCGCCGCCGGATATCTGTCCGGTCTGGCGGCAAAGGCGTTGGAGCAGGAGGTTCGCCTGACCCCAAAGCCGGGACTGGTGGATGAACGCAATAATGGGGCCCACAGCGACATGGACCTTCCCCTGTTCCTGTGCAGCATCGACGCACTGACGCCCTGGTTCCGCCGGATTACGGCATTGAGCCTGTCCGGTGCGGGTGCCGCCGCATTACAGACGGCGGGCTTGGCAGCCGAAGCCGCCATGTTCGCAGCCACCGGCGGCGTCAACACCCACAAGGGGGCGCTGTTCTCCTTTTCGGTGCTGCTGGCGGCGCTGGGCCGGTGTCTGTCGGAGGGCGGCGACGTATTCGCCCATGCCGCCGCGCTGACGGCGGAGCTGACACCGCCCCAGAATACCAACGGCGCGGCGGTGGCGCTGCGCCATCAGGTGGGCGGCGCACGGGCAGAAGCACTGGCGGGCTTTCCCACTGCCCGAAAAGCCGCAAGGCTGCTGCAAGCCCACGATCCCCTGACCGTGCTCCTCTGGCTGATGGCTCACACAGAGGACACCAACCTCTATCATCGGGGTGGCGTCGAGGGCGCTACCTTTGTCAAATCACAGGCCGCCGCCATTCTGGCCGCGCCGCCGGAGCAGCGCGCCGCATTGGCACTGGCAATGGATGATACCCTCATTGACCGCTGGCTCAGTCCCGGCGGCAGTGCCGACCTGCTGGCGCTGGCGTTGTTCCTGCGATCTCTGCCGCCAACTCTGATCCCGTCGTGGAATCGACGCGGAATTGAACATTTTACTCTTGCAAGAGGCCTGAAAATCTGATAAGATAAGTGCGTTGCCGAGAACGGCAACGCACTTATTCATATTCTTTGTTGTGAGCACAATATAATCGGATATAGTAAAACTGCGGTCTTGCGCTAAGTTTGGGAGTGCCGTGGCGGTATCCGGGACGGGTCAGGGCGAAACGCCGCAAAGCCTTGCAACGCCTGCGTTTGCTGGATTTCCTCCGATTGCCGAAAGCGGCACAAAAGCGGCTTTGACCACAGGAATGACCACAGACAGAAAAATCTTTGATTTTCTCCCTCGCCGTGGTATAATGGCAGAAATTGAATATCCGGGTATAGCGAAGTTGGTATCGCGCCTGGTTTGGGAGAATACGACCAGCCGGATAGAATAACGAAATAACCGGGTGTAGCGCAGTTGGTAGCGCGCCTGCTTTGGGAGCAGGATGCCGCAGGTTCGAATCCTGTCACTCGGACCACCTTTCCCAGAAAAACCGCCTAAAAAGGCGGTTTTTCTGCGTTATAAGTTCAATTTTCGAAGTGTGCTTGACCACATCCCAATTGTGGTCAGAGCGGCAAAAAGGCGGTTTTGTCCTTGGTGCAGAAACACGCCGAAATCAGCAAAATCCCTAACCCCTCCCTAACGGGTATAACTTCGGTATTTTCGCCGCAGCCACAACGGAAACTTGAGTTTTTCCTTTTTAGCGCCTATAATGGTTTATAGTAGTTTTTGTATTGTCAGGTATAGCTAATAAAAGTCACCAACCAATCACATTGTGATAGTGTTTTATCAGGAGGATTTTCATGTCTGATGTAGAAAACGCCTATAAGCAAATTGCAAGCTTCCTAAATAATGAGACAGAGAAAACGCTATTGATCTGCGGCATAGCCGATGAAGAAAAACACCGGACACTTCTAAAAACACTGAATGCTCAGGGGAGGTCTAAAGGTCTAATCTTTCTTATTCATACCACAATGGATGGGATGGAGGATTTCTTCCGTTGGGCAGGTCTTTACAAAGTAAAAGTTCCTAAAAAGTATGGCCAGTCCATGCAATTGTCGAACCTTACTATCTATTTCGATAATCTATCCACCAAGAGCAGTAGCAATAAATACGACAATTATGCGTTTGACTTCATGATTGTATGGCCGATGCAAAGTGTTGCGAAAAATCCAGAAGAGATTCAAATGCTGCATGAAATGGCAGAACGGCAGAAGACGAAAAAAATCATTTATCTCACAATAAAAGAGCCTTGGTACAGCTCCGAACCATTAAAGCCGCACGTTGACCGAATTGTTACACTGGACTGCGAAAATGATAACCCGAAGGAATATCAGCGAATCATGGCTGCCTACAAAGAAGACCATATACATCAAGAGCAGAGAAGCAGATTCTATTAATCTTGATATGCAATAATGTGAACAGCCACAGATAGAGTAGCTTCTATCTGTGGCTGTTTTACATTACTTACCCAACCTTTTCAAACGGTATCACCTTGCACCGGTTCTCCTCCGGCGGGTCGGGAGGCTCCGGGGCATTGGCTGCCGTGACCGATTCCATGAAGCCGCCGATTTTCTCCGCCGCGCCCCTCTGCATATCGTTGGTGATGTGCGTGTAGGTGTCCAGCGTAAACCCAGCGCTGAAGTGGCCCAGCATACTGGACAGTGTCTTTACATCCACACCGCTGGAGATGGCCATGGTCGCGAAGGTGTGTCTGAGGTCATGAAAGCGCACATGCTCCTCGATGCCTGCGCTTTTCAGCAGCTTCCGGTTGATCCTCGACACCGCGTCCGGACTCCAGTAGCCGCCTGTCCGGGGCGACGGGAACAGGATGGGGTTGTCCGGGTGCTGTTCATGCTCCTGCACCAGCAGGTCCACTGCCTGCTGAGACAGCGCCACCTTGCGAACGGAGTTTTTTGTTTTCGGCTCCGTCACATCCAGCTCGCCCTCCATACGGGTGACCTGCTTATTCACCGTCAGAATGCGCTCTTTCACATTCAAATCCGACCACTGGAGCGCCAGCAGTTCGCCCCGGCGCAGGCCGCTGGACAGCTCCAGATAGAACATGGGCAGGACACCGTATTTCTCCGCTTCCTGAAGGTATCTGCCGATTTTCTCCGGCGGCAGGATGGTCATCTCTTTCTTGTCCTTAGGCGGGATGCGGCAGTTCTCGCAGGGATTGTATGGGATGAGCCGCTCTCTCACCGCCTGCTTCAGCGCCGCCTGCAGCACTGCGTGGACGCGCCGAACGAAGGTGTTGGATAGCGCTTTGCCGTTCTGCTTCGGCCCGCGCTGCACCCTGCCGTTTTCCTTGGTCTCGTTGTACATCCTCTGGATATGAATGGACGAAAGCTGCCTGAGCCTGATCGCGCCAATGGCCGGGATGATGTGGTGTTCGATGATCCCTTCATAGCCCTTGGCGGTGTTGTAGCGGATGTTGGGCTTGCTGT